>JBDTRT010000001.1:0-27944 GCA_039931595.1 Sphingomicrobium sp.
CGATCATCGAATCGACCGGCACCGGCGCCGGCATGAAGCTGTTCTGCGCCGGCGTCGGCGAGCGTTTCCCGGACATCGAGAACGCCTCGCGCCGGATGAAGGCGTCCGAAGCCAAATTGTGCGCCGCCAACGGCGTCACCAAGATCACCGAGATCCAGGTCGGGATCGACGGCATCGCCTTTGCGACCGCTCGAAACACACCTTTGGCTGGACTGACCACGCGGGAAATCTACATGGCCTTGGCCAAGACCCCGTTCGGCAAGCCCAACCGGACGAAGACGTGGAAAGACATCAACGCCAGATATCCGGCGATTGCGATCCGCGTTTACGGCCCGCCGCCGACCAGCGGCACGCGCGACGCACTGGGCGAACTGATCATGTCCGCCGGTTGCGAAACCAATGCCGGCATGACCGCCCTGAAGAAGAGCAACGAGAACAAATACAAGGCGATTTGCACGGGCATGCGCGAAGACGGCGGATTTATCGAGGCCGGAGAGAATGACAATCTAATCGTTCAGAAGCTCGAAGCCAACGCCGGCACCATCGGCATCTTTGGCTACTCCTATCTCGAAGAGAATGCCGACAAGCTGAAGGGACTCCAGATCAACGGCGTGTCGCCGACCTATCAGTCGATCAGCGCCTTCAAATACCCCGGTGCGCGGCCGCTCTACGTCTACGTCAAGAACGCCCATGTCGCGGCGATCCCGGCGGTGCGCGCGTTCGTCGCCGAATTCACCAAGGAAAGCACATTCGGACCGCAGGGCTATCTGCTCCGCGCTGGCCTGATCGCTTCTCCCAACAATGTCCGCGCGCACAGTCAGACCGCCGCGCGGTCGCTGGCACCACTCAATCTCGCGAGCCTCAAATAGGGCTCGTCATTCACCAATCATGATCACGGACGCGTCCGCCGATGACGGCGGGCGCAAGGGCCTCCCCAAGGAGGCCGGGGGAAAGGGACTTAAAATGACTCGCAAGAAGATTTTCGCGGCGATCCTGTGTAGCACCGCGGTATGTTTTTCGGCCCCTGCGTTCGCGCAGGAGCCGCCGGCCGCCCAGCAGGAGCCGACCGAACCCGATCCGTCTGACGCGACCGCCGATGCCGCGATCGCTGAAGCCGGCACGGTCGACGACGCCCAGGCCAAGATCGAGCTTCTCCAGGCCCAGGTCGAAGCGCTTCAGGAAGCGCTCGAGGGCGTCAAGGCGCAGATGGTCAAGGTCACCCCGTCGTGGAAGGGCGGGCCGCTGATCGAGGACAAGGAAGCTGGCTGGTCGTTCAAGCCCAAGGGCCTGCTGCAATATGACGCCGGCTACGTCGGCTTCCCCAACGGCGAGGAGCGGCGCGGTACGATCCTTGGTGGCCTCAATTATCAGAACCTCGGCTGGAACACGCGTCCCCGGCGTCTGACAATCGGCGCCGAGGGGACGATCCCAGGCGGCTTCCGCTACAGCGCCGAGTTCAACTTCGTGCAGAACGCGATCGACTTTGAGGACGTGTTCCTGGCGTACGACTTCAAGAAGGCGCCGATCACCGTTCAGGTCGGATATTTCTATCCGTTCTCGAGCCTCGAGACGATGACCAGCTCCAAATATACCTCGTTCATGGAGCGTGCCGGGATCACCGATGCGTTCGGCCACAACCGCCGCATCGGCGCCGCGCTGATCGCCAACGACAAGGTGTCGGATAAGTGGCTCGTCCAGGCCGGCCTGTTCAGCGAAGAAATGAACAATGGCGATTTCTCCCGCACCGGCTGGGACTTCGCCGCCCGCGGCGTGTTTTCGCCGACGGTTGGAACGACCCGCCTCCACCTTGGCGCGAATTTCGAACATCGCACCAACAAGAGGGAGGCGATGGGCCGCAACTACCAGGCCCGGCCGACCACCCAGCTGACCGACCAGCGCTTCATCAGCACCGGCAGCCTCGCGGCCAAGGGCGACGACATCGTCGGCATCGAAGCTGCTGCAATCGTCAAGCGCGTCCACTTTGCCGCAGAAGCGCAAAAGGTGTGGGTGCGTAACGCACTCAATGCCTCCGAAATCGCGGCCATCAATGCCGATCTCGGAAGCAACGACGTGGCCACCGGGAGCCCGCTCAACGGCAATCCCAGTTTCTGGGGCGGTTATGCCGAAGTCGGCTTCTTCCTGACCGGCGAAACCCGCTCCTACAAGGGTGGCAGCTTCGGCCGGATCAAGGTCCTCAAGCCCTTCAACGACGGTGGCTGGGGTGCCTTCCAGGTCAACGGCCGGATCGACTATCTCACCCTCAGCGACCGGGTCGACGGCAGCTCTTCGGCGGTCACCGCGCCGTTCTACGTCAATGGCGGCAAGCAGATCGCCTATCAGGCGAGCCTGATCTGGAATCCGACCGACTACGTCCGCTTCATGGCCCAATATGCCCACGTCAACGTGACCGGCGGGCCGCGCCCGACACTGTCGACGGCAGTCGATCCGACCCAGGCCCAGCTTGGCATGTTCCCGTTCGGTTCAACCACCGAGCCGATCAACAAGCGGGACTTCGACAGCGACGTCTTCGCCATGCGCGCGCAAATCGACTTTTAGCCTTGAGGTCCCTCCCCGACTGACAAGGCGCCCCCTCGCCCACCCGGCGAGGGGGTCTTTTCTTTGCACTTCGGATGCGTCCCGTTGATCGATCGGCTAAAGACCAGTGCCATGGTGCCCGCCGACCTCCGCCTGTTCCTCGAAGCGCTGGATGAACCGGCGATGGTCATCGATTCCGGGATCGTGCTGCTCGCCAATGCGGCCGCCCAGGCGCTGCTCGGCGACTCCATCGAACGGAGCGATATCCGCTTCGCGATCCGCCATCCGCAGGCGCTCGAGCATATCCTGCCGGGCCAGACCGGCGACGTCGACATCACCGGGATCGGCCAGATCGGTCGCCCGTGGAACCTGTCGATCCGGCGCATCGACGAAGGCTTGCTGCTGGTCCGGCTGATCGACCGTTCGGCGACCATCGCGGCCGAGAAGATGCGGGTCGATTTCGTCGCCAACGCCAGCCATGAATTGCGCACGCCGCTCTCGACCATCCTCGGTTACTCCGAAACACTCGCCGACGAGGCCGAGCTCGACACCGGGCTACGCTCGAAGTTCGGGTCGATCATCCGCGGCGAGGCCAAGCGGATGCTGCGCATCATCGAGGATTTGATGAGCCTGTCGCGGATCGAGGCAGGCCGCTTCGTCGCCCCCGGCGGCAGCGTCGCGATCGGCGAAGTCGCGGCGAGCGCGGTCGACAGTGCCGCGCACCTGGCGAATTCCGACCGATGCACCATCCAGCTCGATGTCGAACCGGACCTGCCGGCGATCCTCGGCGACCACGCCCAGCTCTCCCAATTGCTCGATAATCTGTTGACCAACGCCATTCGCTACGGCTGCGAGCGCGGCGAATGCACGATCCGGGTGGCGGTCAGCAGTCAGGGCGGATCGGTCCAGCTATTGGTCGCCGACAACGGCCCCGGCATCCCGCGCGATCACCTGCGCCGGGTGACCGAGCGATTCTATCGCGTCGATGCCGCCCGCAGCCGCGAATCCGGCGGCACCGGCCTCGGGCTGGCGATCGTCAAGCACGTCGTCGAACGCCATCGCGGCACGCTCGATATCCGCAGCGAAGTCGGCGCCGGGACCGAAGTCGTGGTGCGGCTGCCGGCGGCGCCCTAGGCCGCTGTCACAATAGTGTAATAAAACTGTCACGACCCAGTCAGATGCCCCGTCTAAGGCGGCCTCGAACGGCCTTGCCCAAGGCCTTGCTCGACAAGGGAGTGACAATGACCCACTTTATACCCGTGATCGCCGTTGCCGGAATGCTGACCGCCTGCGGAGGCAATAGCTCCGGGGGCTCCGTTGAGCAGATCAAGATCGTCGGTTCGTCGACCGTCTATCCGTTCACCAAGGCGGTCGCCGAGACCTTCCAGCGGACCAACGCCGGGACCAGCGTGATCGTCGAATCGACCGGCACTGGCGCCGGAATGAAGCTGTTTTGCGCCGGCGTCGGGAGCACCTTCCCCGACATCGTCGACGCCTCGCGGCCGATGAAGAAAAGCGAATATGACGCGTGCCTCAAGGCCGGCGCAAAGGATGTCATCGAAGTCCCGATCGGCATCGATGGCCTGACGCTGATCGAGTCCAACAGTTCGCAGCCGATGAACCTCACCCAGGCCGACATCTACAAGGCGCTCGCCGCCAACCCGTTCGGCAAGGGCGCCAACACCGCCAAGACCTGGCATGACGTCAATCCGTCGTTGCCCGCGACCAAGATCCGCGTGCTCGGCCCACCGCCGACGTCTGGCACCCGCGACAGCCTCGCCGATCTCTACCTGACCAAGGGTTGCGAGACCGATCCGGCGATGAAGGCATTGAAGGCGACCGACGAAGCCAAGCACAAGGACATCTGCACCAAGGTGCGCGAAGATGGCGCCTTCGTCGAAGCCGGCGAGAACGACAATCTGCTGGTCCAGAAGGTCGCCGCCGACCCGGGCACGCTCGGCGTCCTCGGCTTCAGTTATCTGGCCGAGAATGCCGACAAGGTCCGCCCGGTCCAGGTCGCCGGCGTCACGCCGACCGAGGCGACCATCAGCGACCTCTCCTACCCCGGCGCGCGCAAGCTCTACGTCTACGTCAAGGGCGAGCACATGGTGGCCAAGCCCAAGATCAAGGATCTGATCGCGGCTTACGCCAAGGCGTGGAGCAAGGGCGGCGCGCTCGAGCGGATTGGCCTGGTCCCGTTCGGCGGCGCCGATGCCAGCTCGGCCACCGCGCAGTCGAGCGCACTGACCCCGCTCGATCCGTCGACCCTGAAGTAAGCGAACGGCGGCGGGGGCAATGAACCTGACCATTGCGCTCGCCGCGGTCGTCGCCATTACGGCGATTGCTGCCTGGCTCGGATTTTCGCGGGCGAGCCGTCTGCGCGGCAGCACGCGGCTCCATTCGCTGCCGGTCTATCACGGCGCTTATGCGGCGCTGTGGGCGGCCCTGCCCGCTCTGCTGTTCCTCGCCATCTGGTCGCCGGTCCAGTCGCAGCTGGTCACCCAGGCCGTCCTCGCCACGCCCGAAGGCCGCGCATTGCCGGCGTTCGATATGCAGCGCGAATCGATCCTGTCGGAAGCCAGCGAGATCGCCGCCGGCCAGCGCGACGCCGGCTTCAATCCCGAATCCGCCGGCCTCGTCCCGCGCTTCCTCGAGGCGGAAAGCCGGTTTGCGACGATCGGCGGTGGCATCGCCATCCTGCTCACGCTCGCAGCCGCGGCATTCGCCCTACGCCGCACCAATGCGCAGTTTCGAGCGCGAACCGGGGTCGAACGATGGCTGATGGCGCTGCTCATCGCAGCATCGCTGATCGCGATTCTGACGACGCTCGGGATCGTCCTCTCGCTGATGTTCGAATCGTTGCGCTTCTTCAAGCTGGTGCCAGTCGGCGACTTCCTGTTCGGCACGCAGTGGAGCCCGCAGACCGCATTGCGCGCCGACCAGGCCGGCTCGTCCGGCGCATTCGGCTCGATCCCACTGTTTTGGGGGACGATCTTCATCGGCGCGATCATCGCCATGATCGTCGCCATTCCGCTCGGGCTGATGAGTGCGATTTATCTGACCCAATACGCCCACCCCCGGTTCCGCTCGTGGATGAAGCCGATCCTCGAGATCCTCGCCGGCGTACCGACCGTGGTCTATGGCTATTTCGCCGCCTTGACGGTCGCTCCGCGCGTGCGCGACCTTGGCTTGTCGCTGGGCATGACATCGGCCAGCAGCGAGAGCGCTCTGGCGGCCGGCCTGGTGATGGGCATCATGATCATCCCGTTCATCAGCTCGATGGCCGACGATTCGATCGCCGCCGTGCCGCAGGCGATGCGCGACGGCTCGCTGGCGATGGGCGCGACCAAGTCGGAAACCATCCGCCGCGTGGTCCTTCCGGCCGCGCTTCCGGGCGTGGTCGGCGGCGTGCTCCTCGCGGTCAGCCGCGCGATCGGCGAAACCATGATCGTGGTGATGGCCGCCGGGCTTGCCGCCAACCTCACCGCCAACCCGTTCGCAAGCGTCACCACCGTCACCACCCAGATCGTCCAGTTGCTCACCGGCGACCAGGAATTCGACAGCGCCAAGACGCTCGCCGCTTTCGCGCTCGGGCTCGCCCTGTTCATCATCACTTTGGTCCTCAACCTGATCGCGCTGACCGTCGTCCGGCGCTACCGCGAAGCGTATGAGTAGCGCCGCCCCAACCCGCCCGCGCCACTCGTCCGACACGCGACTGCGCAAGCGCTATGCGGCCGAGCGGCGGTTCCGCTTCGCCGGCCTGTTCGCGGTCGGCCTGTCGGCGCTGTTCCTCGCCTTCCTGTTGTTCGACATGTCATGGAAAGGGCTGAGCGGCTTCACCCAATATCAGGCGGCGGTGCCGATTGATTTCCCCCGCTCCGACCTGATCCTCGACCCGGCCGCGCTCAAAGGCGGCGACGCCAATGACGTCGTCGCCGGCGCCGACCTCGAGGGCGTCCTGGTCAAGGCCGCGGTCGCTACCTACGGGGCCGACGCCGACGAGCTGTTCGGGACCGGCGCCATCCGCTCGCTCGGGCGCCAGCTGATCCGCGATCCGGAACTGCTCGGCCGCTCCGCGACCCTGTGGCTCCCGGTCGGCAGCAAGATCGACGTCGCCGCCAAGCGCGACAGCGATGCGGCCAGCGAGAAACTGGTCGAGCAGCTGCAGTCGAAGCACGCGCTCAAGCGCACCATCAACAAGGATTTCCTAGTCGAGTCGGATGCCACCGACCCGTCCGCGGTCGGGATCTGGGGGGCGCTCAAGGGCACCTTCCTGACCATCCTGGTGACCATCGTACTGGCTTTCCCGGTCGGCGTCCTGGCTGCCGTCTATCTCGAAGAATTCGCAACCCGCAACCGCTGGACCGATGCGATCGAGGTGTCGATCAACAATCTCGCCGCGGTGCCGTCGATCATTTTCGGGCTGCTCGGCCTCGCGGTGTTCCTCAATGTCATGCACCTGCCGCGCTCGGCGCCGCTGGTCGGCGGGCTGACGCTGGCACTGATGACCATGCCGGTGATCGTCATTGCCGGGCGCAACGCATTGACCTCGGTGCCGCCGTCGATCCGCGACGCCGCGCTCGGCGTCGGAGCGTCCAAGATGCAGGTTGTGTTCCACCACGTGCTGCCGCTCGCTCTGCCCGGAATCCTGACCGGCACGATCATCGGCATGGCCCGTGCGCTGGGTGAAACCGCGCCGCTGCTGATGATCGGCATGCGCGCATTCATCGCCGCGCCGCCGAGCGGGATCACCGATTCCGCGACCGTGCTGCCGGTCCAGATCTTTCTCTGGTCGGACGAGGTCAATCGCGGCTTCGTCGAGAAAACCAGCGCAGCAATCATCGTTCTGCTGCTCTTCATGCTGGTGATGAACGGCCTCGCTATCTATCTCCGCAACCGCTTCGAGCAGCGCTGGTGATCCTAATGAAAGAAAAGATGCCTATCTCTTCGACGACGGCGGTGCCGACGCCGTCTGCGGCCATTGCCGCGGACGCTCATCGGCAAGGCCCGTCCACGACCGAGGATCCGGTTCCGTCCGGCGACGAAATCGTGCCCGACATCCACAGCGCGCTTCCGGCCGCGGATCCGACCGACAAGGTCGAGCTGGACTCGGCCCGCACGCCCAAGATGCGCGCCCATGAAGTCAGCGTGTTCTACGGCGACAAGCAAGCGCTCAAGGACGTCTCGATCAACATCCACGACGATCGCGTGACCGCCTTCATCGGGCCGTCGGGCTGCGGCAAATCGACCTTCTTGCGCACCTTGAACCGGATGAACGACACCATCCCGACGGCGCGGGTCACCGGTCACATCGAGCTCGACGGCGAGGACATCAACAGCTCCGGCATGGACGTCGTCCAGCTGCGCGCGCGGGTCGGCATGGTGTTCCAGAAGCCCAACCCGTTCCCCAAGTCGATTTTCGAGAATGTCGCTTACGGTCCGCGCATCCACGGGCTCGGCAATTCGAAAGCCGAGCTCGAGCACATCGTCGAGAAGTCATTGAAGCGCGCCGGGCTCTGGGACGAGGTCAAGGACCGCTTGAGCGAAAGCGGCATCTCGCTGTCGGGCGGGCAGCAGCAGCGGCTGTGCATCGCCCGCGCCATCGCCGTCGACCCCGAAGTGATCCTGATGGACGAGCCGTGTTCGGCGCTCGACCCGATCGCCACCGCCAAGATCGAGGAATTGATCCACGAGCTGCGCGGCCGCTACGCGATCGCCATCGTCACCCACAATATGCAGCAGGCCGCGCGGGTCTCGCAGCGCACCGCCTTCTTCCACCTCGGCGAGCTGATCGAGTACGGCAAGACCAGCGAGATCTTCACCAATCCTACGCAGCGGCGAACGCAGGATTACATCACCGGCCGCTACGGCTGATCGGAGCGCAAGCCATGGAACAGACCAGCGGACATACGCTCAAAGCGTTCGATCAGGACATCGACCGGCTGCGCGCACTCATCAGCCAGATGGGCGGCCTTGCCGAGCACTCCATCGGCGAAGCCATGCGCTGCCTCATCCAGCGCGACACCGAGGGCGCGTTGAAGGTGGTCGAGAACGACCGCAAGCTCGACGCGCTCGAAGTCGAAACCGAGCGTCGCGCGGTGCAGCTGATCGCGCTGCGGGCGCCGATGGCCGGCGACTTGCGCGACGTCGTCGCGGCTCTCAAGATTTCGGGCGTGGTCGAGCGCATCGGCGATTATGCCAAGAACATCGCCAAGCGCGTTCCGCTGATCGAAAGCGCGAGCAAGATCGAGCCCATCTCGCTGCTTCCGGAGATGGCGCGGATCGCCACCGGCATGGTCCACGACGTGCTCGACGCGTTCGTCCAGCGCGACGCCGAAGTCGCCATCCAGGTGTGCGAGCGCGACGCCGCGGTCGACGATTTCTACGATTCGATCTTTCGCACCCTGCTCACCCACATGATGGAAAATCCGCACACTATCGGCCACGCCGCGCACCTGCTGTTCGTCGCCAAGAACCTCGAGCGGGTCGGCGATCATGCAACCAACATCGCCGAGATGGTGTTCTACGCGGCGACCGGGCAGCACATGACCGACCGCAACCGCAGCGAAACGTTGCCGGGCTGAACATGGGCAAGAATGGCACCAAGCGGCTGCTTTTGGTCGAGGACGACCGGGCGCTTGCCGAGCTGGTCAAATATCATTTTAGCCGCGAGGGCTTCACTGTCACCACCACCGCGGTCGGCGACGAAGCGCTGATCCTGATCGACGAGGTCAAGCCCGACTTGGTGATTCTCGACTGGATGATCGAGGGCATCAGCGGGATCGAGGTCTGCCGCCGCCTGCGCCGCAGCCCGGCGACCGCCAATTTGCCGATCATGATGCTGACCGCGCGCGGTGAGGAGGACGATCGCATCCGCGGCCTCGAAACCGGCGCCGACGATTTCGTGACCAAGCCGTTCAGCCCCAAGGAACTGGTCGCGCGGGCCAATGCTCTGTTGCGCCGCTCGCGGCCCAATTTGCTGGCCAAGAAGCACACTTATCACGGGATCGAGATGGACGTCGTCGCCCACCGCGTCCGCCGCGACGGCCAGCCGGTCTCGCTCGGCCCGACCGAATATCGCCTGCTGCGTCATTTCCTCGAAAATCCGCAGCGAGTGTTCTCGCGCCAGCAGCTGCTCGAAGCGGTCTGGCCGCATAACGAGGAAATCGAACTGCGCACGGTCGACGTTCACGTCCGCCGGCTGCGCCTCGCTTTGGCCAGAGACCAGGCCCCCGACCTCATCCGCACGGTCCGCTCCGAAGGCTATTCGCTAGACGCCGATGGCGACACCTGAGCAGCCTCCCTTAACCCGCCGGCTGGTCGCCGAAGGCCTCGGCTCGTTCTTCCTGTTCGCGACCGTGATCGGCTCCGGCATCATGGCCGCCAACCTGTCGGCGGGAAACGCCGCGGTCGCCCTGCTCGGCAACACGCTCGCCACCGGGGCGATGCTGTTCGTGTTGATTACGATGCTTGGCCCGGTCTCGGGCGGGCACATGAACCCGGCGGTGTCGCTGGTCGCTGCCGCCCGCCGCGAACTGCCTGCGCGCGACGCCGCCGCTTACATCGTCGTCCAGTTCGCGTTCGGGATATTGGGCGCGTGGGCCGCGCACCTCATGTTCGACCTCGCAGTGGTCCAATATTCGCTCAAGCCGCGCTCCGGCGCCGGCCAGTGGCTCGGCGAAGCGATCGCCACCTTCGGCCTGATCCTGACCATCCTAGGCACCGTCCGCCACCGGCAAGCGTGGGTGCCGGCGAGCGTCGCGCTATACATCACCGCGGCTTATTGGTTCACCTCGTCGACCAGTTTCGCCAATCCCGCGATCACGGTCGCGCGCAGTCTGTCCGATACCTTTTCGGGCATTCGACCGGCCGACGTTCCGGCGTTCATCCTCGCCCAGTTACTCGGCGCGGCAGGTGGGGCGGTGCTGGCGAAAATACTCTTCCCGCCAGCGCCCCGCTGATCGTCACAGCGCGAAGCTGACCCCGACCCGGCCGCCGAGCGACGCCTTGCCCCGCTGTTCCTCGCCGAGGACTTCGCCGGTGAAGGTGACCCCGCTGCCGCCGCCGGTCAGCCGTACGCCGGTGCGCCAGCCGCTGGTCCGCTGTTCGGGCGTCAGCGTGAACGGCTGCCCGCCTTCGAACGAGGCGACGGTGTCGCCAAGCTTGCCCGACAGGATATGGCGCCACCCGCCCTCGACCTCTACCCGCAACCAAGCCGACGCTGGGTCCAGACCAAGCAGGTCATAGCCGACCGTCAGCAGTCCATCGGCGGCGGTTTCGCTGCTGCTGCGGCTGCGCACCGTGAGGTTGAAGGCGTGGCTCGTCCCGGTCTCGGAATAGCCTTTCTCCTTGAGGCTGAAATGCTCGATCATCGCCGACGGGCGGATCGACAGGCGGCCGGTGCGCAGTTCGTAGGACGCGCCGCCGACGGCCGAATAGAGCGTCCCGTTCCATTTGCCGTCGGCGCTGCGCTCGACCTGGACGGTGTTGAGCAGCGCCGAGAAATTGCGCGTGCCGTCGAAGTGGATCGACCCGACCGTGCCGCGCGCAAACGCGTGGAACGGACCAATCCCACCGCGCCAGTAGACTCCGCCTTCATAATTGTTGCTGAACAGCTCGTTGTTGCCCTTATTGTCCTTGCCCGAATAATAAGCTGCCGACAGCCCGACCGCGCCCAGCCCGCCGATCGACTTCTCGACGCCACCCGCGGCGCCCCAGCCGTTGACCTTGTAGGACGCCGTGTCGCCGATCGACTTGGACGCTCCCCAGGCGACTTGCTGCAACCACAGTCCGATGCCATTGCGCTCGGTGACCGCGGCGTGCGGGTCGGCGAGCAACCCGCTGACCAGCCGCGAGCCCTTGGTCGCGGTCTCGAACGCGCCGCCGGCATGCTCCGGCATGAGCTGCTGCAGCGTATTGCGCAGGGTCGCGCTGTCGGCCGCCGAGAGGAAGATCCCGGCAATCCCCAAGTCGGCGTCGGCCGCGGCCAGCGCAGCCGGCAGGATCGCGCTTTCCGACGAATTGAGACCGAGTTCGCCCGAGGTCTTTTGCTTGACCTCGAGGGTCACGGTCCCGTCGACCGCCGAGGTCGTCAGATCGCTGCTGAACAGGAACGGCAGGGTCGCCACGACGCTGCTCAGATTGTCGCCCCCGACCAGCGTTCCAGCATCGATGATGGTGTACGAGCCAACTGCGGTTGCGACGCTGTTGAGAGTCACCAAGATTTTGCTGTCGGCGCCGAAATCGGCGGTTCCGGCGACGTTGTAGAGCGTGTTCGATGTGGCGCCGATGGTCACTCCGATGGTTCCGCCGGTGGCCACGTTGAGCGACGCCAGATCGACCGTCCCGAGGTTCTGCAGGTCGAGCGTCGAGCCGGTGCCGACGGTCAGAGCGAGGCCCGCACTGCCGGCCAGCGTGCCCCGGAACAGCGAGCTGCCGGCGAGGTTGAACACGTCGGCGCCGCCGCCGAAGTCGACCTTGCCGAACACGCTGCCGGCTTGGATATCGAGCGTATCGGCGCCGCTTCCGAACAGAATGTTGCCCTTGATCTCCGGTGCCGGCTTGCCGGTCGCCGCGGCGTTCTGGCGGACGGTGGCGCCGGTCGTATTGGCGCGTAGGTCGATCGCGACCGCTTTGTCGGCCAGCGTGGCGAAGTCGGTGACGGCGATCGAGCCGCTGTTCTCGACCAAAGCCAAACTGCCCGACTGGTCGACGATCACGCTCGCGCTGCCGTCGGTGCCGGCGCGCACGGCGAGGATCGTCCCGCTGTTCTTGATCGTCCCGACATTGGCGCCGGCTTCGATCAGGATGGTCTGCGCGCCGGTGCTCGCGGTACCGCCGCCACTCGCCCCGACGTTGCCGCTGATGTTGACCACCGGGACATTGGCGCCGCTGCCGAGGCGGATCGCGGTCGCATTGCCTTCGACCGCACTGGCGCTGACCGTTCCGGAGATGCCCATGCCGCCCGCGACATTGACCAGATGGCCGAGGCCACCGACCAAAATGGCGCTGGCGTTGACGCCCTTGTAGACGCCGCTGCCGATCACCGTGCCCTTGACCACGATGCCATAGCCATCGGTCGATGACGCCACCGCGCCGATCGTCGTGTCGACCGCGCCCGACCCGATGCGCAGCGCGGGCGCGGCGCCAAAGCTGGTGATCGCAGCGGTCGATTCGTTCGCGTCGGGGATCCCGTCATTGTCCTCGTCGGCGTTGTTCGGGTCGAGGTCGGCCGGGCGCGCGTCGAGCAGAATGCCACCAGCGACGTCGCCCGCGACCGATACCGCCGGACCGCCCTGGAGTAGGTCGTCGGCGTCGAGCTTCGAGACGTCGGCGGGCGCGGTCGTGTTGCGATAGCCAGTGGCGGAGATCGCGTTCTGGATGACCAGCGCGCCGCCGATGTTGCCGGTCAGGTCGACGCCGATCGAATTCTGGCCTTTGACCGCGACTACGCCGTTCGACAGGATGACGTTGCCGCTGACGGCGGCGGCGCGAATGCCAGCGCTGTCGTTGCCGGTCACGGTGATCAGTCCGCCGGTCTGGGTGAGCGAGCCGACCAGGGCGCTGTCGATCGCGATTCCCGCCGACTGATTCCCTTCGACCGTGATCGTGCCGCTGTTGAGGACGTTGCCGGTGAAGGTGCCACCGCCCAGAACGTGGATGCCGAAGCGGCCGGTGCCTTGCGCGAATGGGCCGTCGAGGTCGCCGTCATTGTCGGTGTCGGTCGGCGTGTAATTCTCGTCGGTGGTTATCGTGCCGGCGTTGGTGATGTCGCCCGACAAATTGGTGTTGGCCAGGATGCCGGTCGCATTATTGGCGTCGATGATCGCGATGGCGCCTTCATTCTTGACGCTGTCGTTGCTGTTGATGGTCACCGCCGCGCCGCCGGTCGGCTTGACCGAACCGGTCGAGCTGATGCGGATATCGTCGTTGGCGGTGCCGGTCAGGACAGGCGTCGTGATGGCCGTGCTGATGACCGTTTCGGCGTTGGCGGGAACGGCGGTCAGGCACGTGGCGATTGCGCCGAGGCCGGTAGTTGCGAGCAAAAAGCGCATTCAAATGACTCCCCATGACTTCAGGGCGCCAGCCGAATGGGCCGGACGCGGTGTGTTGGCCTGAGGCAAGGGCGGCGAACCCGTGGTCGCCGTCCTTGCCGGGCGTGAATGAGGACGAACTGCGGCGGTCGCCGCTCCGTTTGACCCCCGGAACGTCAGTCAACTAGGGTCGTCGCCTGAAGCCCAGATGAACGGCTGTTAAGCCTTTGCGCCGCCTGCAAAAGCTCGCCCTTGCGGTCCGAATCAGGCGGGCCGTTTGCGCCGCTTTGGCGAACTAATGACCAACCGGCAGCAGGCGCGATTGGGCGGCTTGGAGGTGCGCACATCGCCGCGGGACAAGGTCGGCGTCACAAGGATTCGCGACTGACCATGCGCGCCGCTCCGCGCAATCGGGCGGGACGTCAATCAGGCGCGAGCCTCCGACCCAGGCGAGCGCTCAGCATTCGGTCGAGTGACCAGGCTCCGCCGCCGCGGAACACCAACGGCAGCAGCAGGCCGGCCCAGCTGAGATGGGTCGGCCACGCGTCCGGATAGACAAAGATCTCGATCACTGCGGTCATGCCGAGCAGCGCCAGCGCCGCGGGCCGCGTCAACAGCCCGAGCACCAGCAGTATGGGAAAGAGATGTTCCGAATAGGTCGCGGCGTGGGCCGCAATCTCGGGCGGGACCAAGGGCAGTGCATAATCGGTCCGGAACAGCTCGTAGGTGCCAGGCGTGATGTGCAACCAGCCATCGACCTTGGTTCGCCCGGAAAGGAAAAACACCGCAGCGATTCCAAATCGGGCGACCAGCAGCAAAAATGCGTCGGGCACGCGACTGCCGAGCGCACCGATCGTGCGACAAAATCTATGGAAGGACGCAATCATCGCAATGCTCCAGGCGCAAAAGGTCTGGCCCTCCCGAATGTGCGGGGTGAGCCAAATCGGATCAGGTGCGCGGGGTCAGCGATCCGAAGCCCTTGGGGGTCTTGATCGTGGTGCACTTGCCGGCCGGCGTAAGCTTGAAGGCATTGCCCTGATAATTGACTCGCGAGGTGGCGGCGCACGACGTGCCGGGACCCGACTTGCAGTCGTTTTTGCCGGCGAGCGCGATGCCGTAGCATTTCTCCATCGCCGGCGCGGCCGCGGCGGCAGCCGACGGCGCGACGCCCGAAGCGATTGAAAAAGCGAGGGCCGCGGCGACGGCGGCGTTGGTCTTGGTCATTGGAAAATCCTTGGCTGTGTCTCGCTGCGCTGACGATATTTCGCGGCAGCATGATCTGTTGCGAGGCGGGGCTGCCAGATCACGGGACTCAGTTCGACGCACCGGCCTGAATCGTTACAAGGCCATCGTCACAAGCGTCGCGTTACTGGGCGCCGCGCCGCCGTAATTTTTCGACCGGCATGTAACCAAAGGCAGTAGTTGCTACGAAGACATCTTCGGGAGCACACGGTGCGGACAAGCGAAGAGCAGCTGAAGGCATGGATGATCAGCGGGCTGGACGGCGATGCAATCGCCCACGGCGCGCTGCTGTCTGCGCTCGTCCCACTACTCCGCAATTTTTACCGCCGGCGCGTTGCGGACGGCGGCGACGAAATCGAGGATTTGGTGCAGGACACGCTGATCGCTATTCACACCCGTCGCATGACGTTCGAGCGCGACCGGGTGTTCTCAGCGTGGCTGTTCGCGATCGCGCGCTACAAGATGATCGACCACTTCCGGCGTGTCCGTCAGCATGTCCCGATCGACGGCGTTGCCGAACTGATGGGCGACGAAGGGTTCGAAGACTCGAGCAACGCCCGGATGGATATCGACCGCTTGCTCGATGGCCTCCCGCCCAAACAGGCCGGAGCCATTCGCGCCACGCGCATCGAGGGATTGAGCGTGGCCGAAACCGCGCACAGCGCCGGCCTTGGCGAATCCGACGTCAAGGTTTCGATCCATCGCGGCCTCAAGGCGCTGAGCGCACGAATCAAGGGCAACACGCTATGAATACCGACGCGCTCATTGCGACGCTGTCGACCAGCATCAAGCCGGTCCCGCGCCGGGCGGTCAAGCGACGCCTGCTGCTCGGCATTATCGCCGGCGGCGCGATCACCTTGTTGCTGGTTGTCCTCGGGCTCGGCGTCCGGCCCGACCTGTCGTTGGCGATGCATGGCTACTCGTTCTGGATGAAGTGGATTTACACCGCGTCGCTCGGCCTGTGCTCGATCGTCCTGGTGTCCCGCCTCGCACGCCCCGAAGCGACCAGCTTGCGCGCCTTGTGGCTATTGGCCGTTCCGTTCCTGGCGCTCGCCGTGGTCGGCGCAATTGAAATGGCGCACGTCGCCCCGGGCGATTGGCTGGCGATGTGGCTCGGCCGGACGTGGAAGCTTTGCCCGTGGCTGGTGCTGATGCTGTCGGGACCGATTTTCATCGGCCTGCTGTGGTCGTTCCGTAAGCTTGCCCCGACCCGGCTGCGCGCAGCCGGCGCAGCCGCCGGATTTGCCGCGGGGGCGTGGGCGGCGACGCTCTATTGCCTCCATTGCCCCGAGGTCTCGGCGATCTTCGTGCTGACCTGGTACACGCTCGGAATTGGGCTTGCGGCAGGGGCCGGCGCGCTGGTCGGCCCGCGTTTTCTGCGCTGGTAGCGAAGGCCGGTAACCGATCGCGATTCCGATCCGAAGAAGAGGTGCCAATCAGGCCCTCTCTAAGGAGTTACCCAATGCACCCGATTAAGAATGGCATGAGCATTGCCGCCACCGCAGCCTTGCTCGCTTTGTCCGCAACTGCATCGACGCCGGCGATCGCCAAGCACAGCACGACACTGGTCCACTGTTACGGCGTCAACAGCTGCAAGGGAACGTCGGACTGCAAGTCAGGCAACCACGACTGCAAAGGCCTCAATGACTGCAAGGGCCAGGGATTCAAGGCCGAGACCGCCAAGCAGTGCTCCGCCGATGGCGGCAGTCTGAAGGCGCCGCAATAAGCTCTCCAGGCCCGGCCACGCTTCCCGGCCGGGCCACCCCTTTTTCGAAAAGCGCTCTCATGACCTGTGCTATTCCGAGTTTCTCCGGCTTTGGCCTTGGCCTTCGCAAGCAGCATTACGGCGAGTTTCTCGAGCGCCAGGTCGCGGTCGATTTCGTCGAGGTCATTTCGGAAAATTTCATGGTCGATGGCGGTCGGCCGCGCGACATATTGCGCCGGGTCCGCGAGCGCTATCCAGTGGCGCTGCACGGCGTTTCGATGTCGCTCGGGTCCGCCGACGGCCTCGACCGCGCCTATCTCGAACGGCTCAGGGCGCTGGTCGACGAGGTCGATCCGTTGTTCGTCTCCGACCATCTCAGCTGGTCGCGGATCGATCGTTTCCACGCCAATGACCTGTTGCCGCTGCCTTACACCGAAGAAGCGCTCGACTGCGTCTGTGCCAACATCGCCCTCGCCCACGACGTTCTGGGTCGCGCCGTGTTGATCGAGAATCCGTCCAGCTATTTGGCCTTCGACGGTTCGACGATGAGCGAATGGCAATTCATCGACGCGATCTGCGCGCGCACCGGCTGCGGGCTGCTGCTCGACGTCAACAATGTCTTCGTCAGCGCGTCCAACCACGGCTTCGACGCGCTCGACTATCTCGCTGGGCTGCCCGCTCATCACGTTCGCCAGATCCACCTTGCCGGGCACAGCCAGGGCGACGGCCTGCTCATCGACACCCACGATCAGTCAGTGCCCGAGCCGGTGTGGCAGCTTTACGAACAAGCGATCCGGCTGGTTGGGCCGGTCGCGACGATGATCGAGCGCGACGACCAGATTCCGCCACTCGCCGAACTGCTCGCCGAACTTCGCACCGCCCGCTTGCTCGCTTCCACCCGGCTAGCGGCATGAACCTCGCCCAACTGCAGCGCGAATTGTGCGAATGGATTGCCGCCGACGGCATGGCCGATCAATCGGGCAATTCGCCACGGGCCGACGCCGGCCTGGCGGTTTATCGCAATAATTATTGCTGCCAGCTGACCGCCTGCCTCGAGGAAACTTTTCCGCGCACCCGCGCCTGGTTGGGCGACTGTGCGTTCCACGAAGCTGCCGAGCGTCACATCGCCGTCACCCGGCCGGCCCACTGGTCGCTCGACGCTTACCCTCGCCAGTTTCCGGCGACCCTCGAAAAGGTCTACCTCAACGATCCGGAAATCGCCGAACTCGCCTGGCTCGAAAGCGACCTGGAGTGCGCCTTCGTCGCGGCTGATGCCGATCCGATTCAACCCGGGCGCTTGCTGACAATCGACTGGGACTGCGCGATCATCCACTTTAGCCCGTCGCTGACCGTGCGCCGGCTGACGACCAACGCGCCGGCGATCTTTTCCGCTTTGTCGGCCGGCACCTCTCCGCCCGCGGTCGAACCCCAGCCGACCGACGCCGCGATCATCGTCTGGCGGCAGGATTATGTGTCCTGCTTCCGCCTGGTCGACCGTCAGGAGGCCGATGCGCTTCGCGCTTTGGGCCATGGCGCGGCATTCGCGAAGATGTGCGCGGTCCTGGTCGCTGAACTGGGACAGGATCGGGGCACGAGGCGCGCCGGCGCCATGCTCGGCCAGTGGATCAGCGAAGGCCTTGTCATCGACGTAACAACGGAGTGATCATCGTGACCTTGAAGACTCGACTCGTCCTATCCCTTGGCGGCTTATTCCTTGGCGCTTTGTCCCTTGGCGCCTTGGCGATTGTCGCCGCGCCGGCCCTCGCCGCCGATCGGGCCCACCCGACGGTGATCGAGCTGTTTCAAAGCCAGGGCTGTTCGTCCTGCCCACCGGCCGACGCCAATCTCAACATCCTGGCGGCTACCCGGCCCGATGTGCTGGCCCTCAATTTCGCGGTGGCCTATTGGGACCAGCTCGGCTGGAAAGACACGTTCGCTAAGCCGGCCTTCACCAAGCGCCAATGGGATTATGCCCACGCCGGTGCGCGGCGCAACGTCGCCACTCCTCAAGTCATCATCAATGGCCGAACGGCCGTGGTTGGCAACGATCTGGCCCAGCTCAAGGCCGCGATCCGAAGCTCAGAGCGAGGCAATCAGGGGCCGGAGATTTCGGTTCGAAACGGCCAGGTCCTGATCGCCGCGGCGGCCGGCGCGCATCCCTCGCTGGTCTGGCTGGTGAGCTACGACCCGCGCGTGATCAACGTCCCGATCCGCGCCGGTGAAAATGGCGGCCGGACCATCCCGCACCGCAATATCGTTCGGTTGCTGATCAAGCTCGGGAGTTGGAACGGACAGGCCGCAGCCTTCCCAATCCCGGGATCGACACCGCCAATCCTGCACAATGCGGTCATCGTCCAGCGCGGCCTCGGCGGTCCGATCATTTCCGCTCGCCCGATTTGATCGAGCTGTCATGCCGCTGCGAAATCTTGATCATCCTGGCCAATCGGCCTGGGTGCTTTCTTCCACGGTAGTGTAACGTGCCGGGCAATTCGCTTACAGGCTTTATGCCGTCTCAATGCTCTCAGCGAGGATCTGGTTGATGTCCACAAGCGCCAGCAAATCAACTCTTCTGACCGATGAGCTTGATGACCACGAGCGCGTCGCTCCACAGCGTCGCGTCGTGTTCCGCCACCGGCTGTCGACCCGGTTGTGGCATTGGGTCAACGTCGTTGCTTTCTTCGTCATGGTGATGAGCGGGCTGATGATCTTCAACGCCCATCCGCGGCTCTATTGGGGGCAGTACGGCGCCAATTTCGACCATTCCTGGCTCGAGATCAGCGGCAAGGACCAGAAAGGCCATTTGCGGATCGGATCGGCGACCGTCGAAACCACCGGCGTGGTCGGTGCCTGGCGCGACAAGTCGGGGACCATCAACACCCGCGCCTTTCCCGGCTGGGCGACGATCCCGTCGCGCTACAATCTGGCCGACGCCAGATTGTGGCATTTGGCCTTTGCCTGGGTGCTGGCCGTCGGGCTGTTGGGCTATCTGCTGGTCAGCCTGTGGAATCGCCACATCCAGGATGAGATTGCGCCGACCGCCGATGAGGTCAAACCTTCGCACGTGTGGCAGGACATCAAGGACCATGCGCGGCTGCGCTTCCCGACCGGGGAGGTGGCCACTCGCTACAATATCCTGCAGAAAATGTCCTACGGCTTGGTCCTGCTGGTCCTGTTGCCACTGATGGTGCTGACCGGGCTGTCGATGTCGCCCGGGGCCAACTCCTTTGCCGGCGGCCTGCCCGAGCTATTCGGCGGGCGAGCGTCGGCGCGTTCGATCCATTTCATCGTCATGTGGCTGCTGCTGGGTTTCTTCCTGGTCCATGTCGCGATGGTCATTCTCGCCGGCCCGATCAACGAAGTGCGATCGATGATCACCGGCCGCTACACGATCAAGCCCGACCGCCCTGTCACTGAGGAGAGCGACGATGCCTCACCTGCCTCCTGATCTCGACCGCCGCCGCCTCATCGCCGGTGCCGGGATGGGTGCCGCCGGGCTGCTGCTGGCCGGATGCGACCGGCTCAACGCGTCGCCCACCATGCGCTCGCTCCTGTCGCTCGGCGAAGACGCCAGTTACCGCACCCATCGCCTGATCGGCGACCACGCGCTGGCGACCGAATTCGACGCCAGCCAGCTGTCCCCGTTTTTCCGCCCCAACGGCGCGACCATGCCGCAATCGCCCCAATATCAGCACCATCTGACCAGCGGATTCGCCGATTGGCGGCTGCGAGTCGACGGCCTCGTCGCAAGGCCGCTCGACCTGTCGCTCGATGCGCTTCGCTCGCTCCCCCAGCGAACCCAGATCACCCGTCATGACTGCGTCGAGGGATGGAGCGCGATTGGCCAGTGGACCGGCCCGCAACTCGGCCACGTGCTGCGCGCGGCGCGGATGAGCGACCAGGCGCGCTACATCGTCTTCTATTGCGCCGATGAAGAAGCCGGCCGGCCTTATTATGAATCGATCGACCTCAACGATGCCTTCCATCCGCAGACCATTCTCGCCCACCGGCTCAATGGCCGGCCGTTGCCGATGATGAATGGCGCTCCCGTTCGCCTCAGGGTCGAACGGCAGCTGGGCTATAAGCATGCCAAGTTCGTGATGCGGATCGAAGCGCGCGCGCGTCTCTACGATCTGTTCGGCGGCAAGGGCGGGATGTGGGAAGATCGCGCCGGCTACCAATGGTATGCGGGAATTTAGGTGACCATCACCGCGCTTGCCCTCGCCTTTTTCATCACCGCTCTGCTCTACTCCTCGGTCGGCTTCGGGGGTGGATCGACCTATAATGCGTTGCTGGTGCTCGGCGCCGCCGATCTGTTGACGGTTCCGGTCATCGCGCTCAGCTGCAATATCTTGGTCGTCGCGATCGGCAGCTGGCGCTTTGTCAGGCTCGGCCACGTCGATTGGCGCCGGTTCGTGCCGCTGGTTTTACTGTCGGTGCCGTTCGCCTGGCTCGGCGGATACCTGCCAGTGCCGGCCTGGCTGTTCGTCGGCTTGCTCGCGCTGGCATTGGCGGTTTCGGGACTGTTGCTGCTGTGGCAACCGCTGTGGCGACGCGACGTAAACCACAGACAGACGGCCTCGCGACCGGTCGATCTAGTCAGCGGCGCGGCGCTCGGCCTGCTCGCCGGGATCACCGGGATCGGCGGCGGCATCTATCTCTCGCCCGTGCTGCATCTGCGCCGCTGGGCGACCGCCCGGACCATCGCCGGGACCTGCGCTCTTTTCATCCTGGTCAACTCGATCGGCGGCCTGATCGGCCAGACCATGAAAAACGGCGGCGCGGCGACCGAACGGACGCTGACCGCGCATTGGCCGTTGTTCCCGGCAGTCGCGCTGGGCGGGCTGATCGGCTCGACCCTCGGCAGCATGAAACTCAAGGACAGCTATCTTCGTATCCTGACCGGTCTGCTGATCCTCTATGTCGCCGTGCGGCTGGGGCTGCGCTTTCCCGGCGAATGGGCTAATTGATGACCATGCTGGACTCGTTCGGCCGTTCGATCACGTATTTGCGCCTGTCGCTGACGGATCGCTGCGACCTGCGCTGCACCTATTGCATGCCCGAACGGACGCAATTCATGCCGCGCGCCCACCTGCTGACGCTCGACGAGCTCGATCGGGTCGCCAGCTGCTTCATCCGCTTCGGCGTGCGCAAGCTGCGGTTGACCGGCGGCGAACCGCTGGTGCGCAAGGGCGCAATCGACCTGATCGAAGCGCTTGGCCGCCACCTGCGCGGTGGCGCGCTCGACGAGCTCGTCGTGACCACCAACGGCAGCCAGCTGGCCGGCCACGCCGAGGCCCTGGCGCGGGCTGGTGTGCGGCGGATCAACGTCTCGCTCGATCATCTCGATCCGGACAGCTACCGGCGGATCACGCGCGGCGGAGACATTCGCAAGACCCTTGACGGCATCGACGCGGCCCAGGCCGCCGGCTTGGCGGTCAAGCTCAATGCGGTGGTGTTGCGCGAAGATAATCTCGATCACCTTCCAGACCTGGTCGGCTGGGCCCACGGGCGCGGCATGGCGGTGACCCTGATCGAGGTCATGCCGATGGGCGATGTCGGGATCGACCGCGTCCTCCAGCATGTCCCGATGCCCGAAGCCCGGGCGCTCATCGAGCGCCGCTGGCCGCTCGCCGATTTGGCCATCCGAACCGGTGGGCCAGCGCGCTATGCCCGCACCGCGGCCGGCGCAACGGTCGGCTTCATCACGCCGCTGTCGGCGATGTTCTGCGAAGGCTGTAACCGCGTCCGGGTCAGCGCCGAAGGCAAGCTCCATGCCTGCCTCGGGCGCGAAGTCGCGGTCGACCTCAAGGCGGCGATCCGCGGCCAGGCTGACGATCGATTGCTCGAGCAGGCCATTGCCGGCCTGATCGCAATCAAACCGAAATCGCACGATTTTCGCATCGGTCCTGACACCGCCCCGGCGGTTGCGCGGACCATGGCCGCGACCGGAGGCTGACCGATGCGCCTCCTGATGTTCGGCCGATTGTCGCACCTCGCGATCGACAGTTGCGATGTTCCGCCGTCGATCGCCGACAGCGCCGGCCTGCGCGCGCACCTGGGCGAGCAATGGCCCGAGCTCAATGATCCCAAAGTGAAAATGGCGGTCAACCGGACGCTGGTCCACGGCATCGTGCCGATCGGCGCCGATGATGAAATCGCCTTCCTGCCACCGATGAGCGGCGGATGATCCGCGTCCTCGAAGCTCCGTTCGACCCGGCCGAAGCGCTGGCGAGGTTCATCGCCGACGCCGGCCACGGCGCGGTCGTCAGCTTCGTCGGAATCGTTCGCGGCGATGGCGGAGTCGAGACGCTGACGCTCGACCATTATCCCGGCTTCACCGAACCGGGCCTTGCGCAAATGGTCGACGCCATGATCGCCCGCCACGGCCTGACGGCGGCGAGCGTGATCCATCGCTTCGGGACGATGCGTCCGGGCGAGCCGATCATGTTCGCGGCAACCGCCGCACCGCACCGCCGCGCGGCCCTGCTCGCGCTCGACGAACTGCTCGACCGGCTCAAGACCGAAGCGCCGTTTTGGAAGAAGGAACGGCGCGACGGCCGTGACCATTGGCTCGAAGCCAGCGGCGCCGATCGAACCGACGCCGCGCGATGGGTGACAATCGATGGATGACCAAAAGGTCGGCATCGCGGTGCTGACCATCAGCGACACGCGCGACCAGGAAAGCGACAGTTCGGGCGCTTATCTGGCGAGCGCCGCCGACGCCGCCGGGCACCGCCTTGCCGGCAAGGAAATCGTGCCCGACGACATCGAATCCATCCGCGCGGCCGTGCGCCGCTGGGCCGAGGATCCGGCGGTCGACGTGATCATTTCCACCGGCGGGACCGGCCTCACCGGCCGCGACGTAACCCCTGAAGCGGTGCAGCCGATGTTCGACAAGGTGATCGATGGCTTTGCCGCGGTCTGGCACCGCGTCAGCTACGACGGCATCGGCCTGTCGACCTTGCAGTCGCGCGCTTGCGCCGGGCTCGTCGGCCACACGTTCGTATTCTGCCTGCCGGGATCGAACGGGGCGGTGCGCGACGGCTGGACCAAGGTCATCGGGCCACAGCTCGATCGGTCGACCAGGCCGTGCAATTTCGTCGAGATCATGCCGCGGCTGAGCGAGCGATGAGCGACCTGACCCACATCGGGCCGGACGGCCGCGTGCGCATGGTCGACGTGTCGGCCAAGCCGGAAACCGAGCGCGTCGCCGAAGCCCGCGGCCTGGTCCGCATGAACGCTGCGACGCTCGATGCGATTTGCGCAGGCACCATCGCCAAGGGAGAAGTCATCCGCACCGCCGAGCTGGCCGGGATCATGGCGGCCAAGCGCACCGGCGACCTCATTCCGCTGTGCCACCCATTGCCGCTGAGCGCGGTCGCGGTGACCGCCGAGGCCGACCCCGACCTTCCCGGCATTCGGGTCACCGCCCGGGTCACGACGGTCGGCCGGACCGGGGTCGAGATGGAAGCACTGACCGCGGTCAGCGTCGCCTGCCTGACGATCTACGACATGGCCAAGGCGATCGATCGGGCAATGACCATCGAACGGGTCGAGCTAGTGGCCAAGTCGGGCGGCAAGTCGGGCGACTGGCAGCGCGCGTGAGCCTGATCAGCCTCGACGAGGCGCGCACCTTGCTGCTCGACGGAGTCGTCCCGCTCGCCGCAGAGACCGTGGCCTTGGACGACGCGCTCGGCCGCACGCTCGCGGATCCAGTGGTCGCGTCGCATACCCAACCGCTCGAACCGCGCGCGACGATGGACGGGATCGCCATCGCCGCAGCCGCCCCCGTGGCCGGCGATCGCTGGTCACTGGCCGGGGAAGCGCTGGCCGGAGCGCCGTCGACCGCTCCGCTCGGGCCCAGCGAAGCGCTGCGCATCGCGACCGGCGGAGTCGTCCCGGCGGGTGCAACACGGGTCATTCCGCAGGAGATTGTCAGCTTCACGGACAATTCAGCGACCCTCACCGGCGAGCTGGGGCCAGCGCGCTTCATTCGCGACGCCGGCGCGGACTTCACCGCCGGCGATCGCCTGCTCGATCGCGGAACGTTGGTCGGGCCGGCCCAGCTCGGGCTGATCGCCGCCGCCAATCGCGCGACGGTCGCGGTCGTGCGGCGGCCGCGCGTGGCGATCCTGACTGCCGGCGACGAACTGGTCGCACCGGGCGCGGCGCTCGGCTCTGGCCAATCGGTCGACAGCGCGAGCCATGCGCTGGCCGCATTGATCAGATGTTGGGGCGGCGAGGCGCAGCTTCATCCGATCCTGCCCGATCAGCTCGACGAGATCATCACCGTGCTGCGCGCCGTCGTGCCGTGTGATGTCATTCTGTGTGTCGGCGGCGCGTCGGTCGGCAAGCGCGATCTGATGCGGCCCGCCGTGGCCAATGCTTTTGGTGCGGACTTCCGCTTTGAAGGCATCGCCGTGCAACCGGGCAAGCCGTGCTGGCATACCCGCTCGGCGACCGCCAGGCTTCTGCTCGGCCTGCCGGGCAACCCGTCCTCAGCGTTCGTCTGCGCCCATCTGCTGCTCGCGCCACTGATCGAGGCGCTGGCCGGACGGACGCCGCGACCGTTGCTCCGGCCCGCTTTTGCCGCCGCCACCATTCCCGCCAACGGGCCGCGCGAACACTATCTCCGCGCGACGGTCACGAGCGACGTCGATGGCCGGACGCTGGTCACTCCGGTCGACAGCCAGGACAGCGGTTTGCAGGCCAACCTTGCCCGGGCCGAGGTATTGATCCGTCGCCTGCCGCATGCCGAAGCGCTCGCGCCGGGGGACAAGGTGCAAATCGTCCAACTGACGACGACCTGATCGAATCGATCTACGCCGCCGCGCTCCGCCGTTCGAAGCGGCGCGCGAGCAAGGCGAGCAGACCGGCGGCCAGCAGCGTGCACAGCCCGCCGAGCGCAAAAAACGACGTTGCCGAGACTTGTCCCCAATAGGCGCCCATCCACCCGGCGAGCAGGCTGCCGAGGAACTTCGCGATGTACCAGGCGCCCATCGCGGTCGAGGCGAGGGTGGCGGGCGCGAGCGATTCGACCAGCGTCAGGCCGACCGGGATGACGAGCAGTTCGCCCGCCGTCAGCAGGACGAAATAGCCGACCACCCAGAACAGGCTGACCGGCGCCCCGGACGGACCGCTGACCGCCGCCGCACCGATCATCAGGGCCGACGCCGCCGCGGCGAGGATGCAGCCGATCGCCATCCGGCGCAGCAGGTGTGCCTGGCTGTCGCTGCGCCGCCGCTTGGCCCAAAAGCGCATCAGAAACGGCGTGCCGACGATGATCAGCAACGGATTGATCGACTGGAACCAGGTCGCCGGGATCGTCAGATTGGGCGCCAACGGCAGCGACCGGTCGGTGAAATCCGACACCCACAGGGCGATCACATTGCCGCTCTGTTCGTAGCCGATGCGGAACAGCACGACCATCGCGACGATCAGCGACAGGTCGATCCACCAATGGGCCCGAACCGGCCCCCCGCTCGAATCGACGCGGCCGGTCGATGCCGCGCCGCGGACTTCTGGCGGCAGGTAGCGGCGGAACGTCAGATAGGTCACCAGACCGACCGCCATGCCGATCCCGGCCACCGTAAAACCCCAGTGCCAGCCGTAGAGCTCGCCCAGCGTCCCGCAAATCAGCGGCGCGATGAAGCCGCCGACATTGATGCCCATGTAATAGGCGCTGTAGGCGGTCGCCTTGCGCGGGTCGTCGTCGCGGTAGAGGCTGCCAACTTGGATCGCGAGCGGCGGAATGAACAGCCCGTTGCCAAGCGCGACCAGGACCAGCGCCGGATACAACAAGCCTTCCCACGCCATCGCGAAATGGCCGGCCATCATCATCAGCGCACCGATCACCACCGCCCGGGTTTTGCCCAGCCAGCGATCGGCGATGAAGCCGCCGAAGAACGGGCTGAAAAACGCCGCGCCGCCGTACAGGCCATAGATCAGCGACGACTTCGCCTGGGAGAAGCCGAGGTGCTTGGTCATGTAATAGACCAGCAGCGCCTGCAGGCCGAAAAACGAGAATTCGGCCCACATTTGGGTCATGAACAGGACGGTCAGGCCGCGCGGGTGACCAAACAGGTTTGGATTGGCGGCGGCCGTCGCGTTGGGGCTGGCGCCGTCGCTCACCCGCTCAGAAATCTAGCGAAAGCGTGAGAAGCCCGACGTCGACGCATAGCCACGCCAGGAACAGCGCCGACAGCGCAATGATCACGGCCCACACGATCGACCACCACCGCGACCCCTTCGCGCTGGCGACTTTCCAGGCGTTCCACGCGGTCGCCAGCGATCCGATAATCGCCAGCAGCAGGACGATCTGAAGCAGGCGCATCGGCAGGTCGAGCCCGCCGTTGAGCACGTCGAGATCCTTGTCGACCAGCGACAGCATGACCAGCCAGCCGGCTGCGACTGCCAGGAACAGCCACGCCGTGATGCGGCTGACGCGGTGCAGGCGAAGCGCCTGGCCGTCGCGCAATGCGGGCTGCTTGTAGCGGCGGCGAATCAGCGCGTTCAACGGCCAGCCGAGCGCCGCCACCAGCAGCACCAGGAACGCCAGTCCGGCGAGCGGCAGAATCCACCCGGCATCGAGCGCGGCCGGCGCCGGCAGGAATTCTATGATCGCGCCATAAGGGGTGATCGAGAACATGCGGATCTTGCCGCCCGCGGCGGGGATTGCCTGAAGATAGTCGTTGCCGCCGACTTCCTGCCACAGCCACGGGCCGACTTCGCGCCAGTGGCGCGGATCGCCCGACGCGTCGGTGATGGTCGACGCGCTGAGGATGCCGTCCTGGTCGACCGTCACCTTGGTCTGGCCGGCGAGCGCGGCGAGGCGCAGGAAACTGAAGCCCGAGGCGCGGCTGCTGACATAGTGGCCGGCCATCACCGCGCCGTGCTGGCGGGCCGTCGCCGCGGTCGGCAGATACGGCGTGTTGGCCGGGAAATAGCGGTCGGTGAACTGTTCGAACAATTGTTCCCGCAAGGGATGGACCGCGGTCGCCTTGCCCGGGCTGTTCATCGAAACGTAGAGCCCCACATTCTTGTCGAGGAACAGGTGCAGGTCGGAGTGGAAGAAGACCGTGTCGCCGCCGTGGCCGACGATCTGCAGGCCGTTGCGATCCTCATGGTAGAAACCGAGCGCCATGCCGGGCAGCCGCGAATAAGCGTTGGGTGAATAGCCGTGCATCAGCGCCGCGGTCTGCGGGTTGAGCAACGCGCCGCCGTGGTTGAGATGCGCGATCATGAACTTGCCCATGTCGGCGTCACCGCAGCAAGCAAAGGCCGAGCGGAAGGCGCGCCACTTATCTCCGCACTGCTGTTGCGGGGCCGGCATCCAGCGAAAGGCGCAACCTGACGCGGCCGCTCGAAGATGCAGCGGAAAAATGGTGGGCGTGGCAAGGATTGAACTTGCGACCCCTGCGATGTCAACA
>JBDTRT010000002.1:0-3727 GCA_039931595.1 Sphingomicrobium sp.
TGGCTCGCCTTGTGGGCCAGCCACGGCGGCGCGGTGACGTCGCCGATCGCCCACAGCCCAGGGACGTTGGTGCGGCACATCGGGTCGGTGTCGATATGGCCCTTGGTGGTTTTGACCCCCAACGCCTCGAGCCCGATATTTTCGGTGTTGGCGACGATCCCGACCGCGACGATGGCGTGGCTGAAGCGGTGCTCGGCGACCTTGCCGTCCTTGTCCTTGATCGCCGCGGCAACCCCCTTGGCATCGGGCTTGAGGCTCTCGACCCCGGCCGAGGTGATCACTTCCATGCCCTGCGCGGTGACCGACTTGGTCAGCGCCCGGCTGACCTCGGCGTCCTCGACCGGCACGATCCGGTCGAGCATTTCGACCACCGTCACCTTGGCCCCGAGGTCGTTGTAGAAACTGGCGAACTCGATCCCGATCGCGCCCGAGCCGATGACCAGCAACTCGGTCGGCATTTCGGCCGGCGCCATGGCGTTGCGATAGGTCCAGATCCGCTTCCCGTCGGACTGGGCGAATGGCAGCTCGCGCGCCCGCGCGCCGGTGGCGATGATGACGTGCTTGCTGACCAGCTCGGTCGGTTTGCCGTCGGCGGTGACGGTCAGCTTGCCCGGCCCGGTCAGTTTGCCCTCGCCGGCGTGGACCGCGATCTTGTTGCGCTTCATCAGCCCGGTCACGCCGCGGTTCATCTGCGCCGCGACGTCGCGGCTGCGCGCGACCACCTTGGGGAGGTCGAACCCGGCCTTGCCGGCCGACAGGCCGAAGCTTTCGGCATGCTTGATGTGGTGCAGGATCTCGGCCGAGCGGAGCAGCGCCTTGGTCGGGATGCAGCCCCAGTTGAGGCAGATCCCGCCGAGTTCGGCGCGCTCGACGATCGCGGTCTTGAGCCCCAGCTGCGCCGCCCGGATCGCCGCCACATACCCGCCCGGCCCCGAGCCAAGCACGATCAGGTCATAGGTTTCAGCCATGGTTCGCTTCCTGCTCCGCGATCACTCGCGGCCTGTCATTCTGGTCGAGCGCGACAAAGGTGAAGCGCCCGCTGCCGACTTTGGTTTCCTTGGTCCCGTCACGCTCGCGCGCGACCGCCTCGACCGCGATGGTCATCGAGGTGCGGCCCTGCTTGTCGAGCTCGGCGTAAACCGAAATCTCGTCGCCGACCTGCGGCGCACCCGGAAACTCGATCTTGTCGGCTGCGACCACTACCGCCTTGCCCTTGCTATGGCGCGACGCGAGGCTCCCCGCCGCCAGCGCCATCTGGCTCATCAGCCACCCGCCGAACACTCCGCCATAAGGGTTGGTGTCGGCCGGCATCGCGGTGACGCGGATGAGTGGAGTGCGGTCAGACATGAGCCGTCTCAGAGGAAGCTCCTATCAAATCGGTGTTGAGGATAATCCACACCAGGGCCGCAGTCGCGCCGGGCACAAGGCCGAAGATCGCTATTGACGGATGGAGATAGACCGCTGCCGCTAAGACCCCGCCGCCAGTCGTTCCCGCAGCCAGGAGCACTGGCACTCGAAGCGCTGGGGGACACCGGAGACGCAGCAGCAACAACGCTGTCGGCAATCCAAACATAAGCAATCCGATGACAGTGAAGACGGCAAAGAAAACATAGTCTCCGACACTCAATGAGTAGTCGGCGAGAGCGGGCATACCTCTAAACGCAAGGCCGACCGTCACAGGACTAATCAGTGGCGCCAGAGCGGCAGGAAGCAGGAGCCGCCTAACCACTCTCAAGCCAGCATCCCCAGCGGGTTTTCGATCAGGCGCTTGAACGCCTGCATCAGCCGCGCTCCATCCGCGCCGTCGATGGCGCGGTGGTCGAAGCTGCCGGTGGCCGACATCACGGTCGCGATCTGCAGGGAGTCGTTGATCACATAGGGCCGCTTCTCGCCCGCGCCGATCGCCATGATCATGCCCTGCGGCGGGTTGATCACCGCGTCGAACGCCTTGATTCCGTACATCCCCATGTTGCTTAAGGACGCGGTGCCGCCCTGATATTCGGCGGGCTGGAGCTTGCCCTCCTTGGCGCGCTTGGCGAGGTCGTGGACTTCGGCTGCAATGGCCGAGATGCTCTTGCCGTTGGCGTTGGTGACGATCGGCGTAATCAGCCCGCCGGGGATCGACACCGCGACCGAAATGTCGGCGCGGCTGTATTTGATCAGCGTATCGCCGGCGAAGCTGACATTGCATTCGGGCACTTCGATCAGCGCCGCGGCGAGCGCCTTGATCATGAGGTCGTTGACCGACAGCTTGATGTTGCGGCCGGCGAGCCCGGCGTTGAGCTCGGAGCGCAGCTTGAGCAGCGCGTCGAGCTGGATGTCGACCGTCAGGTAGATGTGCGGGACCTGCTGCTTCGACTCGGTCAGCCGCCGCGCGATGGTTTTGCGCATGTTCGACAGCTTGACGACCTCGTGCGGGATATCGCCCGGCTCGATCGGCGCCGCGTGCGGCTGCAGTGCCGGCGCGGTTGCAGCGGCGGCGGCGGGTTGCGCAACGCCGCCGGCAGCGCTGCCGAGGTCGGCGCGAACGATCCGGTCGCCAGGGCCAGACCCGGTCAGCGAGGCAAGATCGATCCCCTGCGCCTCGGCCAGTCGGCGCGCGAGCGGCGACGCTTTGACGCGCTCGCCACTGTCAGGCCTGGCCGCAACCGCCGGAGTCGCCGCCGCCTCCGGGGTTTCGCCGCCAGCCTTGGCGGGCGGTGCGGGTGCGGGGGGTTTGTCCTCGGTCGCCGGCTTGTCATCGGCCTTCGGCGTCTCGACCGCCTTGGCCGGCTCGGCCTTGGCCGGCTCAGCTTTGGCGGGCTCAGCTTTGGCCGTTGCCACCGTGACATCTTCGCCTTCGCCGGCGATCAGCGCGATCGGGGTTCCGACCTTGACCCCGTCCGAGCCCTCGGCGACCAGGATCTTGGCGATCGTCCCCTCGTCGACCGCCTCGAACTCCATCGTCGCCTTGTCGGTCTCGATCTCGGCCAGGATGTCGCCGGACTTCACGACGTCGCCTTCCTTCACCAGCCATTTGGCGAGGGTGCCCTCCTCCATCGTCGGCGACAAAGCGGGCATCTTGAGTTCGGTCGGCATCGGCGTCTCTCGGTCAAGCTGGAAGCCCAAGGCACAAAGCGAACGCGGCGGTTGGGGTCAAGTGGGCGCTCAAATAAGCTTGGCCGACTTGCGCTCCGCCACGCTTTGACGCAGCACTTCAAACATCATGGGGGAACTGCCAGTCCGCACCTATCTGGTCGTGATCGACGACAGTCCGGAGGCGCGCGTCGCCTTGCGCTTCGCCGCCCGCCGAGCCGCCAAGACCAATGGCCGGATCGAAGTGCTGGCGGTGATCGAGCCACAGGATTTCGTCCAGTGGGGCGGGGTCCAGGCCGCGTTCGAGGAAGAGCAGCGCCTGCGCATCGAAGGCATCGTCAGCTCGTCGGTCGGCGAAATCCTGGACGAGTCGGGGGTCGAAGCAACCGTCGTCGTGCGCCAGGGCGAGCCGGTCAAAGCAGTCCACGAACATATCGGCGAGCGCCAGGAAGTCGCCGCTTTGGTGCTCGGCGCCGCACCGAGCGGCAATCCCGGGCCGCTGGTCGCCAATTTCACCGGTGCCGACGCCGGCAAGCTGCCGTGCCCGGTGATGCTCATCCCCGGCGGGTTGAGCGACGAACGGTTGGAGCAACTCTCCTAGGGGATCTTCGCCAGAATCTCCGCCAGTTTCACGCACCCCGCCTCATCTTCC
>JBDTRT010000003.1:0-11487 GCA_039931595.1 Sphingomicrobium sp.
TGGCGCTGAGGAGGATCGAACTCCTGACCTCTGCGGTGGGATTGCAGCTCTCGTGAGACGGCGAGTAGGGCCTGGTCGATTCCTGAGCTGCTCACTTTTCCGCCGTGGAGCATATCTCTGAAACGGTGTCACTCTTTGGCCCCTCAGAGACTGGACTGCGCAAGGCCAGGGGAGACCCCCACTTCGGAAGGCGATGCTCGCCGTGTCGGCACAGTTTAACAGCCATAATTATACGGTTTCGCGGGCGTACGTTCCCACCATATCAAAGTTGGAGACGATTTTCGTGGGTCGGTGGCGGAGAGGGTGGGATTCGAACCCACGGTAGGCTTGCGCCCACGCCGCATTTCGAGTGCGGTGCTTTCGACCACTCAGCCACCTCTCCGCGGGCCCGTGCAGGCCGGATGACACCGGCTTTCGGTCGGACGCGGCCCCTAGCAGCGCCGCTTTACCTTGCCTAGCCATCGCTTTGCCGAATGCCTTGTGTAAGCGATGGTCGACACTAGATTGTACCCATGTCCTCGCCGGAACGTTTCAGCTCCATGTCGGAAGTCTTCCCATCGATCCCGCTCGCGCGCTTTGCGATCGGCGAGGTCGTGCGGCATCGCCTGCTCGATTTCCGCGGGGTGATTTTCGACGTCGACCCCGAGTTCGCCAACAGCCAGGAATGGTATGACGCGATCCCCGAAGGCATGCGGCCGTCGAAGGACCAGCCGTTCTACCATCTGCTCGCCGAGAATACGGAATCGAGCTACGTCGCCTACGTCAGCCAGCAGAATCTGGTGTCCGACGATAGCGAAGAACCGGTCGATCACCCGGCCATCGGAACGCTGTTCGACGGCTTCGACGAGGGCCGGTACCTGCTGCGCCGCGAGCACCGCCACTAAGCGGGCAAAAGTTGACAGGCCAAGGCCCCTGCCATAGGCGGCACGCTTTCCGCGCGACCCTGCGTCCCGGCGCTGACGCGCGCGGAAGCCAGATCTGATTAGAAGAGACAAGCCAATGTTCGCAGTCGTGCGCACGGGCGGCAAGCAATATCGCGTCGCCCTGGGAGACAAGATCGTCGTCGAGAAGATGGACGGCGAAGCCGGTGACAAGATCACGCTCGGCGACGTCCTGCTCGCCGGTGAGGGCTCCGACCTCAAGAGCACCAGCGGCCTGACCGTTGGCGCCGAGATCATCGCCCAAGCCAAGGCCGACAAGGTCACGGTATTCAAGAAGCGCCGGCGCCACAATTACCGGCGCAAGAAAGGCCATCGCCAGCAGCACACGATCCTGCGGATCGTCGCGATCGGCGACCAGAAAGCCGAGAAGACCGCCAAGCCCGCAGCGAGCAAGGCCGCCCCGAGCAAGCCCGAGGCAGTCGAAGCGGCCGCCAAGCCGGCCAAGGCTGCAGCGGCAAGCGATTCGAGCGCCAAGCCCAAGGTCGATGCCCCAGCGACCGCGAACCCGGCGCCCGATAACGAGGCCGAGGCCAATCCGCCCAAGGCGAAGACCACGGCTCCGGCGAAGCCCGCTGCGAAGAAGGCCGCTGCGAAGGAGTCCGCTCCGGCCAAAGCTGCGGCGAAGGCGTCGACAAAGAATGCTGCACCTGCTAAAGGCGCCGCTGAGAAATCAACCAAATCTAAACCACCCAAAGCGAAGTAGTTCACGATGGCACATAAAAAGGCAGGCGGCAGTTCACGCAACGGCCGCGACAGTGAGAGCAAGCGCCTCGGCGTGAAGTTGTTCGGCGGCCAAGCGGCTCGCGCCGGCAACATTATCGTGCGTCAGCGCGGCACGCGCTGGCACCCGGGCGACAATGTCGGCATCGGCAAGGATCACACCTTGTTTGCGCTTACCGACGGCGCCGTCACCTTCCGCGACGGCAAGCTGGGCCGCAAGTTTGTGCACATTATGCCGGCCGAGGCGAACAAATAGGAGCAGTCGCTGACGGGCTGTTCCCACAAGGGGGCGGCCCGGACGAGATCCACCAGACCAGGATCGAAGCCACAAGGGAGAAGAGGGAAGCCCCCTCTCCTCCCTTTTCTTTTGCCTTCTCCCGAAACTGTCACGGAGCTCAGCTACGGGCCCCGATGGAAGGAGAAGAGCGATGTTCGCGAGGACTGCAAGACTGCTGTTGCGGCCCGGCTGGGCGGAGGACGCGCCGGCGCTCGCCGGCGCCATCGGCGATGAGTTGATCGTCCGCAACCTGGCGACCGCGCCATGGCCGTACCGCCTGCGCGACGCCGAAGCGTTCCTGGCCGAGCCGCGCGACCCGGTGCTGCCGTCGTTCCTGATGTTCGAGCGGACCGACTCCAATCCGCGCTTGCTGGGTGCGTGCGGTCTCGGCCGGCGGCCGTCGGGCGCGGTCGAAATGGGCTATTGGGTGGCACGGCTATTCTGGGGACGGGGAATTGCCACCGAGGCTTCGGTTGCGCTGCTCGACATCGCCCGCACACTTGGCTTGCCCCGTCTCCAGGCGTCGCACTTCCTCGACAATCCGGCGTCGGGCCGAGTGCTCGAGAAACTGGGCTTCGAGCCGGTCGGAATCACCGCCCCGAGGATCAGCTGCGCGCGCGGCACGGAGGCCCCGGCGAAGCTGTTTCGGCTGGAGCTGGCGAGCGCGACCGAAAGCGGATTGAAGGAGGCGCTGGCGGCATAATCGGCTATAATGGGATGAGAAATCACGCAGGAGGATGCGATGATCAGCGGCGCGCATGTGATGATTTTCACCCGCGACGAGGAAGCCGACCGGGCTTTCCTGCGCGATGTCCTCGAAATCCCGTGCATCGACAGCGGTGGGGGATGGCTGATCTTCAAGCTGCCGCCGGCCGAACTGGGGGTTCACGGTGGCGACAATAATGACGTCCACCAGCTTTACCTGATGTGCGACGACCTCGACGCGACGATTGCGCGGCTCGCCGCCAGTGGGGTCACCTGCAGCGCGCCGATGGGGGCCGGCTGGGGCCGCTCGACCTCAGTCCCGCTACCCGGCGGCGGCAAGCTCGGGCTGTACCAGGCGACCCACGCCCGCCCATGATCGCCGGCTAGGCGCGGGCGCGCCGAACGATCTTTGCCGGGACCGGAGCGGCGGCCACTGCAGCACTCGCCTCGTAGCGGCGCAGCAGGTTGCGGTCGTCCTCGTTCCACGGATGGAAACCGGGCAGGAAGTAGCGCAGCCACGCTCCAGCGATCTTGCGGAACATGCCCGGCCGGATCCACACGTACCACAGCAATTTCAGCCAGGCGCGCGGCCCTTCGACCCCATCCTGGCGCATCAGCTCGAGCGCACCGGCGGTCCGATCGACGACGAAGTTGCGGGTGATGAACAGCATGACCTTGGCCTTGACCTTCCAGCGCTTGCCGCGCGGCCAGGCCCGGGTGGCATGGAGCCAGGTGTCGTAGGCGACGCCCTTATGCTCGATCTCTTCGGACGCATGCCACCGCCACAGCTCGGCCGTTTCGGTCTCGGCACCGTTGAGGTGCGACGGCTGCTTGAGCAGCTGGTGGGCGAGGATCGCGGTGAAATGTTCAAGCGCCATGGTCGCCGCAAGACTGACGATCGCCGGCTTCGACTTGGTCATCGCGAGCCGGTCGTCGACCCGCTGCTGGAGCTTCGACAGATCATAGCCGGCATCGGCGGCGCGGCGGTTGAAGGCGAGGTGCTCGCGGCTGTGGATCACCTCCTGGGTGGTGAACGCCTTGATGTCTTCGGCAAGCTTGGTCGGTGCGCCGTCGCGGAAGGCGCGGACGCTATCGACGAAAAACGCCTCGCCGGTCGGAAAGGTCGCCGACAATGCGTTGTAGATTGCGGTCGCGGCGACGCCGCTTGCGTGCCACAAGCGGGTCGGTCCGTCGGACCGGCCAAAGCGGCGGTCGCGGGGGGTGATCGTGAGGTCGGCCGGGGTCGGCAGGGTCGCGCTGGTCATGCCACTGAGGTAAATTAACTTACACTGATGTCAATAGTCCGTGAACGTCTCAGCCAGCATGACGCCCGCTTGACCGCGATCGACGCCGCTCGTCGCCTGCTGATCGACGAGGGACCACAGGCGGTTACGCTCAAAGCCGTCGCCGCCCGGATCGGCCGGACCCACGCCAATCTGCTCCACCATTTCGGCTCGGCCGCCGGGCTCCAGGCCGAGCTTGCCCGCTCGATTGCCGAGCAAGTCACGGCGAGCATTGCCGACGCCGTCGAGCTGGCCCGGCGCGGCGAGGTCGATCCGCGCGAGATCGTCGACCGGACTTTCGACGCGTTCGGCAAGCAAGGGGCTGGAGCGCTGGCCAGCTGGATGATTCTGACCGGCAATACCGACGCGCTAAACCCGATTCTCGGCGCGATCCGCAAATTGGTCGACCAGCTGAGTATTGCCCACGAGGACCGCAAGGTCCCCGAATCGACCTTGTCCCTCGTCCTCGCCGCGCTAGGCGATTCGCTGCTTGGCGAACCGATCGCAAAAGCGCTCGACCTGCCCCGCGAAGCATCGCGCGAAATGGCAGCGCAGGGCCTCCGCGCGCGCATTGCGGTCATGCCTCCCAAGGTGGACGCCAAGCGCCACTAAGGTGGCAATCCGGCGCCGTCCCGACTAACTGCGCCAGCATGCACTTTCTCGATCAGGCCAAGGTTTTCATCAGCTCGGGCGCGGGCGGCCCCGGCGCGGTGAGCTTCCGGCGCGAGAAATATATCGAATATGGCGGCCCCGACGGTGGCGAGGGCGGCAAGGGCGGCGACGTCATCTTCGAGGCGGTTCCGGGCCTCAATACGCTGATTGATTTTCGCTACACCCAGCATTTCCGCGCGCCGCGCGGCAAGGGCGGCTCGGGCTCCAACCGGACCGGCGGTGGCGGCAACGATCTGGTAATCAAGGTCCCGGTCGGCACCCAGGTGCTGGCCGATGACGAGGAACGGACGCTGCTCGCCGATCTGACCGAGGTCGGCCAGCGCATTCCGCTGCTCAAGGGCGGCGACGGCGGCCGCGGCAACGCCAGCTACAAGACCTCGACCAACCGCGCTCCGCGTCAGCACGGCAGCGGCTGGCCGGGCGAGGAGATGTGGGTCTGGCTGCGCTTGAAGCTGCTCGCCGACGTCGGCCTCGTCGGTCTACCCAACGCCGGCAAGTCGACCTTTCTCAATTCGACCACCAACGCCGCAGCCAAGGTCGGTGAATATCCCTTCACCACCCTCCGCCCGCAACTCGGGGTGGCGCGGCACAAGGGACGCGAATTCGTCGTTGCCGATATCCCCGGCCTGATCGAAGGCGCGGCCGAAGGCGCCGGCATCGGCGACCGCTTCCTTGGCCACGTCGAGCGGTGCCGGCTGCTGCTGCACCTGGTCGATGCTGCCGGCGATGACCCAGTGGAGGCATGGCGCGTGGTCCGCGGCGAGCTCGATGCCTACGGTGCCGATCTGGCCGACAAGCCCGAAGTGGTCGCACTGAGCCGGTCCGACCTGGTCGATGACAAGCAATTGGCCAAAGTCAGGAAAGCGCTGGAAGCGGCCAGCGGCGGCCGGGTGACCCCGATTTCCGCGCCGACCAGCCAAGGTATCGAAGCCTTGCTCGATCGGATCGTCGACCGGCTTGCCGACGGCCATGTGCGGGACGCCGAAGAATTGGCCGATGAGCGGCCCTGGTCGCCCCTGTGAATCTAGCGATTACGGGCGGGACCGGCTTTGTCGGCGCCCGCCTGCTCGACGCGGCGGTTGCCGCTGGCCACTCGGTCAGCGCACTCACCCGCCGCCCAATGGCGGACCGCGCCGGGGTTGATTGGGTTAGCGGCGCGCTCGACGACCCGGCAGCGCTCGCTCGACTGGTGGAGCGGGCCGACGCGGTGATCCATGTCGCCGGCGTTCTTACGGGCCGGACCGCTGCTGACTTCGATGGTCCTAACGTCGATGGGACGGCGGCAATTCTGGGCGCGGCCAAGGCAGCTGGAGTGGGCCGCTTCGTCCACGTCTCGTCGCTTGCCGCGCGGGAACCCCAGCTGTCGCTCTACGGTGCATCGAAAGCCAGGTCGGAGGAGATCGTCGCCGGCTCGGAATTACCGTTCGCGATCGTCCGGCCGCCGGCGGTCTACGGCCCGGGCGACAAGGAGACGCTCGAGCTTTTCAAAATGGCCAGGCTCGGCGTAGTGCTGCTCCCGCCCAAGGGCCGGCTGTCGCTGATCCACGTCGACGATCTGGTGCGCCTGCTGCTGGCGCTGGCGGACCCGACCGCGCCGAGCGGGCTGGTCATCGAACCCGACGATGGTCGGCCCGGCGGCTGGAGCCACAAGCAACTGGCCGACGCCCTGGGCACCGCCGTCGGCCGGCGCGGCCTCAGCTTTTCGGTGCCGTCGGGCTTGCTCAAGCTGGCCGCCAAGGGCGACCGGCTGGTACGCGGCGACAAGGCCAAGCTGACCGACGACCGCGCGGCCTATTTTTCCCACCCCGACTGGGTGGTCGACCCGGCGCAGGCCGCGCCGCCAACTGTCTGGCTGCCACAGATCGCAACATCCGAAGGCCTGGCCTCGACCGCCAGCTGGTATCGCGATCACGGATGGCTGTGAAGCGCCGGGTCAGCGCCGTTTTTGCGCCCCATTGCGTTGCGAAAGCACAAGCCCGCCACTACGAGCCGCGACATGACCGACCGAGATGAAATCGCCGCCAAAATCGCCACGCTGATCGAGCCCTTCAACAAGAAGGGCGTGGCGGTGACCGATACGACGCGCTTCGCCCAGGATCTCGAATGGGACAGCCTGACGGTGATGGACTTCGTCGCGTCGGTCGAGGACGAGTTCGATATATTGATCAGCATGAACCGCGCCGCCGAAATCGAGACTGTCGAGCAATTGATCGATGCCGTCGGTCAGCTCCAGAGCGAGCAATGAGCGACCTCTTCTCGAGGTTCGACCCGGTCATCGAGATGCGCGAAAGCCTGCTCGAGGCCGGGATGATCGACCCGTTCAACCTGGTCATGGAAAAGGTCGAGAGCCCGACCGTGGCGATCTGCAACGGCAAGCGCACGATCCTTCTTGGCACCTACAATTACATGGGTATGACGTTCGACCCCGACGTGATCGAAGCGGGCAAGAAAGCGCTCGAGGAATTTGGTTCGGGGACTACCGGCAGCCGGGTCCTCAATGGCACCTATGCCGGCCACCGCGCATGCGAGGAAGCGCTCAAGGACTTCTACGCGATGGACCACGCGATGGTCTTCTCGACCGGATATCAAGCCAATCTCGGGATCATTTCGACGCTTGCCGGGAAAGAGGATTACATCGTCCTCGACATCGACAGCCACGCCTCGATCTATGACGGCTGCGCGCTCGGCAATGCCCAGATCGTGCCGTTCCGCCACAATGACGTCGAGGCGCTCGAGCGGCGGCTCAAGCGCATTCCCGAAGGCGCCGGCAAGCTGGTCGTGCTCGAAGGCGTCTATTCGATGCTCGGCGATGTCGCGCCGCTGACCGAGATGGTCCGCGTCGCCAAGGAAAATGGCGCGATGGTGCTGGTCGACGAGGCCCATTCAATGGGCTTCATTGGCGAGCACGGCCGCGGTGTCGCCGAAGCCCAGGGGGTGATCGACGACGTCGATTTCATCATCGGCACTTTCTCGAAATCGGTCGGGACGGTTGGCGGCTTCTGCGTCTCCAACCATCCCAAGTTCGAGATCCTGCGGCTGGTCTGCCGACCCTACGTATTCACCGCGTCGCTGCCGCCGTCGGTGGTTGCGACCGCTGCCACATCGATCCGCAAGCTGATGCACTCGTCGGACAAGCGCGACCATTTGTGGGAAAATTCGAAGCGGCTCCACGCCGGGCTCAAGCAATTGGGCTTCAGCCTCGGCACCGACGAGCCCCAAGCGGCGATCATTGCCGTCCTCATGCCCGACCTCGAGACCGGCGCGGCGATGTGGCAAGCGCTGCTTGAGGAGGGTCTCTACGTCAATCTTGCCCGGCCGCCGGCGACCCCTGCGGGGATGACCTTGCTACGCTGTTCGCTCTGCTCCGAGCACAGCAGCGAGCAAGTCGGCGAGATCCTGGGCATGTTCGCTGCTGCAGGGCGTGCAACCGGCTGTATCAGCTGAAGACAAGCCGACTTTCGCGGGACTCGATACAAGTCTAGACTGTCCCCATGAGGCCGGGGGAGGAACAACATTTCGATTGGCGCCGCGGCGGTGCGGCGGCCGGCGGGTTGATTGCGACCCTGGTCCTGCTCGCCATGGTGTTTCTGGTCGCTTTGTCTAACGACGCGCGTGAACGCGCCCTCGAGGCGGAGCGCCGCGCCTACAATATCGCACTGGTCGTCCGCAGCGTCGATTCCAGCATGTCGCGTTCGGAAGCGGCACTGGGCCGGTTCGTGCTCGACGAGGAAGTCAGCAGCAGCGGCAACATTTACTACAGCCAGTGGCGCCTTGCCGGGCACCAGATCAGCCAGCTCGGCCGGCTGGTGCGCGCCAGCCCCGACCAGCGCCGGCGGGTGCAGGAGCTGCAGCAACTCTACGCCCAACGCAGCGCGGAACTGGCGCTGGCGGCGCGCGCCGCTGCCGCCAAGCAGGGCCAGGGCGGGACATCCTATTATTATGCTGCCGGCCTCTCGCCCACCGGCCCCGCGGTCACGCGCAAGCTCGATGAGATCGCCGACAGCGAGCGCCACTCGCTGAGCAATCGCATCGCCCAGAGCCAGATATTCTCCGCCCAGGCCGATCGGCTAACCGATTTCCTGAGCTGGCTCGGGATGATCGTCGGTTTGGGCGCGATTTTCCTCGGCCTGGTCGCGATCCAGGCACTGCGCGAGAATGTCGCCGCGCGGCGGCAGGCGGAATCGCAGGCCGAGCGCGCCGAGGTGCTCGAGCAAGCGGTGGCTGAACGAACCCAGGAATTGCAGGACGCCAATGAAGCGCTGCGCGCCGAAGCGGTCGAGCGGCAACTGGCCGAAGCCCAGCTGCGGCAGGTCCAGAAGATGGAGGCTGTGGGCCAGCTGACCGGCGGCATTGCCCACGACTTCAACAACATGCTGGCGGTGGTGGTCGGCGGAATCGATCTCGCGCGGCGCCGCTTGAACGGCCCCAAGCGAGAGGTGATGACCCACCTCACCAACGCGATGGAGGGGGCCACGCGCGCCGCCGCTTTGACCCGGAGACTGCTGTCGTTCGCGCGGTCCGAGCCGCTGCTGCCCGAGCGGGTCGAAAGCAACGAACTGGTTGCCGGTATGTCCGACCTGCTCGACCGCACGCTGGGCGAGCGGATCCAGGTCGATGTCGATGTCGCCCCGGACACCTGGCCGAGCTACGTCGATCCGCACCAGCTCGAAAACGCCATCGTCAATCTCGCGGTCAACGCCCGCGACGCGATGGACGGCACGGGCATGATGCGCATCAGCACCGCCAACGTCCTGCTCCAGGCCAATGAAGTCGGCGACATCCGGTCCGGCGAATATGTCCGGATCAGCGTCAGCGACACCGGCTGCGGGATGACCGAAGAAGTGCTCGAGCGCGCCTTCGAACCGTTCTTCACGACTAAACCGGTCGGCAAGGGCACAGGGCTCGGCCTCAGCCAGATCTTCGGTTTCGCCCACCAGTCGGGCGGCGAGGTCGGCATTGAAAGCGCGCTCGGCAAGGGGACGACGGTGTCGATTTATCTGCCGCGCAGCGAGACCAGCGCGGCGGCGGTGCGGCTGCACCCGGCAGTCCAGCGGTCCGAAGGCGAGGCCCATGTCCCGGGCGCGCGCATCCTGCTGGTCGAAGACGACCCGCGGGTTCGCTCGGCAACCGTCGATGCACTCGAGGACTTGGACTATGATCCGGTCGCCTGCGCCAGCGGCGCCGAAGCCATCAGCTTGTTTGAAAGCCATGAATTCGACCTGGTGATCAGCGACGTGATCATGCCCGAAATGACCGGTCCTGAGCTCATCCGCCATCTCAAATCGACCCATGGCGAATTCGCCGTGCTATTCGTCACTGGCTATGTCGGCGGGGACGGTGAGACCGACAATCTGGTCGGCTACGAACTCCTGAGAAAGCCGTTCACGGTCGGCGCGCTGGCCAATGCCGTGTCGTCGGCGCTGTCGCGACCGGCTAGCGAACTGCGCCGGACTTCAGGAGGCGCGGCAACAGGCTGATCGCCGCCAGCAACGGCCAGCGCCGCTGCCATGGTTTGATCTCGATCTGGGTGCCGGCGTGGCGATTGATCTTCCACGCGATATAATCGACCCCGCCGGCGAAGGTCGCGCTGGCCTTGGCCAGGCGTACTACCGACAAGGCCTTGCCCTCCAGCCGCCGGCGCGCCCAGCCGCCCGAACGGCCATTGCCGAGGCTCGCCGCGGCGGCCTGCGCGGGGCCGGTGAAGCGCCGGTAGCGCTCGAGGTCGATGTCGACGACCGAACTGGAGCGCCCTTTGCGCTCGGCCCGAAGCTCTGCCGAGTAAGTCAGCGCAAACGCTTCGCGCCAGATTGCCAACGGATCGGGCTGCGGCGGCAGCACCGGCAAAGCGGCCGCAAGCAAGGTCGGCGCCGCGCGGGCAATCGCATCGATTGCCGCCTCGCGCGCCTGGTCATCGGCCGCCCACACCAGCCGCGAAGGTTGTGCGAACCTCGCCCAGACCGACACGCTGCGGGTTTCCGGACCATTCAACCGGTGAAAGTCGGCTTCGCTCAAAACTGCATATTTGGCGGTCAGGCCATCCGCTTCGAAGTAGAAAACGTTGGGCGGGACCAGCTTGTTCGCAGCGGCCAGCCAGCGCTTCGCATATGCAGCGCGATAGCTCGAGACGATCAGATAGAAGTCGAGCATCAGGCCGTCGAGGTGCCGCTCGCGCAGGCATGAGCCGTAGAACAGCATTGCCCTCGAAGCGTCGCCGTGCTTGGCCGCGATCGCCTCCGCCAGGCGAATGACCCTCGGATCGACGGGCGTGGCGAGTTCGGCCGCAACTAGCTGTTTGAGCGCGTCCATTGCCCAGCGTTTATCCGGTCAGTTCAGGCGGCAATACGAACGAACGACAGCGGTTGCGCCAGCTTGAGGAAAATTGGGCGGCCGATTTCAGAGCGGAAGGTCTCGCCATCCAGGATGACCTTGCTTTCGCCCTCGATGCTGATCTCGTCGCTTTCCTCATAATGGACGCCGCTGAGCTTCGATTGACCGAGCTGGCCGGACAAGTTGGCGAAGAAGGCGCGCAGCAACGACGCCGGCCGTTCGTCGATCGCGACCAGCCGGAGCGACCCCTTGCTACGGCCGCTGAGCTCGCTCGACAGCAGCAGCTTATCGAGCGTCGTCACAGCCAGCAGCGAGAAGCGGCCCGAGAGGGTCTGGCTGTTGCACCACGACACAGCCACCTGGCTTGGATGAGGCGGCAGGAAACCGGCCTTGAGCCGGAGGAACAGCCGGGCAAGCACCGCCAGGGCCGTCAGCGCATGGCTGAGCCCGTTCGGAAGGCCGAGCGGATAGATCTTCTCGCGGCAGTAGAGCATCGTATCGGCAAGCCCGGCGCCGCCGAGGAACATGCCGATCACCGGCATCTGCTCGCCGGCGCCGCAGC
>JBDTRT010000004.1:0-5996 GCA_039931595.1 Sphingomicrobium sp.
CTCAACGCTGCTGGGGATACAATGGGTTTTGATGCCATTTCATGGGAATTCATGGCGAGAAGCGGAAAACCGCGTCTTTTTGGTATCAGTTCTTGGGATGTTCCTAACCTGTTCTTTCGGGACTGTGCTGTGGATAACTCTGTGCGCAATTGATCCCCGACACGACTCGGATGAAACGAGCCGACTCAGCGGTCGAGCGCGTCCAATTCGTCCACCATCGCCTTGAGATTGTTCGAAACTGGCCCGTCGAGCTGGTCGACGTCGAGGAAGTCGGCGTCGGCCACGATGGTCGCTTTGCCCTTCCCCACCGAGCAGTGCGCAACTAGCCGGTCGCGGCTGACCGCGCAGCGCTGGCCGGTCAGCGCGCCGGGCGAAGCGGTCAGGATCGTCAGCCCGGCAAGCTCGCGCTGCCTCGGTCCGCGCTCGTCGGGCGCATCGAGCCTGAGGCCCCAATGGGCCAGCAGCCCGGTGTCGGCGAACGCCGGCGGCGGCCGCAGCGAGTCGCCAAGCGGGCGTTCGCTCGGCCATTCGAGCATGGGGTCGGCGAGCAGCAGCAGCCGCCCGCCGCTCCGCACCCACTGGTCGAGCTCGACCAGCGCTTCGGCCGGCTGAGCGAGCGGGTGGGCCATCAGCAGCAGCCGGCCGCGCGCCAGCGTCGCGCGATCGGCGACCGCCACCGGAACCACCGTGTAATGGGCCTCGAGCGCGCTCAGCGCCGGCGATCCCTTGTGGTCGAGCCCGAAACTGTCGCCGAACATCAGCGGCAGCGTGGTCAGCAGCATCAATTGCGGGCGATTGGTCGCTCTTGCCTCAACCGCGGCCGGCGCTTCGGGCTTGCGCCCGGCGACCAACGCCAGGCCGGCGGCGGCAATCAGGCCGATGCCGATCGCGGCCGCGGCGCGCGTGCGGAACCCCGCCCGCCGCGCCGGCCGCTGGCTCACGGCGTATCGCTGCTATTGTTGTTGGCTGCGCCGTTGGTCTGGCTCGCCCCGGGCGCCACGCCAAGCTCGGCGAGCGGCTCGTTGGGTTCGGCGTTGAGGACCGCATTGCTGGCGTTGGCGGCGCGGTCGTCGCTGCCCGAACGGCTGATCACCGAGCCCAGCAGGACGAGCAGAAAGGCGAACGCGAGGCCGGTCAGGCCGATGCGAATCCGTTGCGCGCTACTGCCGGCGTGGTCGACCATCTTGGCCGCGAAGCTATGGCCCGCTTCGACACAATGCAAGCAGCCACACTTGACGGACCGCACTGCTCCCGCGCAAGGGCGAAATCATGACTCGCACACTCGCCATCATCCTTGGAGCCGCCGCGGCGTTAGCCGGCTGCGACAAGCAGGATCACACCATCAATTCCGGCATTCCGGATCCGATGGCCAACGAAATCTCCAATGCCGCGCCGGTCGAGCTGCCGCCCGCCATTACGGCCAGTAAGATCTACCGCTGCAAGGACAACAGCGTGGTCTACATCGACTGGCTGGGTGACAATAAGTCGGCCAATGTCCGCGGCGACAAGAACGGCACCGCGACTCACGTCGTGGCGCCCGAGGCCGGCAAGGCGATGGTCGCCGAAGGCTATTCGCTGACCGGTTCGTCGTCCGCCGGAAGCGTCACCCTCGCCCGCCCGGGCAAGGGCAGCCAGAGCTGCAAGGCCTGATCTGAGTCTCCTCCCTGAGCCTGCTCGGGGAGGAGCTGATCGTCTAAGCTGGCTGGTTTTCCTCGGCGGCGCTCAGCGCCTGCATCCGCGCTTGCATTTCCTGCGGCGAGACGTCCTCGATGTGGGTCGCGACCGTCCATTTGTGGCCGAACGGGTCGATCAGCGTACCCGAGCGGTCGCCGTAGAACTGGTCCTTGACGTCCATCCCGCCGTCGATCTTGCCGCCCGCGTCGAGCGCGCGCCGGAACGTCGTGTCGACGTCGTCGACATAGACCAGCAGGCTCGCCGTGGGGCCGCCGCGCGCCTTGGGCCCGCGGATGTTGCGGTCGGGAAATTCGTCGGCCAGCATGACGTGCGAATCGCCGATCTTGAGCTCGGCATGGCCGATCTTGTCACCCATCGGAAGGCGCAACACTTCGGTCGCGCCAAACGCCTTGGCGTAGAAATCGATCGCCGCCGCGGCGTCGTCGACGATGATGTAGGGGGTGACGCTGTGATAGCCGTCGGGCACGGGCTTGACCATTGCAGCTCTCCTGCTTGAGTCGGGGGAAGCGAAAATCGGCCTCTCCAGCCGACAATGCAACCGCCCTTCGACCAGCCGAGCCAAATCAAAGCTGCGGGTGCAGGTTCAACTTTGCGCGCTGGGGCCGGGGCCGCTACGGCGCGCGCCATGACCCTAACCATGACCGCCGCCATCTCCCCCCAGACCGTCGCCGAGCACGGCTTTTCCGAAGACGAATATGCGCGCTTGCTCAAAGCGCTCGGGCGCGAGCCCAATCTGGTCGAGCTCGGCATCTTCTCGGTCATGTGGTCGGAGCATTGCAGCTACAAATCCTCGCGGGTCCATTTGAAGACCCTGCCGACCACCGCGCCATGGGTGATCTGCGGACCAGGCGAGAATGCCGGGGTGATCGACATCGGCGACGGCGACGCGTGCATCTTCAAGATAGAGAGCCACAACCACCCGAGTTACATCGAGCCCTATCAGGGCGCGGCGACCGGGGTCGGCGGCATCTTGCGCGACGTTTTCACCATGGGCGCGCGCCCGATCGCCAATCTCAACGCGCTGCGCTTCGGCCGGCCCGACCATCCCAAGACCAGGCATCTGGTGTCGGGCGTGGTCCAGGGGATCGGCGGCTACGGCAATTGCGTCGGCGTCCCGACCGTCGGCGGCGAGGTCAATTTCGACCCCGCCTACGACGGCAACATCCTGGTCAATGCGATGACTGTCGGAGTCGCCCGGGCCGACAAGATTTTCTATTCCGCCGCCGCCGGGATCGGCAATCCGGTGGTCTATGTCGGCTCCAAGACCGGCCGCGACGGGATCCACGGCGCGACCATGGCAAGTGCCGATTTCTCCGAGGACAGCGAGGAAAAGCGCCCGACTGTCCAGGTCGGCGACCCGTTCACCGAAAAGCTCCTGATCGAAGCCTGCCTCGAACTGATGACGTCGGACGCGATCGTCGCCATCCAGGACATGGGCGCCGCCGGGCTGACCTCATCGTCGGTCGAAATGGCAAGCAAGGGCGGGGTCGGCATCCGGCTCGACATGAACCAGGTGCCGTGCCGCGAAACCGGCATGACCCCGTACGAGATGATGCTGTCCGAATCGCAGGAACGGATGCTGATGGTCTTGAAACCGGGCCGCGAGGGCGAGGCCGAAAAGATCTTCAGGAAGTGGGAGCTCGACTTCGCGGTCATCGGCGAAGTGACCGATAGCGGCCGCATGGTGCTCGAATGGAATGGCGAGGTGGTCGCCGATATCCCGCTCGATCCGCTCGCCGACGAAGCGCCGCTGTACGAGCGCCACTACACCAAGCCGCGCCCGGTCGCGCCGCTGACCAACGTCCCGCAATCGTCCGACATCGGTGCCGATCTGCTCAAGCTGATGGCCTCTCCCAACCTCGCCAGCCGCCGCTGGGTGTGGGAGCAATACGACCAGTCGGTCGGCGCCGACACCGTCCAGCGCCCCGGCGGCGACGCCGCGGTGGTCCGCGTCCACGGCACCAAAAAAGCGCTGGCGATGACCACCGACTGCACCCCGCGCTATTGCTTCGCCGACCCCTATGAAGGCGGCAAGCAGGCGGTCGCCGAAGCCTATCGCAACCTCTGCGCGGTCGGCGCCAAGCCGCTGGCGATCACCAATTGCCTCAATTTCGGCAACCCCCAGCGGCCTGAGATCATGGGCCAGTTGGTCGAATGCATCCGCGGAATGGGCGATGCCTGCCGAGCGCTCGATTTCCCGGTCGTGAGCGGCAACGTGTCCCTGTACAACGAGACCAAGGCCGACGACGGCACCTCGACCGCGATCCTCCCGACTCCGGCAATCGGCGGCGTTGGCCTGCTCGACGATTGGGAGAAATCGGCGACGATCGCCTTCAAGGCCGAGGCCGAGCGGATCCTGCTGGTCGGCGCCGACCCGCGCATCGCTCCCGAGCTTGGCCAGTCCTTATGGCTCGACGTCTGCCACGGGCGGCGTGAAGGTCCGCCGCCGGTGGTCGACCTCGCCGCCGCCCGGCGCAACGGCGAGTTTGTTCGCAGGCTCCTCGCCGAAGGCGTGATCACCGCGGTGCACGATGTGTCGGATGGGGGAATCCTCGTCGCCGTGGCCGAATCCGCGCTGGCCGGCAACATCGGCGCGCGGCTGCTGCTCGAAGCGTTCGAGGACAAGGTCGATCGCGAGCGGATCCAGCACGCCTGGTCGATGTTCGGCGAAAATCAGGGCCGCTACATCGTGACCGAGCCGCACAGCCACCATGTCGTCGAAAACATGGCCGCTCAATCCGGTGTCGGCTGCTGCTTCATCGGCTGGACCGGCGGCGACAAGATCGCGCTGCGCACCGCCGAGCGCGAGTCGCGCGGCGACATCCCCCTCGACGACCTCCGCGCCGCCCACGAAGGCTTCTTCCCCAACCTGATGGGCGCCGACGCCGCACTGGCTTGACTTCGCGCTCGCCCCGCTGAAGCTTTGCGACGTCATCAGGGGGCTAAACATGGGACGCACGATCGCCATCGCCACGTTGATCGCGGGCACGCTCGACATCTTGTTCGCGATGATTCTGACGTTGATCTTCGGGCGCCACATTCCCGACATGCTGCGCTTCGTGGCTTCGGGGCCCTTCCCCGCCGCGACCGACATGGGTATCAGCGGCGCGATCCTCGGGCTCGTCGTCCATTACGCACTGATGGCGGTGATGACGGCGGTGTTCGTGGCGGCCGCAAACCACAAGCCCGCCCTGACCGCGCAGCCGATCAAATGGGGCGTGATCTACGGCCTCGTCACCTACGTCGTGATAAACCTGGTGGTGGTCCCGCTGCGGTTCGGCAACTGGCCGCCCAAGCCGCTGTCGATCGCCACCCAATTGTTCGCCCATATCGTCCTGGTCGGAATTCCGATCGCCCTGATCACCGCTCGCAACTTGCGCGCCCGGACTGCGTGACCACCGCGAGCTGTTGCGACAATAGCGGCCGGCTGGTCACTCTCGACCTGATCCGCGGCGTCGCCGTGATGGGCATCTTTTCGGTCAATGTGGTCGATTTCGCGATGATCTCGGCGGCCTATCTCAATCCCCGCGCTTATGGCGGGTCGAGCGGCGCCGACGGTTTGGTGTGGGCGCTCAACCTGCTGCTCGTCGACGGCAAGTTCCGCACCCTCTTCTCGTGCCTGTTCGGGGCCTCGATGCTGCTCGTGATCGATCGCGCCGGGCCGGCCGGCTGGTCGGTTCACTGGCGGCGGATGGCGGTGCTGTTGCTGTTCGGCCTGGCCCACGCGATCCTGCTGTGGCGCGGCGACGTGCTCGCGCTCTACGCCGTGACCGGCGCGCTGGCTTACCTGTTCCACCGCCTGCCGGTCGAGAAACTGGCCGGCCTCGGCGCTGCATTGTCGATGACCAGCCTGATCCTGTTCGGAGCGACCGCGGTTGCGATGTGGCACCAGGACGTGCTCGCCAGCGGACCCCACCCGAGCGCGCTGGCGATCAGCAACCGCGACGCCAATTTCGGCTCGTTCCAGCCGACCCCGCAGCAGGTCGCCGCCGACCTCGCTATCTACCGCGGCTCGTGGAGCTCGATCGCTGCCTTCGAAGCGGGCAAAGCGAGCCAGATCCCGGTCAATATCCTGACCCTGCTGCCCGACACGCTCGGCCTGATGCTGCTCGGCATGGCCGCCTACCGCTCTGGCTTCGCCACCGGCGCCTGGAGCGACCGGCGCTATCGCCAGATCGCCATTTGGGGGATCGCCGTCGGGCTGGCCGGTTTCGCCGCGCTGGTCACTGTCGACTGGGCAAGCGGGTTCTACGTCCCGATCCTGTTCGGCGGCTTCCTCGCCGCGATGACCCCGTTCCGGC
>JBDTRT010000005.1:0-6801 GCA_039931595.1 Sphingomicrobium sp.
AATAGACGTCGTGGTAATCGAGATTCATGATCATGAAGTCATAGGCGTTGGTGCCAAGCTCGGGATCCTCGAACGGACTAGTGATCAGCGACACGTTCTTCTGCCGCTTGGCAAAGTCGGCAAAGCCCGTGCGCCGGTCGTCCTTGAGGAACTGGGTCGGCTGCCACACGACGACCTTGCCCGTCGGGCCGACGGCCCGGGCCATGATTTCCGACCAATATTGGTTGGCGCCGAACATATCGAGCACGTGGCTGCCGCGCTTGAGGCCGAAGAAAGTCAGTACGTCGACTGGCTTGCGCTGTTCGTCGAGCTTGACGTTGTCGGCGGTGCGGCCCGGGGCAGCGACCGCCGCCGTGACATCGGCCGGCGCGCCCGGCGCCGCGCTGGCCGGCGCTGCGGCCAGTGCCAGTGCCAGTGAAAACAGCAATGCGTGATGTTTCATGCGACCCTCCTCAAGCTCGATCAAGCGCTCTCATACCATGCCGATTGGCCTGCGCCAGCGGGTCTTGGCGAGCTTGCACGGCGATTGTTTCGCGCTAGATTTGGCGCGGTCGTCGGCGGTTTTCTGTGGGGAGAAATTCGAATGGCTACGATTACTGCATCGCCCGCCGAGCGCCGCTCGGCCGAACGCAAATTCTATTCGCGCATGGCGTTGGTGCTGGTGCTGGTGGTGCTGCTCGGCTTCGCCCCCAGTTTCTATTTGCGCGGAGTGGTGCCGGCTTATCCGCGGCCCAACCCGACGCTGCCAATTTCGGTGCTGGTCCATGGCAGCCTGTTTACGCTGTGGATGCTGGTGTTCGTCGCCCAGACGCAATTGGTCAGCAATGGTCGAACCGACCTCCACATGAAGCTCGGCAAGGCGTCGATGGTGCTGGCGCTGGCGATCATCCCGATGATGTACCTGATCGGCGTGTGGCAAGTCGCCCGGTCCAACCAGCCGCCGTTTACCGACCCGCTCAACTGGACCGCCGTCCCCCTCGCCGGGATCCCCGCTTATGGCCTGATGGTGTGGCTGGGATGGAAGCGGCGCAAGCAGGCGCAATGGCACAAACGGGCGATGCTGGCGGCGGCGATCCTGGTGGTGATGGGGCCATCGGTCGCCCGCCTGCCGATTGCGCCGCCGACGCTCGGCGGGTTCGCGTTCCAGCTGCTGGTCGGGCTGATGCTGTTCGTCCCGCTCGTGATCTGGGATCGGCGCAGCCTCGGTCACATCCATCCGGCAACCAAGCTCGCAATCGCGGTCGGCGTGACCTCGGCCTTTTTGCCGCTGCTGCTAATCACGACCAACAGCTGGGCGCCAATCGCCAGGCACCTTCCGGGGGTCTAGGCCGCCGCGGCCTTGCCCACCCGTTCGGCCGCCATCGACTGGACGATCTTGAGCGCTTCGTGGGCTGACAGCGCCGCGCCCTCCTGCCACAGGCCGACGTAGCTCAGATGCTCGCCGGCGAACACGATCGGCCCTTCGGGCTTGAGCAGCTCGGCGTAGCGTGCGGTGCGGTTGTCGGCGTCCCAATTGGGCCCGATCGCGCCGACTCCCTCAGACCATGGCACCAGGCCCCAGGCGACGGTCACGCCCTTGGTCAGCAGGTTCGAGCGGCCAGGGTGGAGGGCCTCGATCGATTCACGGCTGATCCGAATCCGCTCCTCATGGCTCAGCGAGGCGAATTTCTGCGGATTATCGCGGTTGGTCCAGCCGGCGACATAAGCCGCGACCAGCACGCCCTTGTCGCTGTGGATGCCGCCGGACGGATAGATCACATTCTCGTTCAGGCGGTCGGTCCAGGCGAGGCCGCCGTAGAGATGTTCATCGCGCTCCCAGAAGCGCGGGCTTTCGAACGCGACCTTGACGCTGGGCAGATAGATGATGCCCTGCAGCGCGGCTTTCTTGGCCGGCGAAAAGTCGCTCGGGATCCGCGCCAGCAAATTGGCCGGCAGCGTGCACACGCAATAATCGGCTTCGGTTACGCCGCCGCGATGCTCGATCCGCACCCGCGACCCGATGCGGCGAATGGCGCTGACCGGCGTTTGCAGCCGCACGACCGGCCTGACCTGCTCGTAGATCGCATGGGCAATGCGATCCATCCCACCGGACGGCTGGAGCATCGGCGCCTGCATGTCGAAAATCGATTCGAACAGGAACGGCAAGGCCGCGCTGCCGAACGGGCCCTGGCCGGCCGGGCCGGGCAGCAGCTCCTTGAGGGTCATCGGCTTGAGCGGCACCGGCGCCTGGGCATAACCGCCTGGTTCGACCGCGAAGCCCGAACGACCGTCAGGCGCGTAGCGCCCCGCACGGTCGAGCGAGGTGTAAGGCGCGAGGAATTGCCGGAACGCCTCCAGCTCGCCCTTCGGCATTTCGGCGTCGAGCGCGTGCTGGTCGATCGCCTTGGCCAGCAACTCGCCGACCCGGCCCTGCATATCGAACACCATCTGCCGATCACGCACCACCCGGCCGCCGAAATCCCAGCCGGCGCCGCGATTGGAATTGACGAACACCTCCATCGGCACGCCCAGCCGCCGCGCGTAATCGAGGATCAGGCGGTGCGAGCTCGGGATGCGCGCCGCGCCGGCATTGAAGTAGAGCCCCTCATCGAAGGTCGCGCGCTGTTCCGGCCGGCCGATATGCTCCATGCGGTCCCCGCCGCGCACCGACCACACCCGTCCGCCGACGCGGTCGCGCGCTTCGAGCACGGTCACCCGGTACCCGGCGCGCTGCAGCTCATAAGCAGAGACCAGCCCGGCGATGCCCGCGCCAAGCACCACCACCGAACGCCCCCGCCCGCTCTGCCCGGGCAAGGCGAAGTCCTCGGCGCCGGCCGGGGTGGCGGCCGTCAGGCCGAGCGCTTCCATGCCGAGGAAGACCGCGCTCGCTCCGCCGATTGCGCCCAGTTGAGTTAGCAGATTGCGACGAGTCAGTGCCATCGTTCGGTCCCCCTAGTGCGTGCGCTCAGTGGACGATGGACCAGGCCCGCATCAGCCCGATCCCAAAGCAATTTCATGCGACTCGCCCCCGCGGCCCTGCTGGATTGTCCATAGCCGTTCCATTCGGCTTCCCCAATGCGCGGATCGGCTTGAAAATCAGCATTTTGACGCATCGTCTCAGCCCCTCGCGCGTTTCCCGACACAGACCCACCCCATAAACTGGAGACCTAACTTCATGACCGATCACACCCATTCGGCCGAAATCACCGCACTCAACACGCTCACCGCGACCCTGATCGACAGTGTCACCGGGTTTGAAGATGCCGCTGCCAACATCGAACACACCAACCGCCTGCAGCAGCTGTTCCGTGAGCGCGCCAGCGAGCGCGGCAAAGTGGTCGAAGAGCTTCGCGCCGAAGTGCGCCGTCTCGGCGGCGATCCCGAGGACGACGGTTCGTTCATGGGCAAGACCCATCAGCGCTTCCTCGACCTCAAGGCAGCCATCACCGGCCGCGACGACCAGGCGATCGTCAACGAAGTCGAGCGCGGCGAGGACTATCTCAAGGAGAAGTTCGAGGCTGCGCTCAACAGCGACACCTTTTCGGGCGAAACGCGGGCGGTCATCGAGCGCGCCTATCAGTCGGTCCGTTCGGGCCACGACCAGATCAGCGCGCTCAAGCACGGCATGGAAGGAACCACCGCATGAGCATCTTCAGCAAGATCAAGGACGCCATCTTCGGTCACAAGTCGGCGGCGCCAACCGCTCCGCAGCAAACGCCGATCGGTAATGCCGGAGCGCCGACCGCCGGGACTGCACCGGCGCCAGCCGCACCGGTCCAGGAGGTTGACGTCGAGCAGGTGCTGACCGGAATCCAGCGCGAGAAGGGTAATCCCGATCTCAACTGGCGGACTTCGATCGTCGATTTGATGAAGTTGCTCGGCCTCGATTCGAGCCTCGACAACCGCAAGGAACTGGCGACCGAACTGAGCTATCCCGGAGCAAAGGACGGCAGCGCTGAAATGAACATCTGGCTGCACAAGGCCGTGATGAACGAACTGGCCAGGAACGGCGGCAAGGTCCCCGCCAATCTGACCGACTAAGCGCTCAGCCTGGGACGATGACCCGCCCGGACAGTCGGGGCGGGGGCACGGGGCGGTGAAGCGGTTGCGCTTTGCCGCCCCGATTGCGTTTGGCCCGCGGCGCTCGCTCAGCCGCCGAAGATCAGCTTGACGTGATTGCGGAACAACCGGGTCTGCTTGCCCATCAGGCTGGGATCGTTGAGCGCCTTGGACAGCACGATCGCGCCTTCGACGATGACCGTCAGATGGTCGGCCAGCGCGTCGAGGTCGACCTCGACCCGCGGCGGATGCTCGGCGATGATTTTTTCGAACGAGCCCATGAACCGCGCCCGCATCCGCTCGAGATATTCGACGTTCATGCGTTTGACCTCGGCGTCGAACAACCGCTCCTGATAAGTCACGCTGGCGACCATGCAGCCCGGGTGGAGCGTCTCCATGTCGTCCATCATCTGCGCATAGAGATTGAGGAAAATGAGGAAGCTCTGCAGCGGGTCGTCGCTCAATTCATGGGCGCGCGCCTCGATCTGGTCGATGATCGCCAGATCCTCGGTCAGGAAGCGGTCGAACAGCTGCCGCGCCATGTCGTTCTTGTCGCGGAAGTGGTAGAAAAAGCCGCTCTTGGTGATGCCCGCCGCTTCGACCAATTCCTCGATCGAAGTCGCCGCGAAGCCCTTTTCGACGATCGACAGATACGCCATGTCGAGGATCCGCTCGCGAGTCCGCGCGCCCTTGGTCTGGCCGGCCTGGTCCAACTGTACCGCGGGTCCAGTTTTCTCGACGATCTTCTCGATCATGGCCACTCCACGTGTCGGCTTATGGCTTCAACCTACCCGAATGGCTGGCTTTTTTCCACCGCCGCAAAACCGACCGCAAAGCTGCTAGAATGGCCCTCAAACGACGCGTAGCGTGCGGCCTTCGATTTGGGCATTTGCGCTGGGGTAACGCCGTGATTGGTCTTTATCATTATGTCGCCATCTGCTTGTTTTTGAGCTTTGCGCTGCTTGAGCTGATCGCGCACGGGCGCTCGTTTCCGGAAGTCACGCAGTGGCGTCTCAAGGGCGCCGCATTCACTCTGCTGTACCTCGCGCTGACGACTTACGCGCCGCTGTTCTGGGATGGCTGGCTCGGCCAGCACCGCTTGCTTGCCGGCGACCAATTGCCGTTCTGGGCGCAGCTCGCTGGCGGCTTCCTCGCGCTCGAATTCGGCATCTATGCCTGGCACCGGACGATGCACAACACGCCGTTTTTGTGGCGCTGGTTCCACCAGATGCATCACAGTGCCGAGCGGGTCGACATCTGGGGCGCGCTATACTTTCACCCCTTCGACACCCTCGGCTTCACCTTCGTCGGCAGCCTGATGCTGGTGCTCGGGATCGGCATCGGCGCCGAAGCGGCGATCGTCATCAACCTGCTGGCGACCTTCATGGGCCTGTTCCAGCACGTCAACGTCAACACGCCGCGCTGGGTAGGCTATCTCGTCCAGCGCCCGGAAAGCCATTCGGCGCATCACGAACGCGATGTCCACGCGCGGAATTACGGCGACCTGCCGCTGTTCGACATGATCTTCGGGACGTTCCATAACCCGCGCCAATTCACTGGCCAGGTCGGCTTCTACGAGGGCGCATCGAAGAAGATGGGACCGATGCTCGCCGGCCGGCTGATTTCCTGACGGCGCGCGAGCCCAGGGCTTGCGGCGCGGAGACTAATTGGGCTCTGTTCGTTACATCGGTCGCAGCGGGAATTGCGGCCGTGGGGCATCGGACGCTGCAGGAGTTGCATGCATGATCCTATCGCGAATCGCGGCCATTGCGGCCGTTTCGATGGTTCCGGGCGCCGTCGCCCACGCCCAGGCGATCCCGCCGGTGCAGGTGGTCTACCTCCAAACCTATGCCTATGACCCGACCCCGATCGTGCTCAAGGCGGGCCAGCCGGTGACGCTTCAGTTCATCAACCGCGCCGGCAAGGGCCATGACTTCACCGCCCCGGCCTTCTTCAGCTCGGCCCGAATCCTGTCGGGCAAGGTCGACCATGGCAAAGTCGACCTGAGTCCGGGCGGGGTCGCCAACGTCACGCTCATCCCGGCGCCGGGCCAGTATCCGGTCCATTGCGGGCACATGCTCCACACCGCGTTCGGGATGCGCTCGACGGTCATCGTCCAGTAGCGTCCGCCCCTGGCCGCCGGCGCTGCATCGCTCAGCGCCGCGCGATCAGCCGCTCGATCGCATTGTGATGCTCCACTTCGTCGCCGGCTATCCGCTCGAGCGCGATGCGGATTCTGATCAGGTCGCGCTCCGACAGATGCTCGATGCCGATGAACTCGTTGCGCCCGCTGCCGCAGCGGATCAGCTCGTCGAGCTTGGCCTGGATCGCCGCAGCGTCGCGGTTCTGGGCATTCTGGATCAGGAACACCATCAGGAAGGTGACGATGGTCGTGCCGGTGTTGATCACCAGCTGCCAGGTGTCTGACCAGTTGAACAAGGGGCCGGAAAATGCCCAGACAACGATGATCATGAAGGCGAACACGAACGCCCATGGCCGGCCCGCCGCGCCAGCGACCTTGCTCGCGATCTGTTCGAAGAAATTGTTCATGGCTTCGACTCTCCCGCTGCCCGCGCAAGTCTGCGGGGTTTGACGGGGCGAAGCAATCGGCCGCGTAGGCCACTTTCGGTCCGGGCAAATTGTTTGGCAACCGGGGGGCCCTTGCGGCGCCTTCGCGTCGCTCTCGATCAAGGCGCCTAGGCCTAAAGAGAAATGGGGGCCGGCATTGCTGCCAGCCCCCACTGCGCCGAGCGAAGGATATGT
>JBDTRT010000006.1:0-14643 GCA_039931595.1 Sphingomicrobium sp.
CCTCCATTCCCTGACGCTATGACCTGGCGAACTCAAAATTCTCCGCACCGCCTGAGGACTGCCCAGTGACAAAATTGAAGGACGTCTACCCGCTCTACCTCAACAACCGGCCGGAGCAGCCCAACAGCGACCTCGAGGTGACCGACAAATTTAGCGGCGAGGTCGCGTTTTGCGTCGCCCAGGCCGATCCGGCGACGATCGAGGCGGGAATCGCCGGGGCGGTCGCGGCGACCGAGCCGATGGCGCGGCTTGCAAGCTATCAGCGCCAGGCCGTGCTCCAGCATTGCGTCGACCGCTTCAAGCAACGCTTCGACGAGCTCGCTTATGCCTTGTGCGTCGAGGCCGGCAAACCGATCAAGGACAGCGAGGGCGAGGTTACCCGCCTGATCGACACGTTCCGCATCGCCGCCGAGGAATCGGTGCGCATGACGGGCGAAGTCCAGCCGCTCGACATCAGCGCCCGCGCCCGCGGCTATCAGGGCATTTGGAAGCGCGTTCCGATCGGGCCGTGCAGCTTCATCTCGCCGTTCAATTTCCCGCTCAATCTCGCCGCTCACAAGATCGCGCCGGCGATCGCGGTCGGTTGCCCGTTCGTGATGAAGCCCGCCAGCCGGACCCCCTTGGGCGCGCTGATCATGGGCGAAGTGCTGGCCGAAACCGACCTTCCCAAGGGCGCGTTCTCGATCCTACCGGCCCATCGCGAGGGCGCCGACATGTTCACCGAGGACGACCGCCTCAAATTGCTGTCTTTCACCGGGTCGCCGGCGGTCGGCTGGAAGCTCAAGGCCAACGCCGGCAAGAAGAAGGTGGTGCTCGAGCTGGGCGGCAACGCCGCGGTGATCATCGACCGCGACGCCGACCTCGACGACGCCCTCGAACGGGTGATTTTCGGCGCTTTCTACCAGTCGGGCCAAAGCTGCATCGGGGTCCAGCGGATCATAATTCACGCCGAGGTTTACGACCGGTTCCGCGACATGCTGGTGGCCAGGACCAGGACGCTCGTCGCCGGCGACCCCAAGAACCGCGACACGTTCATCGGGCCGATGATCTCCGAAGGCGAGGCCAAGCGCCTCGACGGCTGGATCCAGGAGGCCGCCGCCAATGGCGCGCGGATCCTGTGCGGGTCGAAGCGCAAGGGCGCGATGCTCGAGGCCACCCTGCTCGAAAATGTCGACCGTGCCGCCACCCTTTACCGCGAGGAGGCGTTCGGCCCGGTCGCATTGCTGTCGCGCTTCAACCACTTCGATGAGGCGCTCGACGAGGTCAACGACAGCAAGTTCGGCCTCCAGGCCGGCGTGTTCACCCGCGACCTGTTCAAGATGTTCAATGCATGGGACCGGCTCGATGTTGGCGGGGTCGTGATCAACGACGTGCCGAGCTACCGGGTCGACAATATGCCCTATGGCGGGGTCAAGGATTCCGGACTCGGGCGGGAGGGCGTCAAATTCGCCATGGAGGACATGACCGAGATCCGGAACATGGTCATCCGCCGCACGGACAAAGATCGCTAGGCGGCCTGTTCCTGTTTGGCCCGCCGGCCATTGCCAAGCCAGTGGCTCAGATCGCGATCGATCACGCGCGACAGCCGCGCGACGTCATCCTTGAGCAGCTCGCGAATATTCTTGCGAACCGCGTCGTCGACCACGATCGGCGGCGCGTCGGCGATGTTCCAGCGGAGGACGCGCTTGCGGGCGGACAGGATGGCCGTCGCCACCCGCGATCTGATCCCGTCCGGCCGGTCGAGCGACTTGACCCGCTGCCGATAATGTTGGCCGGCGAGATAGCCGCGCATCGCCTTGGGCGGGCGCTTGAGCAGGCGTTGCAGGCGACCGCTCTTATATCCGCGGCTGGGCCTCTGCGGCGCGAAATCCTGGCGATCGTCCTCGGGTAGCCCGACGAATTCCAGCACCGAGCGGTACACGGCAGAGGGATCGGCGGCGAGATCATCGAACACGGCGATGAAGCAGCGCTCGCGCCCAACCACCGAGATGAAGTTCTCGACATGCTTACCGAGCCGCCCGATCTCGTCATAGTAAAGCCACCGCGGATCGACGCAGCTGCGCGGGATATTGCGGCCCTTCCGCCGTTCCCCGACCAGCGACCAGGCGCGCGAGAAGTCGGTCACGACCTCGTCACCGATATAAAGCAGTCGCCGGTGGACCGACGGCAGCAGCTCCATCGGGTCGCGGATGGCGATGATGAACTTCGCCTCCGGCCACATCCTCAGGATCGGCAGCATTTGTTCGGGCCGGTAAAGATAGGACACCGACGCCTCGGCGAGGACCGCCCCATTGCCTGGGTAATCCGGGAAATAGCGGGCAAGATATTCGGTCTCGATCTTCTCGCGCAATTCGCTGTCGGAGCAGGGATTGAGATCGAATTGCGAAAAGAAGTGCGGCTCCTTCACCGCCGAGAAACTCACATCCCCGTGCTTCTTGAGGAAGTCGGACATCGATGTCGTCCCGCAACGCGGGGCGCCAACGATCGCAACGAAACGGTCAGTCGAGGGAGTCATATCGCGATGGTCTGTAGACGAAACTTTCCGGAAAATCAGTACCATGCCCGACACTGCACAACCGAGGTCGGCGACAACAATAGTTTTTCGCTATCGATGCCGAGTGTGTTTGGCACCCGGCCGCCAGTTCGAACCGTCAGCGCCCGCGCGGGCGGTGCCCAAGGATCCGCATCTGGACCAGTTGCCCGACCGACAGGCGGCCGTTGCCGGCCTGCTGGAGCGATCGGATATAGTCCGCGGTCACGCCGAAGATGCGCATCTCGACCAACTCATCGGCGGTCAGGCCGCGATAACCGAGGCGCGCGAGATCTTCGATATAGCGCGGGGTGACCCCGTGGATCGCCATCGCCAGCACGCCGTCGCGGTCAAGCCCGCGGGTTCCGAGCCGGCTGTAGGTGCTGACCAGGTCGGGCGACACGCCGTGGATCCGGAACGCAACCAGGTCGTCGCCGGGAAGATCGCGGAACGGCGCGCCGGCCGCCGCCATCGCCCGGATGTAGGCGGCATCGACGCCATGGATACGGAAAGTCACCAGATCCTCGACCGACCGCAACCGGTAGCCGGTCGAAGCGAGGTCCTGGATGAAGCGCGGACTGGCGCCGTGGATGCCCATCGCCACCAATTGGTCGATGGTCGGAGTCGGATAATGGTTGGCGGCCAGCGCCTCGACATGGCCGCGGCCGACGCTGCTCATCGCCAGCGCATAGGCCTGGTCGCGGCTCGGCCGGCCGATCCCGCGGCTGGCGAGGAATGCAGCGAAAGCGGGATCGGGCGCGAAGCTGCAATCGCCCCGCGCGGCCGACCGCCCCCCGGCCCCGCGGCAGTCGAAGCGGCCGGCTTCGCGGACCAATGCGAAACTAAGCGGCGCGCTGCCGGCAGCGCGCAGCCGCGCCGGATCAAGCCCGCGCAATTCCGCCAGTGCAACCGTCGACGACCAATTGTTATTCCGCCCCTCGGATCGGTCGCGCAGGGCGAGTTGGACCAGGTCGGCAGACCCGGCCGGTTCGATCGAGAAGCTCAGCGAGCCGGGCCTTGCGGCGAGGCCGGCGGACGCCACGCAAAGGCAGGTGAGCAGGATTGCGGCGAGGAATGCGAGCGAGCGGTGCATCGGCTTTCTCCTTGATGGTCCAGGCAAGATTTCCCCGCTGCGCCCCGGCGGGGCGCTTCAGAAGCAGGTGGTGATTGGTCGGCTAACGGGCCAGGCGAACGGCGCGTCAGCCCTCGTCATCGGGTTCGATCGTGATCATCGGGCCCGGGTTCGTCAGCCGCCGCGCGCCCGGCCCGACGATCCTGAGCCGGATCACGTCGCGCGGGCTGAGCTTGCCGGAGCCGCGCTTCTGCAGCGAGCGCACGAACTCCGGAGTGACACCCTGGATGCGCATCGCGATCGCGTCCTGGAGCGACAGCCGCGGATAGCCGACCGCGGCCATCGACCGCAGGAAGCGCCCGTCGACGCCCTGAATGGCGGCGCTGGTGATTTCGCCCGGGGACAGCCCGCGCAGGCCGCTGGCTTCGAGCTCGCGGACATAGGCCGGGCTGACGCCATGGATCTTGAGGGCGACCAGGTCGGCGGTCCCGACTTGCGCCAGCCGCGGCGAGGCGGCGCGGATAGCGGCCGCATATTGCGGTGTAACTCCCTGCACTGAACTGACGCTGATCCGCGCGCCGGCAATTGCGTCACGGCTCGATTCGAGCGCCGTTTCGACCGCGTCGTCGATCTGGTCGTTGACCGCTTCGAGCTCGGCGTCGCGCGCATCCTGGGCGCGCTCGAGCGCCCCGACCGCACGCTCATGCTCGGCTTCGAACGCGGGATCGACCGCGGCGACGGCCCGGGCTGCGGCGGCGACCGCGGCTTGGGCCGCTGCGACCGGTTGGGTCGCCGGCGAGGGCGCGACCGCGCTGCTGGTGTAATAGGGCTCTCGCGGCTCGCTGACCGATGCCAGGGCCGCCGGTCGTGGCCGCTCGGTCGCGGCCGCCGCCGGCTTGTTGGTCAGGGTCAGTGCGGCGAGCGGCGCTGCAAGCATGCCCGCGCCGGCGAACATGCCGAGCGCAAAGGCGCGGCCGACCGGCCCGCGGGTCAGGCTTGTGTCGAGCACCCGGCGGACCCGGCGCGACAGCGAATTGCGGCCCGGCGCGACGCCGTGCGCGCCGATCAGCAGCCCACGGCATTCGTGGCGCGCGACCCCGACCAGCAGATTGGCATAATCGGTGTCATCGATATCGGCGCCGAGCACAGCGTCGTCGGCCGCTTCCTCGCGCAGCTGGTGCGCTTCGCGGGCGAGCAGCCAGACCAGGGGGTTGAACCAGAACAGGGCGACCGTGAACCGCGCCAGCAGCAGCTTGATCCAGTCGAGGTTGGCGACGTGGGCCAGCTCGTGGGCGATAATGGCTTCGGCTTCCTTGTGCGATTCGGCGGCGGCGCTGTTGAGCAGGATCACCGGCCGCATCAGGCCCCAGCTGATCGGCGACGGCAATTCGTCGCTGGTGAGCAGCGCGGTGCCATGCTTGAAGCCCATCCGCCGCTGCGCCCGCGCCAGCGCCGTCAGCCAGTGCGCTTCGACCAGCACATTGGCGCGGCCGCGCAGGCTGACCAGCCGGCCAAGCGCAATCAGGGTGAGCAGGATGAGCAGAGCGGCAGGAGCGAGATAGATCCAGAATGCCCAATCCACGTTCCGCGCGGCTTCGATCGCGCCGGAGGCGGCGGGAAAGGTATCCGCGGCGGCCGCGGACCCCTTGTCGAACTTGGCCTTGTCCTTCGACTTGGCGGTTGGAACCGGCGCGACTGCAACTGGCGCAACCGCCGGAGCGGGCGCGATGTCGGTCGCGGGCGGGGCGAGGAAGGCCGGCGCCCGGACCTCGATCGGCGGCAGTGCGATCGCCGCCACCGGCAGCAGCAATGTTGCCAGCAGGCCAAGGTGCGCGATCCAGCTGCGCTGGGCGGCGGAGCGCTTGCTCGCCAGGTTCAGCAGCAGCAGCGCGACGCCGGTGACGAGAAACGACTTGGCGGCAATCGGAAAAAGCCATTCCATCACTTTTCTCCTTTCGCGGCGTGGGCCTTGGCAATGATCTCCTCGAGCTCGCTGAGGTCGTCCGGCCCAAGCTTGTCGGACATTCCGAGCAGCGCGGTCGCGGCGCCGGCGGCCGAGCCGTTGAAAAATACCCGGACCACTTCGCTCAGCGCCGACTTGCGCGCGACGCTGTCGGCCACCGCCGGGCTATAGAGGTAGCCGCGCTCCGAATCGTGGCGGTGGACATAGCCCTTGCGCTCGAGCCGCTGGAGCATAGCGCGGACCGCCGAACCGCTCAGCGGATCGGGCAGCGCCTCGCAAATCTCGGCCACCGCGAGGTCGCCCCGCTGGTACAGCAGGTCGACGATCTGGCGTTCCCGCGGTGGCAGTTTGCTGAGCATATCGATCCTCCAGCCGTGCGCTACAAATGTAGTGATGCTACAAATGTAGCGTCTGTGCAAGAGGTTTTAATTTGTGCAATGTCAGTAACTTACGAAAAACCCGCAAGTGACGGTCAGTCCGGACTCGAGTCGATCTTTGCATACTCCGGTACGTCTTCGAACAGCAGCTTGTCGATCGCCGCCAGCGCTTCGGGCTCGTCGAGCGAGGGCGCGTGGCCGACCCCCGGGATGGTCACCAGCCGGGCATTCGGCGCAGCCTCGATCATCGCCGCGGCGGTTTCGACCGACAACAGATCGCTCTCCTCTCCGCGCACGATCAGCAGCGGCACCTGGCCGAGCGGCCGGAACAGCGGCCACATGTCGAACGCCGCGGTCTCGGCTGGTGGTTTGAACTGCGCGGCGATCGCCATGTCATAATCGAAGATGATTCCGTCGCCCTCTTCCTTGCCGACGCGCCGCGCCGCACGCACCCAGTCGTCATGGCTATTCGAAACCGGCAGGCCGCGGCTGACTCCGGATATATATTCGGCTGCCTCGTCCCAGTCGCGAAAGTGCATCGCCCGTCCGACGTAGCTGCGGATCCGGTCGATCCCGCTCTGGTCGATCTCCGGCCCGACGTCGTTGAGAATGGCCGCCGCAATCCGCTGCGGCTGCGTGGCCGCAATCAGCATGGTCACCAGGCCACCCAGCGAAGTCCCGACAAACACCGCCCGATCGATTTCAAGCTCGTCAAGCAGTTGCAGCACGTCGGCGGCATACGTCGGCGGAACATAGCGCTCCGGCTGCGGATCGCGCTCGCTCATGCCACGGCCGCGAAAATCCGGCGCGATTACCCGGAATCGGCCGGCATAACGGTCAGCGAGGTCCGCAAAATCGCGCGAATTGCGGGTCAGGCCAGGCAGGCAGACGATTGGCGGGCGATCGGAAGGCCCGGCGTAATCGCGATAGAACAGCTTGAGGCCGTCGCGGCTGGTCCAATGACGCGCCTGCCAGGCGGCAGCTTCCCCCTCGCGAGCACTGTGTGAATCGTCTGGCATCTTTATCCCTCTTTACCCAGGCCGTGCCTGATGAAGCGGTTGGTGATCGTTGCAACTTCGTCGGGATCGCTGTTGCCCCACACCGCGAAGCGCAATCCAAGAAATACATTCGCGCCCATCAACGCCCAGGCGATGACCTCGAGCGCGAGCTCAGACTCGTCCTCGCGCAGTTCGCCGCGCGCGGCCGCATCGCCGAGACGCGCCGCGATCCTCGCTGCAGTGGTTTGATAATGGGCGCGAAATCCCTCAGGATCCACAAATTCGGACTCGTCGATGATGCGATAGACCTGCTTGTGCTGTGCAGCGAAGCGCAAGAACGCGGCGAGCGCGCGACGCTCCCGTTCGAGGCCGTCACCTTCGCCCCTAAACGCCGGTGCGACATGATCGCGCACCTGTGCCGACATATCGCGGACCAGCGCCTGAAACAGCTCCTCTTTGCTGTCGAAGTAGGTGTAGAAAGTTCCGAGCGCGACCTTGGCCCGGCCTGTAATGCCGACGATCGAAGCTTCAGAAAAGCCGCGCTCCCCGAATTCTTCCAGCGCCGCGGTGAGGATTTTGCGCAGCGTGCGCTCGCCGCGTGCGGTGCGCGGAGCCTTGCCGTCGCTTGCCGCGATTGTGGCGTTGGAGGAAACTCGGTCGCTCCGTGCGCCTCGCCCCTTTTTCTTGGCGCCGACTTCGCGCGCGGTCTCAATGGTCACCAAAATCATATCCCCCAACTCCGCCTCAATAAGCCATGATGAAAGTTGGTTCAACTTTCATCATGGCTTTCTCGGGACAGGCATCGGCGGTGGGGACCGCGGCCTGATAGGGGAGAAACCATGATCCGTTCTGTACTGCTTGCACGCGCCACCTTGCTGACCGGCGCAGCCGCGATCGCGCTCACCGTGACGCCGGCCTTGGCACAATCGGTCGACCAGACCAATGCCGACGCGACGGCCCAGCCGCCGGCGCCGGAAGCGACCGCTGCCGCCGATGCCGAAGGTCGGGACAGCACCACCGGCGACATCGTCGTAACCGCGCGTCGCAACGAAGAAAATGTCCAGCGCGTGCCATCCTCAATCTCCGCGTTCAACGAACGTTCGCTCGACCGCATTCAGGCGACCGACACCACTGGCCTGCAGGGCGCGGTGCCCAACCTCAACATCGTCCAAGGCCGCGGCTCGTCCAATGCCACCAACATCTTCATCCGCGGCATCGGCCAGCCCGACGCGCTGCAGACCTTCGATCCTGCGGTCGGCGTCTATGTCGATGACGTTTACCTGTCGCGGATCCGAGGCAACCAACTCGATCTTCTGGATCTCGAGCGGATCGAAGTTCTTCGCGGACCGCAGGGTACGCTCTACGGCAAGAACACCATAGCCGGGGCGCTCAAATTCGTAACACGCCGGCCCGGCCAGACCTTCCGCGCCAACGGCAGCGTTGCCGTTGGCTCCTACGGCCAGCTCGAGCTCAAGGGCGCCGCGTCGGGCCCGATTAGCAGTACACTGGCCGCCGGCCTCGCGGTCATCCGCTCGACGCATAACGGCTATGTCGAAGACAGCGCCGACGATCGCAAATATAATGACAAGGACAGCATTGGCGCCCGCGGTGCCATCGCCTTCACGCCGTCGAGCGCCGTTCGCGTCGACCTCACCGCGGACTATAGTCACGATGACGCGGCGCTTGCCGTCGGCCGGCCGGTCAACAATCTCACTACATTTTCCGGTGGCACACTCGTCGTGACCGATCCGGTAAGCTCGGGAAATAAATACGATTGGACGGGGCGGACGACACCGACCCTGCCCAATTCGACCAAGCTTTGGCACTATGGCTTTGCCGGCACCGCTGCGGTCGACGTGACCGACGCGCTGACCTTGAAGTCGATCACTGCGTATCGCAATTTGAAAACCCGCGATTTCGTCGACATCGATGCCACGCAATATCAAGTCGGCGACGTCCAGGTGAATGTCGACCAGCATCAGGTCAGCCAGGAATTCCAGGCGGCCTATTCCGGCGAACGGCTGAGCGGCGTCGCCGGCCTTTATTATCTGAAGGAAGACATAGGCTCCCACCAGGAAGCCTATGCCAACGATTTGCTTGGAGCAGCTTTCTTCAACAGCCCGTTCCTGCGCACCGTCGACGACGATCTGACCACCAGGAGCTACGCCGCCTACGCCAATGGCAGCTATGAGGTGGTTCCAACTGTGCGACTGTCGGCGGGTCTGCGTTATACCAAGGAAACCAAGGATTACTTCCGCACCACGAGCACTTTCTACGGACTGCTCCCAAGCTTCAACGCATCCTTCGTCTTCAGCCCGCCCAAGGGAAAATGGGACGACTGGTCGCCGATGGCCAGCATTGACTGGCAAGTGAATCCGACCACCATGGTCTATGCTCGCGCTGCCAAGGGCTTCAAGTCGGGGGGCTTCAACGGCCGCGCCAACTCTACGGCTGAAACCAGCGAATATAACCCTGAGACCGTCTGGTCATATGAAGCCGGGTTCAAGACCTCGATCGCCAATCAGCTTCGCCTCAACGGCGCCGTCTTCACCAGCGACTATAAGGACTTCCAGGCGCGGGTCGGCGACATCGACCCCACCGCTGTGGTTCCGACGCCCTTGCTGAAAGTCCTCAACGTCGGCAAAATGCGGATCCGCGGCGCCGAGTTGGAAGCCAATTGGACGCCGGTGACGGGCCTGCTGCTCGACAGCCAGCTGGGCTATCTCGATGCCAAATACATCGAATTCGCCGACGACCGGTTCCCCGGCGGCAGCCGTGCGTTCCAGACTCCGGCATTCGCCCCGAAATGGACGATGCGCTTCGGCGCGCAATATGCGGCGAACATCGGGTCTGCTGGCTCAATTACGGTTGGCGGCCAATCCCGCTACAAATCGCGAACCGCGCTTGCGGTCGACAACACCGTAATCACTTACTCGAGCTTCGTCAGTCCCGGCGTAGGCACGACCACCGAGGTCGCGGGCTTGTTCCAGAAGGGTTATTGGGTCCACGACGCGCGGATTGTCTACGAAACTGCGGACAAGCATTTCGCGCTTGGCCTCTACGGCCAGAATCTGACCAAGAAAGCGTATAAGACCGACGCGCAGGAATTCTCCAACATCGGCAGCATCCGCACCGTCTATTACGGCGCGCCGCGCACCGTCATGCTCAAGCTGACCGCGCGCTATTGATCGTCGCCGCGGGGCGCTTGCTTCGGGCGAGCGCCCCGTGCGAGGCCGTAGCATGCCCGCGTCCTATCGGCCCGATCCGAAGATCCTCGACCTTGGTCCCGACTTCTACGATCCAGTCGAGCCGGCGCGCTTCCCCCAGGCGATCCCGCGCTTCCTCAACCTGCGCTGGGCCGACCGGGTCGGCCTCGGCGACCTCGACCAAGCGGCCTGGGCCGCGCATTTCTGCCGGTTCGAACCGCTTCCGGAGAACCTCCGCGAGCCGCTCGCGCTGCGCTATCACGGCCACCAGTTCCGCCACTACAACCCCGACATCGGCGACGGCCGCGGTTTTCTCTTCGCCCAATTGCGCGACGGCGACGATCGCCTGCTCGACCTCGCCACCAAGGGCTCGGGAACAACCCCTTACAGCCGCACCGCCGACGGGCGCCTGACGCTCAAGGGCGGCGTGCGCGAAGTGCTCGCGACCGAGATGCTCGAGGCGCTCGGCGTCAACACGTCCAAGACTTTCGCGCTGTTCGAGACCGGCGAGGAGCTGGTGCGCGGCGACGAACCCTCGCCAACCCGCTCGGCGGTGCTGACCCGCCTCGGCCACGGCCACATCCGCATCGGCAGCCTCCAGCGCCTGGCCTTCTTTGGCGAGGTCGACAATATCGATCGGCTGGTGCGCTACTGCCTGACCAATCTGTTCGGTCAGCAGCCGTCGGACGACGCGGCCGAAAACGCGCTGCAGCTGTTCGACCTGGTCGCCGGCGCCACCGCACGGCTGGCGGCGAGCTACTTGGCGGCGGGCTTCGTCCATGGCGTGCTCAACAGCGACAATATCGCGGTCACCGGCGAGAGCTTCGACTATGGCCCGTGGCGCTTCACGCCCGATTGGGACGCCGACTTCACCGCAGCTTACTTCGACCATACCGGCCTCTATGCCTTCGGCCGCCAGCCCGAAGCGATCCACTGGGACCTTGCGCAACTGGCCGGTTGCCTGGCGCTGCTCGGCGACGCTCCGCAAATCTCCGACCTGCTCGGCGGCTGGAGCAAGCGCTTCCAGGACGCCTTGATCGAGGCGCTGCTGCGGCGGCTCGGCGTCAGCCCGTGCGGCGGCGATGACGATCGCTCGCTGGCGACCCGCCTCGTCGCCGCCCTGCAATCGCGCGAAGCGACGATCGACCGCATTTTCTTCGACTGGCGCGGCGGTCGTGATCCCGGCGCGGAACGCTATCCGTCCGAGCCCTTTCGAGCCTTGGCCGCGACGCTCGAGGGACGGGATCGGCCGGTCACCCACCCCTATTGGTCCGACGCCGCGCCCTGTTCGATGCATATCGACGAGGTTGAGGCGATCTGGGCGGCGATTGCCGAAGGCGACGACTGGGGCCGGTTCGAAGCGAAGATCGCCGCCGTCCGCCGGATGGGCGAAGCGATCGCCGCCGACATGGCGCCGGTGGCTTGACGCCGGACCCAAGTTCGTGAAGCGCGCTGGCTAATGGTTAAAACGCGCAATGGCTAACACCCTGATATCGACCGAGCCGGCGACCGGCGCGGAAATCTGGTCGGGCGAGGTCGGCGACGCCGCGACCGAAGTCGCGGTCGCGCGCGCCGCGGCCGCAGCCTGGGCGGCGCACTCGCTCGCCTATCGCAGCGAGGCGGTGCAGCGCTTCGCCAACGTCGTGCGCAAGCGCGAAACCGAGTTTGCCACGCTGATCGCGCGCGAAACCGGCAAGCCGATGTGGGAAGCGCGGACCGAGGTCGGCGCGGTCATCAACAAGGTCCAGATCTCGCTCGATGCCTATTCGGAGCGGACCCCGCAACGCCGGCTCGAAGCAGCGCTCGGCAACAAGATCGCGGTGCGCCATAAGCCGCACGGCGTGCTGGCGGTGCTCGGGCCGTACAATTTCCCCGCCCATCTGCCCAACGGCCATATCGTTCCAGCGCTGATCGCCGGCAACGCGGTGGTCTTCAAGCCGTCCGAAAAGACTCCGGCAACGGGCGCGTTCATGGTCGATTGCTATCATGAAGCGAAAATCCCTGAGGGCGTCGTCCGGCTCCTGACCGGCGGTCCCGACGAGGGCCGCGCTTTGGCCGCCGAACCAGGCATCGACGGCTTGCTGTTCACCGGTTCCGCGCGCGCCGGCCAGGCGCTCCATCGGCAGTTCGCCGACATGCCCAACAAGATCCTCGCGCTCGAACTGGGCGGCAACAACCCGTTGGTCGTGTGGGACTCGGCCACCACCGACGTGACGGCGGCGATCGTCGTCCAGTCGGCCTATCTGTCGGCCGGCCAGCGCTGCACCGCGGCGCGGCGGCTGATCGTCGAGGATGGCACCGAGGGCCCGCTGCTCAAGGCCATCCAGGACCTGCTCGATCGCCTGATCGTCGGCGAGCCGTTCGCCGATCCGCAGCCGTTCATGGGCCCGCTGATCGACGTCGCCGCGGCCGATCATCTGCAGGAGCAATGGCTCGGACTGATGATGAAAGGCGCGACGCCGTTGCGGCGGCTCGAGCGACCGTCCGAGGCGCTGCCCTTCCTGACGCCCGCGATCATCGACGTCACCGATGCCAAGGAGCGCCCGGACGAGGAGCTATTCGGGCCGGTGCTGCAGCTGATCCGGGTCAAGGATTTCGACGCCGCGATCGACGAGGCCAACAATACCCGCTTCGGCCTCGCCGCCAGCCTGGTCGGCGGCAGCCCGGAGCTTTACGACCGTTTCTGGGCTAATGTCCGGGCCGGCGTCATCAACTGGAACAAGCCGACCAATGGCGCGCCTTCGACCGCTCCGTTCGGCGGCATCGGGCTGTCCGGCAATCACCGCCCGAGCGCGTTTTACGCGGCCGATTACTGCGCTTATCCGGTGACCAGCAGCGAGGCCGCGGTGGCGCGCGGGTCGATCGACCAGGGCCTGACCGACCCCAACATGCTGGGCGACTGAAAACCCGACGCCTGCCCTCCCCGACAGGCGGCGCTCCCGCTTTAGCTGCGGATTTCCGGCAAATAATTATCGTCGGTGGCGTCGCTGAACTTGGTGATCCGGGCGTCGAACTTGAGCCGCACCTTGCCGGTCGCGCCGTGGCGCTGCTTGGCCACGATCAGCTCGGCCAGGCCATAGACCCGGCTCATGTCGCGGGCCCATTCCTCATGCATCTCGTGGGCCTTGGCGTCGTCGCCCTCGATCGGCCGCTTGGGCTCGCGTGAGGCGACGTAATAATCCTCGCGGAAAATGAACATCACGATGTCGGCGTCTTGCTCGATTGAGCCCGATTCGCGCAGGTCCGACAGCTGCGGCCGCTTGTCCTCGCGCTGCTCGACCGCACGGCTCAATTGCGACAGGCCGATGACCGGCACGTCGAGTTCCTTGGCGAGCTGCTTGAGCCCGCGGCTGATCTCCGAGATTTCCTGGACCCGATTGTCGTTGCCGGACTTGCCCGAGCCCTGGAGCAATTGGAGGTAGTCGATGACCACCATGCCGATGCCCTTCTGCCGCTTGAGGCGGCGGGCGCGGGCGCGCAGCGCGGCGATGGTCAGTCCGGGCGTGTCGTCGATGTACAGCGGCAGGCTCTGGAGCTCGCCCGCGGCGCGCGCCAGCTGGCGGAATTCCTGCTGGCTGATCTTGCCCATGCGCAAATTCTCGGACGAGATGCCGCTCTCCTCGGCGAGGATGCGCGTGGCCAGCTGGTCGGCCGACATTTCGAGGCTGAACAGCGCCACGGCGGCGCCGGCGCCCTTGCCGGGCTCGATGCCTTCCTCGGTCTCGCGCTGGAAGCGCTGGGCGGCGGCGAATGCGATGTTGGTCGCGAGCGAGCTTTTGCCCATGCCCGGGCGGCCGGCGATGATGATCAGGTCGGAGCGGTGGAGCCCGCCGATCTTGGCGTTGAGGCCCTCGAGGCCGGTGGTGATGCCCGACAGATGGCCGCCGCTGTTGAGCGCCCGCTCGGCCATTTCGATGGCGAGCTTGGTCGCCTCGCCGAACGACTTCGCCTTGCCTTCGGCGCCGCCTTCTTCAGCGACCTTGTAAAGCTCGGTCTCGGCCCGCTCGATCTGGGCGATCGGGGCCACTTCCTCGCTCGTGTCGAGCGCGCTTTCAACCAGGTCGCGGCCGACCCCGATCAGCGCCCGCAACAGCGCCAGATCATAGATTTGGGTGGCGAAGTCGCGCGCTCCGATAACCGCAGCGCCCGACCCCGTGAGCTGTGCCAGATAGGCCGACCCGCCGACTTCCTTGATCCCCTCGTCGGCCTCGAACAGCGGCCGCAGCGTGACCGGGTTGGCGATCATGTTGCGGTCGGTCAGGCGCAGGATCGCCTCATAGATCCGGCCGTGCAGCGGTTCGAAGAAATGATGCGGCTTCAAGCGCGTCTGGACGTCCTCGACCAGCCGGTTGTCGATCATCAGCGCGCCGAGCAGCGCCGCCTCGGCCTCGACGTTCTGGGGCAAAGCGGGCGCTGCCGCAGGCGTGCTGGCGGGAGCGGTCGGGTCAGCGATTCGGAAGATGTCGGCCATGGTTTCGGCTTACCGATTTTGGCCCC
>JBDTRT010000007.1:0-8435 GCA_039931595.1 Sphingomicrobium sp.
TCGACGGCACCGGCGGCTGCGCCAAGGTGCTGACCTGCCCCTATCACGCGTGGAGTTATGCCCGCGACGGGCGGCTGGTCGGCGTGCCGCACCGGGCCGAATATCCCGGGCTCGAGCCGGCCAATCTGGGGCTGGTGCCGGTCGCGCTGGAGGTTTGGCGCGGGTTCCTGTTCGTTGCGCTCGAAGGCGGCGTGCCGTCGGTGGCCGAGATGATGACGCCGTACGAGGCCGAGGTCGAGCCGTACCGGTTCGAGGATTTGCGCGCGATCGGGCGCGTCACCAACCGCCCGCGCACCCTCAACTGGAAGACCATCGCCGACAATTATTCGGACGGGCTGCACATCCCGATCGGCCACCCGGGCCTGACCCGCCTGTTCGGCCGCGGTTACAAGATCGAAGCGCGCGAATTCGTCGACCGGATGGAAGGCGATCTGATCGACGAGGTGTCGGACAATCCGTCCGAGCGGGTTTATCAGAAGCATTTGCCGGTGGCCGACCATCTGCCGCCGAGCCACCGCCGCAAATGGCTCTATTACAAGCTGTTCCCCAACATCGCGTTCGACATCTATCCCGACCAGGTCGACTTCATGCAGTTCCTGCCGGTCAGCGCGACCGAGACCGTGCTGCGCGAGGTCAGTTACGGTCTGGCCGACGACCGCCGCGAGATGAAGGCGGCGCGCTACCTCAATTGGCGCATCAACCGCCGGGTCAATGCCGAGGATACCGAACTGATCACGCGCGTGCAGCTTGGCATGCAATCGCCGAGCTATGTCGCCGGGCCGCTTGGAACGAGCGAGGTCTGCCTGCGCAGCTTCGCCCAGAAACTGCGCCGGATGGTGCCCGAGGCTAGACTGGAGCGGCCTCCGTCGCCGGGATGGCTGCGCGCGAATTAAGGCGGTGCATGACGGTGCGGATGGCCAGGCCCGCGCCGAGCAGCACCAGGCACCACAGGCACGCTTCGAGGCCGGTCCCGTAAATCGCGAAGGCGATGAACAATAGGCCGACAACGAAGATCGCGCGGGCGCCGAACTTCGGGTTCGACTTCCACGCGGCGAGCACGCCGGCAAGATAGACCACGATCACCGCCGCGGTCGAAAGCAGGATGATGAAGGTGTAAAGGCTGGCGGTGCTGCGGCTGCTGTTGGCGAGCAACAGCAGGATGGTCACGCCCGTCCCGACCAGCTGGGAAACGATCGGCGTGTTGGCGCCGCGGGTGCGCGCCATGACCGACGGCAGGTCACCCCTGAGCGCCATCGAATAGCCGAGCTCGCCGGTGCCGAGGATCAGGCAGTTGAGACATCCGAACGCGCTGATTGCGATCCCCAGCGCGGCAAAGGACGCGGCGCCATGGCCCCAGTGGGACACCAGGGCGTCGGCGAACGGCGCCGGGGAGGCCGCAACCACGCTGGCCGGCAACAGCATCTGGATGCTGGTTCCGGCGATGAGGTAAAGCACAGCGACGAACGCCGTCCCGCCAAGCAGCGCGCGGGGGATGATGCGCGAGGCATCGCGGATCTTGCACACCGGCGCGGTCGCCGCCTCGAACCCGGTCAGCGCGAAGAAGGTCAGGGCGGTCGCGGTCGCGACATTGGCGAAGCTGATCGGCACTGGTGCGAACGGTTCGTAAGCGGCCCCGCTGGCACCGCGATCGACGAACAGCCAGATCACCGCCAGCAGCGGCAGGATCTTGATGGCCACGGTGACGATCGACAGCCCGCCGGCGGCGCGCACACCGATGGCATTGACCAAAGTCAGAAGCACGACGCAACCGATGGCGATTGGAACGACCGCGCCCGGCCCGCCGAATTGCGGACCGATGAAGGTCAAAGCGGACCCCACGGCGACCGCCACCGAAGCCTGCGCGACCCAGTTGGAAACCCAGAACGACCAGGTCGCGAGGAAGCCCAACGTCGGCCCGAACTCGCGCTCGATATTGGCCTGGATGCCCTCGCCGCCAAAGCGGGAGATTTGGGCGAGGCCGAACACGATGCACAAGGCACCGATCCCGCTGACCACCCAGCCGATGACGGCGTTGAGCCCGAGTGGCGCGAGGGTGACCGGCAACATGAAGATTGCGCCGCCGATGATTGTCCCGATGACCAAAGCGGTGGTCATCCATATGCCCATAAGCTGACGGTCGCCGTCCCTGTCGCTGCTGCTCGCCATTCGCTGTCTTCCCCCTCCGCGCACTTGGCATATTCATGCGCCCGGCCTAGTCCGCGCCGCGAACGCTAAATCATCAGGGCAGAAAATGCGCGCATTCCTTTTTCCCGGGCAAGGCAGCCAAGCGGTCGGCATGGGCAGCGCGTTGAGCGAGGCCAGCCGCGCCGCGCGCGACGTGTTCGAACAGGTCGACGAAGCGCTCGGCCAAAACCTGTTCCGGCTGATGCGCGACGGCCCCGACGACGCGCTTCGGCTGACCGAAAATGCGCAGCCGGCGATCATGGCCAATGCGCTCGCGGTGTTCGCGGCGCTGACCCGCGAAGGCCAGGTCGACCTGGCCAAGTCAGCGCGGTTCGTGGCCGGCCACAGCCTCGGCGAATATTCAGCGCTGTGCGCGGCGGGGTCGTTCGACCTCGCGACCACCGCCAAGTTGCTCAAGCTGCGCGGACAGGCGATGCAGGCCGCGGTGCCGGTCGGCATCGGCGCGATGGCCGCGCTGCTCGGCGCCGACGTCGAGCTGGCGCAGAAGATTGCCGACGCCGCGGCCCAGGGCGAAGTGTGCACCGTCGCCAACGACAACGACCCCGGCCAGGTGGTGCTGTCGGGGCACAAGGACGCGATCGACCGCGCGGTTGAAATGGCCAAGGAGATGGGCGCCAAGCGGGCCGTGCTGCTGCCGGTGTCGGCGCCGTTCCACTGTCCGTTGATGCAACCCGCGGCTGAGGCGATGCAGGATGCGTTGAGCTACATCGTCGTCGCCGATCCGGTGGTGCCGATCTACGCCAACGTCACCGCCGCTGCGGAAACCGACCCCGACCGCATCCGCGCGCTGCTGGTCGAGCAGGTCACCGGCATGGTCCGCTGGCGCGAGAGCGTGGCGGCGATGGCCGACGCCGGGGTCGAGCGGTTCATCGAACTGGCCGGCAAGGTGCTTGGGCCGATGGTCAAGCGCACCGCGCCGGAGGTCGAAGTGACGAGCGTCGTCACCATCGCCGACATCGAAGCGCTGGCCAAGGAGATCACATGATGTTCGATTTGTCTGGCATGACTGCACTGGTCACTGGTGCTTCGGGCGGGCTCGGTTCGGCGATCGCCAAGGCGTTGGCCGGGCAGGGCGCGTGGCTGGCAGTATCGGGCAGCAACGTCGACAAGCTCGAGAAATTCCGCGCCGGCCTTGGCGGGGACCATGTCGCACTGCCGTGCAATTTGTCGGACGGCGCTGCGGTCGATGCACTGGTGCCGCAAGCGGTCGAGGCCTTGGGCGGCAAGCTCGATATCCTGGTCAACAATGCCGGCATCACGCGCGACAATCTGGCGATGCGGATGAAGGACGAGGAATGGGACGAGGTCATTCGGGTCAATCTCGAGGCGGCGTTCCGTCTGATGCGGGCGGCGGCGCGGCCGATGATGAAGGCGCGCTTTGGGCGGATCATCTCGGTGACCTCGGTGGTCGCGGTGACCGGCAATCCGGGGCAGGCGAATTACGTCGCCGCCAAGGCCGGGCTGATTGGGCTGTCGAAGGCGATGGCAATCGAACTCGCGACGCGCGGCATCACCGTCAATTGCGTCGCGCCTGGGTTCATGACCTCGGCGATGACCGATGCGCTCAACGTTGGTCAGAAGGGCGCGATTCTCGCGCGGATACCGGCCGGTGCGATGGGCGCGGGCGAGGATATTGGGGCGGCGGCGGCCTATCTTGCGTCGAAAGAAGCCGGGTACGTTACCGGCCAAACGCTGCATGTGAATGGCGGGATGGCGATGATTTGAGCAAGCTGAACGAGGGGTTCAAGCAGATCGCGCGTCGGGCGATTGCAATGCAAGCAACGGCAATCACGCCGCCAGCAATCACGTCCACCAGATAGTGCCCGCCGATGATCGGCGTCGAAACGACAGTCAACGCTGCCAATGTCATGCCAAGGATCCGCAACCAATTCTGTCTGGCGGCCCAGAAACCCCAAAAAGTGACCACGGACAGGCCTGAATGATAGCTCGGAAACGTAATCAGGCCCTGCATCTTGACGATGTCTAACTCGTGAATGGTGCCGGACCGGAGCGTCTCAAAGTCCGGCATTTTGATAAACCCGGCCGAAGGAAAGACGTTTTGAAAGTCACCTGGGCGAATGCCGAGGTGAACGCCGTAAGCGACGGCCGGCATGAAAGCCGAAATGACGATACAGACCGAACCGCAGAGCATCGCTGCAAGCATTACGGCGCGCAGCTCGAAAATGCGCCGCTGGAACCCTAAGGCGCAAACGACCACGATCACTTGGGGTATTAGCGAGTGGTAGGCGACGTTGATAATCCCGACCGCGAGCGGGCTTTTATCGACCAGGCGCATCGCAGCCATCCAGTCAAACCCAAGCGCAACGTCCCAGCGCTGCAGGGTCGAGTCCCACAGCGGGTTGTTGGCGCGTGCAACGAGATAGGAAAGGATGATGCCTATCGCGCTATACAGAAGAACCTGGCTAAGCGAGACGCACATTTCCGCGAACTCTTCGCACCGGCGAACGGTGCGGTAGTAGTAAGCAACTGCCGACAAGGTTGTAAAAGCGATCACGAGCGGGATTGAGCCGCGCAATGCAATCGGTACCGGCGTGATAAACTCTATTACCACCATGCAGAGTGCCAGTACGGCTATCGTCAGCCATGAAGCCGCGTTGCTGGATGGTTGAATGTCGAGCTCGTCCTGCATTCTGTCGAGCTAGCGAAAACTGGTTAATTTTGTCTCATACAAGCCTGCACCATCGGCCTTGTCGTAGGGACAACGACACCTATATCACCTTCGAAATCATTTGTTCGGCTGTCTCGTGCGGCCGTGGGGTAATCGAAGAGGGAATAGTATATGGCCAAGGTCATTGGAATCGACTTGGGCACCACCAACAGCTGCGTTGCTGTGATGGAAGGTGGCAAGCCCAAGGTTATCGAGAATTCGGAAGGTGCGCGCACCACGCCGTCGGTTGTCGCGTTCACCAAGGACGGTGAGCGGCTGATCGGCCAGCCGGCCAAGCGCCAGGCCGTCACCAACCCCGACAATACGGTGTTCGCGGTCAAGCGCCTGATCGGCCGCCGCTTCGACGACCCGATCACCAAGAAAGACACCGAGCTGGTGCCGTACAAGATCGTCAAGGGTCCCAACGGCGACGCGTGGGTGCATGCCGGTGGCAAGGATTATTCGCCGTCGCAAATCTCGGCGTTCATCCTCCAGAAGATGAAGGAAACCGCCGAGGCTTATCTCGGCGAGACCGTCACCCAGGCGGTGATCACGGTCCCCGCCTACTTCAACGACGCGCAGCGCCAGGCAACCAAGGACGCCGGCCAGATCGCTGGCCTTGAAGTGCTGCGGATCATCAACGAGCCGACTGCCGCGGCGCTCGCCTACGGGCTCGAGAAACAGGACGGCAAGACCATCGCGGTCTACGATCTGGGCGGCGGCACGTTCGACATTTCGGTGCTCGAAATCGGTGACGGCGTGTTCGAGGTGAAGTCGACCAACGGCGACACATTCCTCGGCGGCGAGGACTTCGACGCCAAGATCGTCGACTATCTGGCGGACAAGTTCAAAGCCAAGGAAGGCATCGACCTGCGCGGCGACCGGCTCGCCCTGCAGCGGCTCAAGGAAGCCGCCGAAAAGGCCAAGATCGAGCTGTCGTCGGCAGCCTCGACCGAAATCAACCAGCCGTTCATTACGGCGCGCATGGAGGGTGGCCAGACCACCCCGTTGCACCTGGTTGAGACGATCACCCGCGCCGATCTCGAGAAATTGGTTGCCGATCTCGTCAACCGTACGCTCGAGCCGTGTAAGAAGGCGCTTAAGGATGCCGGACTGACCGCCAAGGACATCGCCGAGGCGGTCCTGGTCGGCGGACAGACCCGCATGCCGCGGGTGCGCGAAGTGGTGAAGGAGTTCTTCGGCAAGGAGCCGCACACCGGCGTCAACCCCGACGAAGTCGTCGCCATGGGCGCGGCGATCCAGGCCGGCGTGCTGCAGGGCGACGTCAAGGACGTGCTGCTGCTCGACGTCACTCCGCTGAGCCTAGGGATCGAGACTCTGGGCGGCGTGTTCACCCGGATGATCGACCGCAACACGACCATCCCGACCAAGAAGAGCCAGGTGTTCTCGACCGCCGACGACAATCAGAGCGCGGTCACCATCCGGGTCTTCCAGGGCGAGCGCGAAATGGCCGCGGACAACAAGATCCTCGGCCAGTTCGACCTGGTCGGAATCCCGCCCGCGCCGCGCGGCGTGCCGCAGATCGAGGTCACGTTCGACATCGACGCCAACGGCATCGTCAACGTCTCGGCCAAGGACAAGGGCACCGGCAAGGAACAGCAGATCCGCATCCAGGCATCGGGCGGCCTCAAGGACGATGACATCGACAAGATGGTCAAGGAAGCCGAGCAGTTCGCCGACGAGGACAAGAAGCGCCGCGCAGAAGCCGAGGCCAAGAACCAGGCCGAGAGCCTGATTCACTCGACCGAGAGCCAGATGAAGGAGCATGGCGACAAGGTCACGGCCGAAGTGAAGGCCGAGATCGAAGCCGCGATCGCCGAAGCCAAGACCGCGGTCGAGAGCGGCGATCCCGAGGCGATGACGACCAAGACCAACGCCTTGACCCAGGCCGCGATGAAGCTCGGCCAGGCGATGTACGAGCAGCAGCAGGCGCAGGCCGAGACCGCGCCGGAAGCGGAGGCCGAAGCGCCACCGCCAGCCGGTGAGGACGAAGTGGTCGACGCCGAATTCTCCGAAGTCGACGAGGAACCAAAAGCGTAACGGCGATGAAAATCGCCGTTCGCCCTGAGCAAGTCGAAGGGCTGTCCCTGCCATTGCTAATCGCAAGACGGGGACAGGACTTCGACAGGCTCGGGTCGAGCGGGTGTGTGGGGCGTGTCGAGCAGTGACCAATAGCGACTATTACGAATTGCTGGGCCTACCCCGCGGCGCGGACGACGCGGCGATCAAGGCCGCGTACCGCCGGCTGGCCAAGGAATGCCATCCCGACCGGCACGGCGGCTGCACCGACCAGGAAGCGCGCTTCAAGGAAATTAGCGAGGCCTATGAGTGCCTCAAGGACCCGCAGAAGCGGGCGGCCTATGACCGCTTCGGCAAGGCCGCCTTCCAGAACGGTGGCGATCCGTTCGGCGGAGGTGGGTTCGAAGGCTTTTCCGACATCTTCTCATCGATCTTCGGCGAGTTCATGGACCCGCGCGGCCAGCGCCAGAACGCCGCTCGCGGGGCCGATTTGCGCTACGATCTCGAACTGACGCTCGAACAGGCCTTCACCGGCGTCGAATCGCCGATCTCGATCGAAGCGCTGGCCCAGTGCGACTCGTGCGAAGGCAGGGGTGCTCCGGCGCAGAGCCGGGCGCAGACCTGCACAACCTGCAACGGCGCCGGCAAGGTCCGCGCGCAGCAGGGCTTTTTCGTGGTCGAACGGGGCTGCTCGACCTGCCGCGGCAGCGGCCAGACGATCGCCGATCCGTGTCCCGCGTGCGACGGCGAAGGCCGCGCGCTCAAGCAGCGCACCATCTCCGTCAAAGTCCCCGCCGGGGTCGACGAAGGCACCCGCATCCGCGTGTCCGGCGAGGGCGAGGCGGGCGTGCGCAACGCCGCCAATGGCGACCTCTATATCTTCGTCCACATGAAGCGGCACTCACTCTACGGGCGCGACGGAACCACGTTGGTCGCCGAATGCCCGATCAGCTTCACCACCGCCGCGCTCGGCGGGTCGATCAGCCTGCCCGGCGTCGATGGCGCCAAGATCGACATCAAGATTCCCGCCGGCATCCAGTCGGGCGAACAGCTGCGCCAGCGCGGCGCCGGGATGAGCGTGCTCAACCAGCACGGCCGCGGCGACCTGGTCGCGCGGGTGCTGGTCGAAACCCCACGGCGGATGAGCGCCAAGCAAAAGAAATTGCTCGAGGAGTTTCGCGAGACCGAGACCGGCGACGAGTGCCCTGCGACCAAGAGCTTCTTCCAGCGCATTCGCGACACGCTCGGCGGCTAGCCGAAGCGGCCATCAGCAGGGCAATTAGCGGGGGCGGTTGAATTCCCCGGGCGGATCGTCGCCGCGCAGCCAGCCGGTAATCGAATAGCGCATGCCCGGCGCGTAGGACGCGACCATGCCGACGTTGTGAACCGCCGGGATGAGGAAGATGTTGAGCGCGTTGAAGATCGGCCGGAAACCGTGATCGACGTCTGACTGCTGATCGAAGAACTGCAGATAGCCGCCCCAGTCGCTACCCCAATCCTTGGTCAAATTGAGCACGTAAGC
>JBDTRT010000008.1:0-17994 GCA_039931595.1 Sphingomicrobium sp.
AGGAACGGCAGCAGCCCCGCGATGACCACCGCGCCGCCATATTGGAAGCGCCGCCTGGTCAGCAGCGAACGATTGATCCCTTTGGCTGGCGGGGGTTCGCGGCGCATCGGCTGACTTTATCCGGTTGCGGTCAGAGCGACCAGCGGTCGATCGCCGGGCTCAGCTGATGGTCGCGCCACATGCCCTTGAGATCGGCCAGCGTGCCGCCTTGCTCGAGAAGATTTTCAAGTTCGTCCGAAGACAGCTTCCGATAATCGGCGTGGGCGACCGCGCCGATCACTAGATCATAGCGCGCGCCATTGGGCGTGACTGCCGCCAGGCCATGGTCGCGAGCTAGCTCGGCGGGGTCGGCCAGCGGATCGGCGACAGCGACGTTGTAGCCGAGCTCGCTTAGCCGCCGGACGACGTCGAACGCGCGGCTGTTGCGCAGGTCCGGGACGTCCTCCTTGAAGGTCAGGCCGAGCACCAGCGCGCGCTTGCTGCCGTCAGCACTCGATGCTTGCGAACGCCGCTGGTGGATCGCGTCGGCGATCCATGCCCCCATGCCGTCGTTGATCGCGCGGCCGGACAGGATGACTTGCGGATCATGGCCAAGCTGCTGGGCGAGATGGCTCAGATAATAAGGATCGACACCGATACAGTGGCCGCCGACCAGCCCGGGCTCGAACGGCAGGAAATTCCACTTGGTCCGGGCAGCGGCGAGCACGTCCCATACCGACACTCCGATCTTCGACAGGATCTGGGCGATTTCGTTCATGAAGGCGATGTTGATGTCGCGCTGGGCGTTCTCGATCGCCTTGGCCGCCTCGGCCGCCTTGATCGATGCCGCGCGGAACACGCCGCCGCTGGTGATCGCGCCGTACAACTCGGCCAGCTGCTCGAGCACTTCGTCGTCCTCGGCGGCGATAACCTTGGTGATCTGGTCGATGGTGTGGGTGCGGTCGCCCGGGTTGATCCGCTCGGGCGAGTAACCCAAGCGGAAATCGCGCCCGCGCTCGAGCCCGGCGACGCGTTCGATCTCGCTCCCGCAAATCGCCTCGGTGACGCCGGGATAGACCGTGCTTTCGTAGACGATGGTCGGGCGCCGCGCGGGTTCGATCGCACCGGCGATCATCCGCGTCGCCGACAGCACAGCGCTAAGGTCGGGCTGGTTGGCGCCGTTGACCGGAGTCGGCACGGTCACAATGTAGATGTCGGCGGCGCTGCATTCGGCGACATCGCTGGTCAAGCGCAGGCTCGAGCGTCCGAGCGCGTCGCGGTCGATCTCGCGCGTGCGGTCGTGGCCGCCCTGCAATTCCTCGATGCGGACACTATCGATATCGAACCCGACCACCTCGAACTTGCGCGCCAGCGCGACCGCCAGCGGCAACCCGACATAGCCGAGCCCGACTACCACGATCCGGCCGATGCTGGTCATTGGCTAGTCTGCCTGGACCTTTCGCGCCCGGCCGAACTCGCCGCGGCCGATACCGAAGTGAATCAGGCCGGCACGCTCGGCCTCGGTGCGGTCGTAGACGTTGCGCAGGTCTACCAGGATATTGCCGCGCATGACCGCCGCCAGCTCGCCCAGGTCGAGCGCGCGGAATTCGTCCCACTCGGTCACGATCACCAGCGCATCGGCATCCTTGGCGGCGGCGTGGGCATCGGGCGCAAATTCGATGTCAGTCATCAGCGGCCGCGCTTGCTCGGTCGCCACCGGGTCGAACGCCGCCACTTCGGCGCCGCCTTCGATCAAGCCCTTGACCAGCGGGATCGACGGGGCGTCGCGCATGTCGTCGGTGTTGGGCTTGAACGCCAGGCCGAGCACCGCGATTCGCTTGCCGGCGAGGCTGCCGCCGAGCGCCGCCGAGACCCGCTCCGCCATCGCTTCCTTGCGGCGGTCGTTGACCTCGACCACCGTGCTGACGATGCGCTGGTCGACCCCGGCCTCTTCGGCGGTGCGGAGCAGCGCCAGCGTGTCCTTGGGGAAACAGCTTCCGCCATAGCCCGGACCGGCGTGCAGGAATTTGGGGCCGATCCGGTTGTCTAGCCCGATGCCGCGCGAAACGTCCTGGACGTCGGCCCCGACCGCTTCGCACAGATCGGCGATTTCGTTGATGAAGCTAATCTTGACCGCGAGGAACGCATTGGCGGCATATTTGATCAGCTCGGCGGTGCGGCGTCCGGTGAACAGGATCGGCGCCTGGTTGAGGAACAGCGGCCGGTAGACTTCGCGAAGCACTTCGCGGGCGCGCTCGTCCTCGGCCCCGACGACGATCCGGTCGGGCAGCTTGAAGTCGCGAATCGCGGCGCCTTCGCGCAGGAATTCGGGGTTGGACGCGACCGATACGCCGGTCACGCCTTCCTCGGCGAGAATTTCGACGATGCGGTCGCCGGTGCCGACCGGAACGGTCGACTTGGTGACGATCACCGGCGGCTTGCCGATCACTCGGGCCAGTTCGCGCACGGCGGCGTAGACAAAGGTCAGATCGGCATGGCCATCGCCGCGCCGGGCCGGCGTGCCGACCGCGATGAACACCGCGTCAGCGCCCTCGACCCCGACCGCGAGATCGGTCGTGAAGCGCAGCCGGTCGCGCTCAACATTGGCTTTGACCAGTCCCTCAAGCCCGGGCTCCCAGATCGGCATCCGGCCGTTGTTCAACGCATCGATCTTGCCCGCGTCCTTGTCGACGCACACCACCTGATGGCCAAAGTCGGCGAAACAGGCGCCGGAAACCAAACCGACATAGCCGGTGCCTATCATTGCGATGCGCATTACACTCTCCAGCGCCGCGTGTCGGCGCGTGGCGCGTTTAGCCAGCAACCCACTGCAATGCCAGCCGTTCAATCAATCGCGAACCCTTGGTGGAAGGAGCAGGCGGCAATCGAGACCTTCCCCGGCGCAACCCTGTCGCGGCGTTCCAATGCCAGCCCGTGGCGCAAGCTGGCGGTGCGCGCGGCGCTCGCCGGAACGCTGCTGCTGACCGCTTTCGCCTTGCTGTGGTTCGATCGCGGTGGGCTCAGGGACCAGGTCGACGGCCATCTGAGCTTCGCCGACGTGGTCTATTTCACGATGATCACCATCACCACCGTCGGCTATGGCGACATCGTTCCGGTCAGCGAGCGGGCGCGGCTGATCGACGCCTTCCTGATCACCCCCATTCGGCTGTTCCTGTGGCTCATCTTCCTTGGCACCGCGTTTGACATGCTGTTCAAGCACAGTTGGGAACGCTGGCGGATGCGACGGATACAGGAAAAATTGTGCGGCCACACGGTCATCGCCGGGTTCGGCCGGAGCGGTAGCACCGCCGCCGCCGAGCTGGTTGCGGGCGGGCTCGACCCGGCGTCGCTGGTGGTGATCGATTGCGCCGATGCGCCGTGCGCCGCGGCCCGCGAGCTTGGCGCCGCCGTGCTCCAGGGCGACGCCAGCAGCAACGACCTGCTGCTTGCGGTGCATATTGAGCGCGCCGCCGCGATGATCGTCTCGGCCGGGCGAGACGATAGCGCGATCCTGATCGTCCTGACCGCCCGCGAGCTCGCACCCGACCTGCCGATCTCGGTCACGATTTCGGCTGCCGACAACGAGGATCTGGCGCGAACCGCTGGCGCCACCACGGTCATCAATCCGATCATGGTCACCGGCCGCTTGCTGGCCCAGGCGGCCCGGCCGGGAGCAGCGAGCGCCTGAACCGCCGCCCGGCTCGCTTTTGCCGGCGATTTGGGTTAGGGGCGCGGTCCTTCCGATGACGGTAATGACTCTTCCTCGAGCCCCGCGCGTGGGCCTGGTTTCGCTCGGCTGTCCCAAGGCGTTGGTCGACAGCGAGCGAATCATGACCAAGCTGCGCGCCGACGGCTATGACATGTCCCCCGATTATGCCGGGGCGGACGTGGTGCTGGTCAACACCTGCGGCTTCCTCGACAGCGCCAAGGCCGAAAGCCTTGAGGCGATCGGCGAAGCGATCGCCGAGAACGGCCGGGTGGTCGTCACCGGCTGCATGGGCAAGGAAGCCGACGTCATCCGCGCGCGCTTCCCGCAAGTCCTGGCAATCACTGGCCCGCAGCAATATGAAGAAGTGGTCGCCGCGGTCCACGAGGCGGCGCCGCCGATCGCCAACGCGTTTCTCGACCTGGTGCCCGAAGCCGGGCTCAAGCTGACCCCGCGTCACTACAGCTATCTCAAAATTTCCGAGGGCTGCAATCACCGCTGCGCGTTCTGCATCATCCCGTCGATCCGCGGCGACCTGGTCAGCCGCCGGCCCGACGCGATCCTGCGCGAGGCCGAGAAACTGGTTGCCGCCGGGACCCGCGAATTGCTGGTCATCAGCCAGGACACGTCGGCCTATGGCGTCGACCTCAAGTTCGCCGAGTGGCCGTGGAAGGGTGAGGGCGTCCGCGCCCACATGACCGACCTCGCCCGCGAGCTGGGCAAGCTCGGTACGCCCGACCGTGCGGTCTGGGTGCGGCTCCACTACGTCTACCCCTACCCCCACGTCGACCATGTCATTCCGCTCATGGCCGAGGGCCTGGTGCTGCCCTACCTCGACATCCCGTTCCAGCACGCCAGCCCCAAGATCCTCAAGTCGATGCGCCGCCCGGCCAATGACGCCCGGGTACTTGAGCGCATCCGCAGCTGGCGCGAGGTCTGCCCCGACATCGCCATCCGCTCGACCTTCGTCGTCGGCTTCCCCGGCGAGACCGAGGAGGATTTCCAATATCTGATGGGCTGGCTCGAAGAAGCGCAGCTCGACCGCGTCGGCGCGTTCCGCTTCGAACCGGTCGAAGGCGCCGCCGCCAATGCCCTGCCCGACCCGGTCCCGGAGGAGCTCAAGGAAGAGCGCTACGCCCGGCTGATGGAACTGACCGCCCGCATTTCGGCGGAGAAACTCGCCGCCAAGGTCGGCAACCCGCTTGATGTGCTGATCGACGCGGTCGACCCCGAAACCGGCGGCGCCACCGGCCGCTCCAAGGCCGACGCGCCCGAGATCGACGGCGAAGTGCATCTGCGCGACGCCGACGGTCTCAAGCCAGGCGACATCGTCGCGGCCCAGATCGAAGACAGCGACGAGCACGACCTGTTCGGCGTTCCCTTGGGGCGGGCGCTCGCCTAAGGGCCGGGACATGACCGATTTCGCTTCGCTGCTGGTCGCCGACCGCGGCCGCAAGGCCAATCCCATCCATCTTGTCGACAAGGCCGGCTTCGCCGCCTGGCTCAAGGGCCGCAGCGCCGAGGATCGCGCGTTGCTCGCTGCCCATCGCTTCGACGGCGCCACTGGCTACGCGTTCGTGATCCTGCCGCGCGGCAGCGGGTTCGAGGTTGTTAGCGCCGTCGCCGATGCCGCCTCCTTGTCGCCGTGGTGCCTCGCCCGGCTCGCCGGATCGCTGCCCGAGGGGACCTACCAGCTGGCCGAGAGCGGACCCGGCAAGGCGGCGCTCGGCTGGCTGCTCGCCCAGCACCGCTTCGACCGCTACCGCGCGAAACCGGATGGCGAGCCTGGCGCGCGGGTGCTGGTTACCGGCGAGGCGGCGCGGATCGACCAAATCGTCCGCTTGGCCGAAGCGACCGCTTTGGTCCGCGACCTGGTCGACACGCCGGCCGGCGACCTCGGCCCGGCCGAGCTTGAGCAAGCGGTGCGCGACCAAGCGGCGCGCTTCGGCGGCGAGGTCCGGATCACCGCCGGCGACGCGCTGGCCAAGGGCTATCCGCTGATCGCGGCGGTCGGCGCGGCCGCCCCGCGTGAGCGCGCGCCGCGCCTGATCGAGCTCGAATGGGGCGATCCCAAGCATCCCCGCGTGGCGATCATCGGCAAGGGCGTGTGCTTCGACAGCGGCGGGCTCGATCTCAAGCCCGCGGCCGGCATGCGGCTAATGAAAAAGGACATGGGCGGCGCGGCCCACGCTTTGGCCTTGTTCGGGCTGGTCGCCGGCGAACGGCTGCCGATCCGGCTCCATCTGCTCATCCCGGCGGTCGAAAATGCGGTGTCGGGGACCGCCTATCGGCCGGGCGACATCATCCAGGCGCGCACCGGCCTGTTCGTCGAGATTGGCAATACTGACGCCGAGGGGCGGCTGATCCTGGCCGATGCGCTGGCCCGCGCCGCCGACGACAAGCCCGAGCTGATGCTCGATTTCGCGACCCTGACCGGGGCCGCGCGGATCGCGCTCGGGCCCGACCTGCCAGCGCTGTTCGCCAACCATGACGACCTGCTGGCAAGCATCGAGGCGGCCGCGCGCGAGGTCGACGACCCGCTGTGGCGAATGCCATTGTGGGACGGCTATGATGAGATGCTCAAGAGCGATACCGCCGATCTCGTCAATTCGACCGGCTCGTCGATGGCCGGCTGCATCACCGCCGCATTGTTCCTGCGCCGGTTCGTCCCCAAGGAGATCGCCTGGGCCCATCTCGACACCTTCGCGTGGCGCCCAAAAGGCCGGCCGGGGCGGCCTTTGGGCGGCGATGCGCTCGGCCTCAGGGCCGCATTCTCGATGCTGTCGCAGCGCTACCCACGGGGCTGACCTGCCGATTCCATCGGACGAACCGCGCTTTTTTCCCGTTTTTCATATCAACTGCCTGCAACATTTCGCTTCGTTACCGGTTTAATCGGCAAGCACCGACGCGACGGAGTCAAACATGAGCGAGGTATCGCTAAACGGCTGGATGAAAGCGCTGATCGCTTATGTCCGCTCCGGCGAGCCGGATCTCACCAATCGCCAGATGGCCCTGCTGATGCTGGTTTACCTGACGCCGGGTCCGCATACGGTGAGAGGCCTTGCCAAAATTCTCGGCGTGTCCAAGCCGGTTGTCACTCGCGCCTTGAACACCCTTGGCGCACTCGGCTATCTGCGGCGCGAACGCGATCAGGACGACCGCCGTAACGTGTTCGTCGTCCGGACCAGCAACGGGGCCGATTTCCTTGAAGGTTTCAAACGCAACCTCCGCGACGGCGGCGACGGGGCGCCCGCCGCCCACCGTCCGATCATCGGAGCGGCCTTCGCCCACCAGAACTGACGGTTTCGCGCTGACCGGGCCGTCGAACCTGCCCGATCCCGCCGTCTACGCCTACCGCCCCGACCTCGCCGACTGCGCGCTGGCCCACACGGTCATCGCGTCGCATTATGCCGAGCCGCTCGAACGGATGTTGACCGGCGCCGCGGTGCTGCGCCTGCAACCGTCGGACGACGCCGAGGCGGTGATGGAGCTACACCAGGGCGACCAATTCTCGATGCTCGACAACAGCCTCGGCTGGGCGTGGGGCTATGCCGGCGCCGGGCGCCGAGTCGGCTACGTCCGCGCCAAGGACGTCGGCTTGCCGCGCTAATGGTGTTTTTAGGGGCCGGTCAGGGCCCCGGCATCACCGCCAGCGCACCAAGGATCAAAGCCCAAATGGAAAGGCTGAAGAACAGCGCATTCCTGAGTCCCCGCATTGCGGAAAGTTCCAGTTCCATGCGTCGCATATAGCGCCCTGATGTTTCGCGCGGATGGCAGTGATGTGACTCATCTAAAACAGCGACGGGCCAGGGTTACGCTCCGTCTCGGCGTAAACGCGCGAGCTTACATTTCGCCCCGCGCGCGGCGGATCGCATACCATTTGCGGACGTTCGCATTATGCTCGTCGAGGGTTTCGGCGAAGACGTGGCCGCCGGTGCCGTCGGCGACAAAATACAGCGCTTTGGTCGGTGCCGGATCGAGCACCGCGGCGATGCTGTCGCGTCCCGGGTTGGCGATCGGACCGGCCGGCAGGCCGGGGCTGCGATAGGTGTTGTAGCCGGTGTCGGCGTCGAGCTCGGAGCGCTTGATCCGCCGCCCGAGCGGTTTGCCCTTGGTAATCGGGTAGATCACGGTCGGGTCGGCATCGAGCTTCATCCCGATCCTGAGCCGGTTGCAATAGACCCCGGCGACGGTCCGCCGCTCGGTCGCTTTGCCGGTCTCTTTCTCGACGATCGAGGCAAGGATCACGGCATCCTGCTTGGAATTGATCGGGCAGGTCGGCTTGCGCTTGGCCCAAAGGCGATCGAGCGTGCTGGTCATCGCCGCCTGCATCCGCGCGATCACCACCGCGCGGGTTTCGTCGCGCTGGTAGCCATAGCTGTCGGGCAGCACCGATCCTTCGGGCGGCAACGGCGCCGCGCCGGTCAGGAATTTGGTCGCTGCGACCTTTTCCTGGACGATCACCGACGGCGTGCCCTCGGCGATGGTAATCAGCCGCTGCACCGGGCGGCCGTGCTGGAGCAGGTCGAGTACGGCCGCGGCCGACATACCCTTGGGGATTTCGAACTCGCCAGCCTGGACCGGGTCGGGCGAGCCGAGCAGTCGCGCCATCATTCGAAAGCTGTCAGCTGTGCCGGGGATCGCGCCGGCCTGGTCGAGCTGGCGCGCGACCGAAGTCAGGCTCGAGCCTTCCTCGACGACGATGTGATGCGGCCCGGGCGTTGGACCCGCCGACCACCACAGCAACCCGGCGGCGGTCAGCCCGGCGACGAAGACCGCGAGCGCGAGCGCGACAAGCGTCTTCACACGGCCTTCATGACAAGGCTGGCGTTGGTCCCGCCGAAACCGAAGCTATTGTTGAGGACCGCGGTCACCTTGCGCTTCTTGGCGACATGCGGGACGAGGTCGACGCCCTCCGTCCCTTCGCTCGGATTGTCGAGGTTGAGCGTCGGCGGGACGATCTGGTCGCGGATGGCGAGGATGCAGAAAATGCTCTCGACCGCTCCGGCGCCGCCAAGCAGATGGCCGATCGCCGACTTGGTCGAGCTCATCGACGCGCCGCACAGATCGTCGCCGAATACGCGCTTGGCCGCGGCAAGCTCGATCGTATCGGCCATCGTCGAGGTGCCGTGGGCGTTGATGTAATCGATATCGCACGGCTCCATGCCGGCTTTCTTCAGCGCCATCCGCATCGCCAGCTCGGCGCCCTTGCCCTCGGGGTGCGGAGCGGTGACGTGATAGGCGTCGCCCGACAGGCCATAGCCGACAACCTCGGCATAGATTTTCGCGCCACGCGCCTTGGCGTGCTCATATTCCTCGAGAACGACGACTCCGGCGCCCTCGCCCATGACGAACCCGTCCCGGTCACGATCGTAAGGGCGGCTGGCCTGCTCCGGACGATCATTGTAGCTCATGTTGAGCGCCCGCGCCTGGGCGAAGCCGGCAACGCCAAGCGGATTGATGGTTCCTTCGGCACCGCCGGCGAGCATGATGTCGGCATCGTCGTCCTTGATCATCCGCGCCGCGTCGCCGATCGAATGGGCGCCGGTCGAGCAAGCGGTGACGACCGCGTGGTTGGGGCCCATCAACCCGTATTTGATCGACACCTGGCCGGAGATGAGGTTGATCAGCCGGCCGTGGACGAAGTGTGGACTGACCCGGCCCGGCCCTTTTTCGGCAAGCACCAGCGACTCGCTTTCAATCCCCGGGAGCCCGCCGATGCCCGAGCCGATCGAGCAGCCGGTGCGGATCCGCGTTGCCTCGTCCATGTCGGTCAATCCGGCATCCTCGAGCGCTTGTCCGGCGGCGTCGATGCCGTAGATGATGAACGGGTCAACCTGGCGCTGGACCTTGTGATCGACGCGTTTGTTGGGATCGAAGCCGTATTCGTGGTCGGCCGGCTTGACCTCGCAGGCGATGGTGCACTTTTGATCGCTGGCGTCGAACCGGGTAATTTGTCCGGCACCGCTCTTGCTTGCCAGGATATTGGCCCACGTCGTCTCGACGTCGCCGCCGAGCGGCGTCACCAAGCCCAGACCCGTCACCACCACACGGCGCATTGCAGTCTCCATGAATGACCCAAAACAAACGGCCCCCCGAATGGTTCGGGAAGCCGTTCGTGCCGCGTCTCAGGCGTTAGGGCGGCAGAAGCGACCCCGATCAGGCCTTGTTCTGGTCGATATAGTCGATCGCATCCTTGACGGTTGAGATCTTCTCCGCGGCATCGTCCGGGATCTCGACACCGAATTCTTCTTCGAAGGCCATGACCAGCTCGACGATATCGAGGCTGTCAGCGCCGAGGTCGTCGATGAAGCTGGCTTCTTCGGTGACCTTCTCGGCGTCCACGCCGAGATGTTCGACGACGATCTTCTTTACCCGATCGGCAGTCTCGCTCATGCTCGCAATCCTCCATTTGCTTTTGCGCTGCCCTAGCGTTCACGCAGGTTCCGGGCAAGTGGCGCTCAAGCGACGCGGCTTGCCCGGCCGGCCAAGCCGGCTAAGCCTGATCGCCGATGCATGGCGCCCGTCCCCTCACTCCAGGCGAAATCGCCCTCGCCCGCTCGGTGTTCGGCGACGCCATCGACTATTCGAAGGTCCGGCTGGTCAAGCGCAAATGGTGGCCGTTCCAGCCGCGCAGTACCGCCATGGCGCCGACCGGCAATATTCATTTCCATCCGCACGGCGATCTGTGGTCGGACGATTTCGCGGCCGAGCCGCTCCACCGCCAGGGGATGTTCATCCACGAAATGACTCACGTCTGGCAGACCCAGACCCGCGGCCGCTTTTACCTGCCGCTGATGCGCCACCCGTTTTGCCGTTATTCCTACGTGGTCGAGAACGGCTGGCCGTTGGCGCGCTACGGCCTTGAACAGCAAGCCGAAATCGTCCGCCACAGCTTCCTTGCGCAAAACGGATACGCCGTGCCGACCCGGCCCCCGCCATCCCTGTTACGTTTCGGTTGAATTTCGGACCTGTAACAATAGTGCAACAGGGGTCGCGGGAAAGCGCCCGATCCGGGGACCGTCTCTCTACAGTTCCAATCGTTTCAGGCATAGATTGATCAGCATCTTCGCGAAACGGGGGTTTCATCATGCGCATCGCTTCAATCCTGCTCGCCGGTACGGCAGCAGTCGCCATCACCGGACCAGCCTTCGCTCAGTCAGCGGCCGAACAAACCGCACAGGCGGCCAATACGAGCGATGTCGACCAGAACGACGAGATCATCGTCACCGCGACCAAGCGCGCATCGCGCGTCCAGGACGTTCCGTTCTCGATCAACGCGCAGACCCAGGCTGACATCCAGCGCTCCAACGCCAGCACGATCGAGGATATCAGCCGCAACGTCGCCGGCCTGACCGTCCAGAACCTCGGGCCGGGCCAGAGCCAGGTGTCGATCCGCGGCGTGTCCGCCGGCCAGATCATTCGCGACCAACCGGGGGTCAAGGAGCAGGTCGGCGTCTACCTCGACGAATCGGTCATTTCGCTGTCGCTGTTTACGCCCGACCTCGACCTGTTCGACCTCAACCGCGTTGAAACCCTGCGCGGTCCGCAGGGCACGCTGTTCGGTTCGGGTTCGGTCGGGGGAACGCTGCGTTACATCACCAACCAGCCCAAGCTCGGCGTGACCGAAGGCTTGATCGAAGGCAATATCAACGCGGTCGAGGAAAGCGACATCGGCGGCCATCTGAAGGGCGCCGTCAACGTCCCGATCGGCGACCAGGCTGCGGCTCGCGTGGTCGGCTACGGAACCCATTACGGCGGGTTCATCGACGCGGTCGGCCCGGCCGGCGGCAAGAACATCAACGACGGCGACCGATATGGCGGCCGCGTTGCAATCCTGTTCGAGCCGACGCCCGACATCCGCATCACGCCGCGCGTGGTCTATCAGAAAATCTCCGTCGACGGCTTCAACCGCGAGGAGAAATACAACTTTTACGACAACCAGTTCACGTCGGGCGCAGCCGGCTCGGATCTCGGCAAGCGCAAGCAATATCTCAAGCTGCGCGAGCAGTTCAAAGACGAAACCGTGCTCGCCGACCTGACCGGCAGCATCGGCTTCGGCGGGGTCGATCTGACCTCGATCACGAGCTACATCAACCGCGACATCCTGGTCAGCCGCGACGCATCGGCGCTAACCGGCTCGGTCGGCATCTCGCCGCTGGTCGGAGCCGGGGTGGATCCCGACATCGCCAATCTGGCGTCGAACCTGCGCGACACCACCAAGCTCAAGCAATGGACTCAGGAACTCCGCCTGGGATCGACCGGGCCCGGCCCGTTCCAGTGGGTGTTCGGCGGCTTTTACAGCCATGTCGACCGCACTTACGCGCAACGCCTGCCGACTCCCGGCTACGATGCGTTCATCGAAGCCGCGCTTCCGGGAGCGACCGCAGCGACTGCCAACGGCTTCCCGGCCGACTCGCCCTACAATGCCGACCTGCCCTACATCATCAAGCAGAAGGCGCTGTTCGGCGAAGCCAGCTATGACTTCGGTCAGATCAAGCTGACTGGCGGCGGCCGCTGGTACGACTTCAAGGAAACCCGCGACTTCATCTCCGGCGGCGTGTTCTCGAACGTCGACACGCGGCTCGGCGACAAGACCAAGTCGAACGGTTTCTCGCCGCGCGCAATCGCGACCTGGGAGCCCAACCGCAATCTCAGCGTCAACATCCAGGCGGCCAAGGGCTTCCGCCTCGGCGGCGTCAACGATCCGCTCAACATCCCGCTCTGCACGCCCGCCGACCAGGCCATTTATGGCCCGTTCGCGTCGGCCACCTACGACGACGAAACGCTGTGGAACTACGAAGCCGGCGTGAAATATTCCAAACGCGGAATTACCTTCAACGCGGCGGTCTTCCACACCAGCATCAAGGACCTCCAGGTCACGGTCGATGCCGGCAGCTGCTCGTCGCGCCTAGTGTTCAACGTGCCCAAGTCGCACACCACCGGCGTCGAGGGCGAGTTTTCGGTGACCCCGGTCCCCGGCCTCGATCTGTCGGTGGCCGGCAGCTACGTCTCCGCCGAATTCGATTCGACGATCGACGACCCGGTCCTCGCCAGCCGCACCGGCATCCGCTCGGGCAACCGCCTGCCGACCGTGCCTAAGTTCCAGATTGCCACGACCGGCACCTACGGCAGCCGGCTCACCTCCAACAGCGCCTGGTATGTGTCGAGCAGCTGGCAGCATGTCGGCAGCCGTTACACCCAGCCGGGCGACCAGGAGCCGGGCGCGAGCATCTTCAACTTCATCTACTATGATCCGGCGACCGGTGCATTCGGCACCTCGACGCAGGATTTCGGCTCGCTCAAGCTCCCGGCCTACGACCTGATCAACTTCTCGGCCGGCATCAAATGGGACAGCGGGCTCGAGTTCGTGGCGTACGTCAACAATGCCTTTGACGAGAATGCCAAGCTGTCGCTCGATCGTGAGCGTGGCGGACGCGCCCGGCTCGGCTATAACGTCGGCTCGCCGCGGACCATTGGCCTGACCGTGCGCCAGGCCTTCTCGTCCCACGCAGCACCGCCGCCACCGCCGCCGCCGCCGCCACCGCCACCTCCGCCGCCTCCGGCGACGCAGACCTGCGCCGACGGTTCGGTGATCCTGGCGACCGACGTTTGCCCGCTGCCGCCGCCTCCGCCGCCACCGCCGGCACCGGAGCCGGAGCGCGGTTAAGCGCATGACACGGTGAAAATCACGCGCCGCTCGCTCCTCACAGCCACGGTTGCCGGAGCGAGCGGCGCTGCTATTTTGCCGGCCATGGCCAAGACCGCGCCGATCGCCCCCAAGAGTCACATCGTGGTGATTGGCGCCGGGGTGTTCGGCGCCTGGTCCGCCCACCACCTGCTACGCTCCGGCCACCGCGTCACGCTGGTCGACGCCCACGGCCCGGCCCACAGCCGCGCCTCGTCGGGCGGCGAATCCCGGCTGACTCGCGCCGCTTATGGCAAGGACGCGATCTACACCCGCATGGCGTCCGAATCGCTGCCGCAGTGGAAGGAATTGAGCGCGATCGCCGGCCTGCCGATCTTCATCCCGCACGGCGTTTTGTTCTTTTTCCCGACGCTCGAGCCCTATCTCGACGAATCGCTCGAGGCGCACCGCAAGCTCGGCCTGCCAAGCGAGCGGCTCGACCCGGCCGAGATGGCGCGGCGCTTCCCGATGATCGACTTCACCGGCGTCAAGGCCGGCATCTATGAGCCTAGCTTCGGCGGCCTGATGGCGCGGCGCTCGGTCCAGACCCTGGTCGATCGCTTTGTGCGCGAAGGCGGCAGCTATTTGCGCGGCGTCGCGCAGCCCCCGCGAGGCGGCGCCGGCCTCGACGCCGTCACCCTCACCTCGGGCGAACGGATCGCCGCCGACCGCTTCGTCTTTGCGCTCGGGCCGTGGCTGCCCAAGCTGTTCCCCGACCTGCTCGCGCGGAAAATCGTCGCGACCCGCCAGGAAGTATTCTTCTTCGCCCCGCCGGCGGGCGATCGCCGCTTCCTGACCGGCGCGATGCCGGGCTGGGCTGATTTCAACGGCGGCGACATTTTTTACGGCTTTCCCGATCTCGAAGGGCGCGGGGTCAAGTTCGCCCACGACCAGCATGGGCCGGTGGTCGATCCCGACACTCAGGATCGCCGGCCGAGCGAGGCCGCGCTGGCCGAGATCATCGCCTTCCGTGACCGCCGCTTTCCCCTACTGCGCAACGCCCCGCTGACTGAAGCGCGCGTGTGCCAGTATGAAAACAGCTCGAACGGCGACTTCCTGGTCGATTTCCACCCGCAGCTGGCCAATGTGCTGCTGGTCGGCGGCGGTTCGGGCCACGGCTTCAAGCACGGTCCCGAGGTCGGCCGCCACGCCGCCGGCCGCCTGCTCGGAACGATTCCCGCCGAGCCCCGCTTTACTCTTGCCACCAAGGCCGAGACCCAAAAGCGCGAGGTCCACTAGCCGCAACCGAGTCGGATTGGACAATTGATGACGCAAGTATCGGACAATGAACTTGCGCAGTCGCGCACCGATATGTCCGAGGACCGGACGATCCTCGCCAATGAGCGCACGTTCTCCGGCTGGCTGCGCACGGGCTTCGGAGCAATCGGCGTAGGTCTGGCGCTCAACGCCCTGTTCAACCGCTTCGAGCCGACCTGGGTACCCAAGGGCATCGCGACGGCTTTTCTGGTGATGGCGATCTTGATCTTCCTCGCTGCACAGCGCCGCGCATCGAAGGTTATCGCCCGGCTTCACGCCCACCGCATCGAAGCGGTCAAGCTTAGCATGATCCATGTCATCACGATGATCTCGGTAACGGCGACAACATTGCTGATCGTCGTATTGTGGCTCCTCGAGTCCAGATAATTGGCTGGCTGGCGCCGATCAGCGCCCGCCCCAATCTCCTAGCTCGGTGCCGGTGACGGGGTCTTCGATCGAAACCTTGTCGATCTTAACCGACACCTGACACGCCGGAGCGCCAGGCGCCGCGGAGCAATGAATCACCCGGCCGTCGGCGAGCGCCGACAACCGTCCTGCAATGACCAGGTCGAGGCCCTTGGTCGGCACGTCCTCCGGACTGGCTGGCTTGACCAGCTCATAGGTCGCGGCCGGCCGCTGGAGCCGCGAATCGTCCTTGGTGAACAGCTGCGCGATCTCGATCGTCGGCTGTTGTGCGGGTGAGACCGCAGCAAAAGGCTGGACCGGACAGCCCGCCGACAACAGCCACGGCCGAGCGACCGTAACCCCCCAAATGCTTTCATAGCCCTGGTCAAGCAACGCCTTGGCAAGCGGGTGGTCGGAGCCAACGGTTGGAGTGACCTTGATTCGAAGGACCGATTTTTCCGGGTCGTATTTCCACGTCCCGAGATCCGATCGACTGCCCATATCCGGCTGTGGCCCGGGTTCCGGCTTGGCACCATGGTTCGCCTGCGCTGCCTGACCCGCCTGCCCTGCCGCCTGGGCAATTTGAGCTGGACCGGCGCTGCTGCTGCATCCGAAGCGAGTGCGAAACCGGAATCGACTGCCTTCCAATTTGGATTGTACTTCGGAATCGTCGGTGCCCAAGGCTGCGGCGGTCGCTGCCCGCAAGGTCGCCAAGAGCATTTTTTCCCGGTCCATCGGCGGTTCTGGAAGCGGCAGGACGGTCGGCTCTTCCGCAACTTCGTTCTGGCTGTTGTCGGCCGTCGCGTTGTCGTCGTTCGCGGCCGGCTGAGCGCACGACATCATCAATCCCGTTCCAAGGATCGCAATGCAAATCCTGACTGTGCTCCCGAGACGTCTGTGCATCATGGCGGCACTGTGCCAGAGCAGGCGTCAATCCGCGAGCGTTGATTGGCTGGCGGGCGTTCCGCGAAACATGCAGGAGGCCAACATCAATCGCCGATGCACTCGACCGGGACCGGCGCGATGACATTCTACCAACTGGTCACGCTGGCGGTGCTGGCCGCGGTCATCGCCGCGCTGATTTTCGACAAGGCGCGGGCCGATGTGGTGGCCTTGAGCGGCGCTGCAGTGCTGTTGATAAGCGGCGCGGTGCGCCCGGTCGAAGTCCAGGGCGCCTTCGCCAGCCCCGCGATTATCTCGCTCGCATCGCTGTTCGTCATTGCTTACGCGATGGAGTTGTCGGGCCTGCTCGACACCGCGATTCAAAAAGGCATCGGGCTGTGCCGGCGGATCGGCAAGGCTGGCATCTGGATCCTGATCAGCTTGTGCGGAGTCGCTTCGGCGTTTCTCAACAACACCCCGATCGTCGTGCTCGGGGCGCCGGTCGTCCGCGATGTCGCCAAGGCGCTCGACCTGGCTCCAAAGCGTTTCCTGATTCCGCTCTCCTATGCGGCGGTGCTTGGCGGTTCGTGCACGCTCATCGGCACCTCCACCAATTTGCTCGTCAACGACATGGCGATGGTCTCGGGCCAAGCCCGCTTCGGAATGTTCGAAATAACCCCTGTCGGCCTGATCGTGGCGCTTGCCGGGGGTCTCTACCTTTTGTTGTTCAGCGGCCGGCTGATCCGCCACACCGGGAACCAGTCGGACGCCGCGGAGGTCGAGTCAGCGCAAGCGGTCGATGGCGAACCGGGCCTCGCCGCGGGCCAGCTCGGATCGGCCAAGGTGTTCTCGGTTGCCCGCCCGCTGCACCCCGTGAAAGCGATGATCTCGGCCGGAGTTTTTGTCGCGGTCGTCCTCCTCGCAAGCCTCAACGTGGCGCCGATTGCCGCCTGCGCCTTCGCCGGCGCGGTTTTGCTGATCCTGCTGAGGGTGATCACCGCCGACGAAGCCTATCAGGGACTGCGGCCGGAAATCCTGATGCTGATCGCCGGCATGGTCGTGCTCGGCATCGCGTTGCAGGTCACCGGCCTGGCGGCATTGGCGACCAAGGGCATCATCGGCTCGTTATATACGCTGCCGCCGATATGGGCGCTGATCGGGCTCTACGGAGTGACCCTGTTCCTGACCGAGATCCTGTCCAATGCCACGGTGGCGGTGCTGATCACTCCACTTGCAGTGGCCATGGCGGAAGCGTTGCACGTCAGCCCGCGCCCGTTCCTGATCGCGGTGATGATGGGCGGAAGCGCTGCATTCGCAACGCCATTCGGTTATCAAACCAATGTTCTGGTCTATCAGATCGGCGGCTATAGCTACGCCGATTTCGTGCGGGTCGGCCTTCCGCTCAACCTCATTACCTGGGCCGTCGGGGTATTCGCCATCTCGATTTATTTCCCCTTCTAGTCGGGCTTCTTGGCCACTCCGACCAGCGCCGGGCGCAGCAGCCGGTCTTTGTGCATGTAGCCCGGCTGCATTTCGTCGACGACCGTGCCCGGCTTGGCGACGCCGGTCGGGATCTCGAGCATCGCCTGGTGCTTGTGCGGGTCGAGCGGCTGGCCCTTGGCCTCGATCCGGGTGATGCCGTTGCGGGCGAAGGCTGAATCGAGTTCGCGCGCGGTGGCTTCGATCCCGGCCAGGAAATTGGTTGCCGTCTGGTCGGCGCGAAGCTCGTCCGAGACCGCAGCCAGCGCGCGGTCGAGATGGTCCTTGATGCTCAGCATGTCGCGCGCGAAGGCGCTCGCCGCATAAGCCGCGGCCTGGGTTTTCTCGGCTTCGAGCCGGCGCCGCACATTTTGCGTCTCGGCGGCGGCGTAAAGCACCTTATTATTGGCTTCCTCGAGCGCCTTTTCCAATTCGATCAGGCGGTCGTGCTCGGCCAGCTCCGGGGCATTTTCGGCAGTTTTCTGCCGGATTTCCTCCGCTTCATCATGCATCTTATCATACTCGTTCATGTCATTAATCTCGTCAGCGCTTTGGCGGTAAAATCAACCATGGGGACCACACGGGCATAGTTCAACCG
>JBDTRT010000009.1:0-7520 GCA_039931595.1 Sphingomicrobium sp.
GGCGGGCTTCCCGGGCTCGAAGATCGACGAGACGCAGGCCGCTCGAAGGATCGCCGACCACCTTGGCTGCGAGCATGTCGTGCTGCCGATCGAGCCCCAGTCGGCCGCCGAGATCCTGCCCGCCGTGCAGCGCGCGTTCGACGAGCCGTCGGCGGCCAATTCGGCGATTCCCCTGTGGTTCCTGTCACGGACCGCAGCGCAGCACGTCAAGGTCGTGCTGTGCGGCGAAGGCGGCGACGAATTGTTCATGGGCTACAAGCGCCAGCGCACCGCCCGGGCGATGCAGCGCTGGGGCGCTGCGGTCCGCGCGGTTGGCGGCCTCGGATTCGTCGGCGACCTGCCCGAGCTGCCGTCGCGCAAGCTTAATTACCTTCGCCAGCGGCTCGAACGGCTGCGCGATTCGGCGCTGCTCGACAATGGCTATGAGCAATTCTTCGCGGCTGTCACGATCACCTCCCCGGCGCTTCGGGCGCGGCTCTACAACCACGATTTCTGGCTCCGCCAGGACGCGCCTCACAGCCTGCGCCATCTCGTCGAGGAGTATTTCCCGACGCCCGATCCGGCGCTGTCGCCGATCGAGCAATTCACGATGGGCGACCTTGCGGTGCATATGCCGGCGTCGCTGCTCAACCGGCTCGACCGGTCGAGCATGGCTCATTCGCTCGAAGCGCGCGTGCCGTTCCTGTCGCACAGCTTCGTAGACTGGGCGCTGACCATCCCGACTGGCCTCAAGCTGCGCGGCAAGGTCGGCAAATACGTCCTCCGCCAGGCAGTCGAGCCGTGGCTTCCAAGCGGCGCGCTCAACCAGCCCAAGCTCGGCTTCCAATTGCCGCTGGCCGACTGGTTCACCGGCGATTTCAACGATTTCGCGCGCGAGGTGTGGCGCTCGTCGGGCGCCGCCGACGCCAGTTATCTCGACCAAAGCGCGGTCGAGCAATTATTCGACGAGCATCGCGCCGGGCGCTTCAATCACGGTCGGGTGCTGTACGCGATCGCGATGTTCAGCTGCTGGTGGAAAGACCAGCGACCCGACGCCGCCGCTTCAACTCCCTCCGCCGCCGCCAGCGCAGGTTTGTGATGCCGGCGGTGTCGGTCATCATGCCGGTCTTCAATCGGGCCGAAACGATCGAGCGTGCGGTCCGCAGCGTGCTCGACCAGACCTTCACCGATTTCGAGCTGATCGTGATAGACGACGGCTCGTCGGACGGTAGCGCGGCGCTGGTCGAAGCGATCGGCGACCCGCGCGTGACGCTGATCCGGTTCGAGAGCAACCGCGGCGGCAATGCCGCGCGCAACGCCGGGATCCTCGCCGCTACCGGGCCTTTGATCTCATTCCTCGACAGCGACGACGCCTTCTTGCCCGAGAAACTGGCAACGATCGTCGCCATGTTCGCCGAGCGCCCGGCCCTCGACCTCATCGTCGACAGTTTCATCAAGGTCCTTCCGCCGGGGTCGCACCCGCCGCAAAAGGTCCGCCGCAATGCGGTCATCGAAGACCAAGAGACCTTCCTCCGGGCGCTGTTCACGCGGCGCCTGTGGAAGGCGACGCCGGCGATCTCGGCGCGCCGCGCGGCGATCGTTCGGGCCGGCATGTTCGACGAGACCGTCAAGCGCATGCAGGATTTCGACTTCCTGATTCGGATGGCGGCGGCCGGGCAATGCGCATCGACCGACCAAGTGCTGTGGCTCAAGCACTGGACCCCGCAGTCGATTTCGGCCGGTGACACGTGGATCGAATCCAACCTCGAGCTGACCCGCCGCTATCCTCAATACCTCACCGATCAGGCGTACCGCCCAGGCCTCGCTTATGCGGTTCGGCTGGCGCTGGCGCGGCGGTTCAAGTCGCGCCAGCTGGCCGGCGCCTGGTCCGACCTTGGCCAATTGGCGGCCGCCTTCGGGTGGCGCGAGACGCTCGCCTTATTGCTCGAATCGATCCGCCCGCGGCCAAAGATCTGACCGCCGGCTAGGCGCCGGACGCAGTGCCGAGCTTGGGCCGGCGCGCGCGCGGTGGCAGCGGCTGGTAGCTCTGGGTCAGCGCGCGGGTCGCGCTCGAAACCGTCGCGATCGAATAATAAATGAAGGCGATCAGCATCGCGACTGGGCGCTGGATGACCGGCAGATCGACCGAACTGCCGCGGGTCCAGATCCGCGACCAGGCGCGCCAGGTCTTCTTGCCGAGGAATTGAAACGCGTGGCCGATGCGCCCGATCCGGCTTTGGGTATTCTCCTGGAACACCTGGTAATCGCGGTCGCTGCCGGCGGTCCACGCCCGCCACACCAGGAATTTCACCCCGGGGTGCGGCGCGTGGATCGTCATCGCGTCGGCGGTGCGGACGTAGCGGTGGCCGCGGGCGGCGAAGTCGCGCAGCCAGAAGCCGCACTGCTTTTTGAAGATCGGCAGGTCGGGGAACGGATTGTTGTTGAAGAAATCAGTTCGCACAGCACAATTGTTGACGTGGACTTTTGCCCGCTTGACGGTGTGCTTGCGCTCGTCTGGCAGGTCGAAGATCCAGCTCAGCGCCATGGTCTTGGACAGCAAGTCGTTGAAGCCGAGCACGGTGAAGCCGCCGACCACCATGATCTCCGGATCGGCGAACGGCTTGAGCAAATTCTCGAGCCAGCCGGGCTGGGGCGCGGCATCGCTGTCAAGCATCACCGTGAGTTCGGTGGTCGAACGCGCGACCCCGAAATTCTTGAGCTTGTAATAGGTCAGGCCGTGGGTCGGCGTGACTTCGACGTCGGCCACCTCGCCGAGCCGCGGGGCCGACGCCGCGATGGTGCGCCGGATAACCGCCGGGTCGACCGCGGTGTCGTCGTACAGATAGACCACGCGGTGCCTGGTCTTGGACCCGGCCGCGGAGCGCTCGAGCTCGGCCTGCAGCGCGGTCATCGCTTTGGCCGTCCACTCGTCCTCGACATCGATGGCATTCTCCCATTCGATGATGATGGTGACGGGGGCAACAGTCGGTCGGCTAGTCATGATCGCACTCCACAGCGGTCGGACAGAAGGTCGGTCGGACCAGGCGCTGCCGCTCCGGCGTCACCGAAGTTCAATCGCCCGCAACCGCGCCCATAGCCGAGAACCGCGTCCCGGCACTAGACTTGGCGCTCGTCGCGAACGCGGGCGCGTCGCGGCTGGCCATCGCGTGCCAATCGATTCCACAATATGTGCAGCTTCAATCAGTTAGGAAGAGTGAACGGCGCGTTCGACGCCCCGATCGGATGGCCGGCGATGATTGATCCGCCGGCCCGCCCATGCGACTCTGGCGCGGTCGGACGCGAGCTGGCCGGCCAGCTGCGCGACTGGTCGATAGCGGCGGGGGTGGTGGGCTTCATGACCAGCGATGAAACCGCCGACATCTCGGTGGTCATTCCGTCCTACCAACGAACCGAACTGGCGCTCGAAACGCTGCAGTCGGTGCTCGACCAGACCGTTCCGGTGCGCGAAATCATTATTGTCGCCAACGGCAACGATGCCCATGCCGCTTTCTGGCAGGCCCAGGCGAGCGACCGGGTGCGCGTAGTGCGGGTCGCCGCGCGCGGCCAGCAGGACGCCCGAAACGCCGGGATCGAAACCGCGACCACGACGTGGGTCGCAATGCTCGACGACGACGACCTCTACTTGCCCGATTACATCGAGAGGATCGGCCCGGCGATGGCCGACGGGCGGGCCGACATCATCGCCTCCGATCACCGCAAGTTCCATCCCGACCGCGACGACAAAAGGACCAATTTCGAAGCCGCGCCGCGCGGCTATTGGACGACAGTCAGGCCAGCCGATAGTACAGTCGAGTGGAGCTTCGTCGGCAAGTTCCCGCTCCGCCTGCTGCTCAAGCGCGTTCCGATCTACCCGTCGACGACCGTCATCCGGCGCGATTTCGCGCTGGCCATCGGCGGCTATAATCCGAAGATGTTCGGCATTCTGACCGAAGACATCGAATTCCTCATCCGCGCTTTGACCTACGGCCAATTGTCGCTCGTGTGGCGGCCGCTGGTTCGCTATCGGGTCCATGATGGCGCGTTTTCCCGCAATTCTGCCGGCCGCACGATCGGCCGTTGGCGTATTTTCGAATTCGCCCGCGACAATCACCCCGACCTGCCGGCGGAATTCCGTAGCGCGCTTGACCGCGACCTGCCGCGCCGCCGCCGCGAGATTTTCAAGCTCGCTTATCATCGCGGCGAGCATGACTTGATGGAGGAAGCCTGGAGCAAGCTTCGACTGCTTCACCGAACCCCCGATGTGCTGATGCGCAGATGGGCATCGGCGCGGACTTGATCACGCGGGCGACAGCGACGCTGCTCGGCTTGCTTGTGGCCGGCTGCGCGTCCGTCCCGTCCACCCAATCGGCACCGGTCGCGGTGACCGGTGTCGCGTTCGACCTGGCGGGCGAACGCGGCAGCTTTAACGACGGCCTGGCCGACCCCGGGGCCGGCCGCGCGATCACCCCCAACGATCCGGCCCGGATTGCCTCGATCAGCAAACTGGTCGTCGCGATCGGCGCGATGCGCCTGGTCGAACAGGGCAAGCTCGACCTTGGCAGCGACGTCTCGCGCTGGCTCGGCTGGACCCTGCGCAACCCGGCCCATCCGGATCAGCCGATCAACCTGGCCATGTTGCTGTCGCACACCAGTTCGGTGCGCGATCACGACGACCAATACGCAATTCCGCTCGGGCAGTCGGTCGAGGCGGCGATGGCCGACCCGCGCTCGTGGGATGCGCGTCACGGCGCGGCCGACCATTATTTTACGTATTCCAACATGAATTTCCCGATCGTCGGGTCGATCGTCGAGCGGGTCACCGGCGAGCGTTTCGACATTTGGATGCGGCGCGAGGTGCTCAATCCGATGCGGATCGACGCCTGCTACAATTGGCCGACCTGCAGCGACCAGGCGATCGCCCGCGCGGTCGTCCTGACGCAGGGTGGCAAGGCGGTCCGCGACGACCTCGGTGGCAATCGGCCCGACTGCCCAGTGTTCGTCGCCGACGGCGAGCAATGCGATTTGACGCGCTGGCGGGCCGGCGACAACGGCGCCCTGTTCGCGCCCCAGGGCGGGTTGCGCATTTCGGCGCGCGGATTGGCCCGGGTCGGGCGGATGCTGCTCAACCGCGGCACGCTCGACGGCGCAGCCATCCTCTCGCCCCAGTCGGTCGACACCCTGCTCGCCCAGCACTGGCGCTTCGACGGCCGCAATGGCGTCACCGACCACGGTTTTTACTGCAGTTTCGGCCTCGCCACCCAGCAGATCCCCAATATCCGGCCGGGCTGCAACGACGATCCGGCCGGCGACGGCGTGGTCCGCGTCGGTCATGCCGGCGAAGCCTATGGTCTGCGCTCGGGCCTGTGGATCGATCCCGCCCACGGCACCGGCATCGCTTATTTCGTGACCGGGTTGCCGGATAACCCAAAGTGCGGGCGCAGCGCCTTTCGGGACGCCGAGGAAGCCGCGTTCAAACGCGCCTTGGCACTCGCCGGGAAATGATTTTCGCGGCCGCTTGCTAGCGCGCCGCCATGACCGCCCCTTCGACGCTGCTTTCTTCCGGAATGACCATCCGCAGCTGCTTGCGGGCGAAATCGATCGAGACCTTGTCGAACGCCCGCATCGCATTCATTCCGAGCAGCACGGCCGGCTTGTTGTCGAGCTCCAGGCTGCGGAAGATCGCCGCGTCGGCGAACAGGATGACCAGATCCTCGAGATTCACGCCGCCGATCTCGACCAGCTTCAAATGAAACGCATCGCCGGTGATTTTCTGGCCGGTGACCGACATCATTTCGACCCGCTGTCCGGTGCCGAGCCGGTGCCGCGCCTCGAGCTTGGCGCGCAGCGCCGAATTGCCCAGCGTTATTTCCGAACCGGTATCGAGCACGACCGTCATCGGCACCCGGTTGGCGGTGGCGCTGGTGACGATCAGGTGGCCGCGCCGAAGCTTGCCGTTGACGACGATCGTGCCTTCTTCCTGCTTGACCCGCTGGGCCGACGGAACGATCGAAATGATCCGCGTCTTGAAGTCGAACAAGACGCGTTGTGAGCGCAGCGAATCGACCCCGAGGATGCCGTCCGCACCCATGTTGGCCGCTTCGAGCAGCGGCGCATCGACGCTGCGCACGCGGTTCTGGCTCAACTCGAGTTGCGGCACGTTGGCCGTCCGCACCGACGATGTTCCGGTAATGCTGTGCAAGATCGCAGTCGGTCCGTCGATCAGTCCGAGCTGCGCGGCGATGGCGGTGGACACCGCGGTGCGGTCGGCGCCGGTGTCGACCAGAAAGCGGTATGGGCCGCGCCCGCCAAGGTGGACCTGGACCGTCATCCGGTCGTGCGCGTCGATCTTGAAGGCGACATCCTGGGTGATCGTGGTGCGGTCGATTTCGACCGGGCCCTGGACCGGGGCGATCTCGATCGGCTTGCCCGGCTCAGCTACAGCCGGCGTTGCGAGGACCAGCGCGGCAAGGAATTTCCAGCTCAAAGCAACCCGCATCGATGTTCCCCTTCGGTTTGAACTTACGCCGGACCGGAGAGACGCGCAACGAAGTGGTAACCGATCGCTTGTTACGTCTCGGGACAGGTGAGGCCGCGCTCGACAATCGTCGGCACGGAAGCGACCGGACGTGCCACGAGGGCACAAGGTGGATTGTGAACGAAATGCCAGCTGAAACGACCTTATACTCGCTGTCCGACGCGCCACCCGAACCAGTCGACCGGCGCGAGGGGGAACGGCAGCTGACGCTGTTCCGGGTCGGATCGATGATCATCGAGGGCCGCCGCGAATTGTGCCTGATCAAGAATATTTCCGCCGGCGGGATGATGATCCGCGTTTATTGCGCGGTCGCGCCCGGCACTCGCCTGTCGATCGAGCTCAAGTGCGGCGAGACGGTCGACGGGACCGCTCTGTGGGCCAAGGATGATGCCGTCGGAGTCGAATTCGACACGCCGGTCGACGTCGTCGAACTGCTCGCCACGTCGATGGAGGGTCCTCGCCCGCGCATGCCGCGCATCGAGATAGACTGCGTGGTGTGGATTCGCGAGGGCGCGGAAGTCCACCGGGTCTACAGCCGCGACGTCTCCCAGGGCGGGTTAAAGGTCTCGAGCGGGCGCGAACTGACGCTCGGCGCCAATGTCATGGTCACTTTGCCCGGGCTGCCGCCGGTGTCGGCGACCGTGCGCTGGTTCGGCGACGACTGTTACGGGCTGACGTTCGATCGGGTTTTGCCATTGCCGCTGCTGGTCGGCTGGCTGCACGAGCAGCGCGAGCGGCTTCGCGCCGCCGGATAACGCCAGACCGAGGGTCTATTGGCCGTTGGAGCCGGGGCCGGCGGTCCATGCCCAATTCTTGGCCTGGACGGTTTCCTCGGCGGTCAGCTTCTGGCGGGCAAAGCCGGTCCGCCCGAATTTCATCGGCGCGCGATGCCGCGGGCTGGGAATATTGCGCAGCACCTCTTCCTGGGCGATCGGCCGGCGGAAGGCGATTCCGGCATGCTTGCCGTCGACCCAGGCGACGCGGCTGGTGACTTTGAGATCATTGC
>JBDTRT010000010.1:0-13928 GCA_039931595.1 Sphingomicrobium sp.
TGATCCTCGCCGGCGTGCTGCTCAAGCTCGGCGGCTACGGCTTCATCCGCTTCTCCCTGCCGATGTTCCCCGAGGGCTCGGCGATGTTCGTGCCTTTGGTGTTCATCCTGTCGGGCATCGCGGTGGTCTACACATCGCTGGTCGCCCTCGTGCAGCGCGACATGAAGAAGCTGATTGCTTATTCGTCGGTCGCGCACATGGCGTTCGTCACCTTTGGCCTGTTCTCGTTCAACACCCAGGGCATCGAAGGCGCGATGGTCGTGATGCTCAGCCACGGCCTCGTCTCAGGCGCCTTGTTCCTGTGCGTCGGCGTGGTCTACGACCGCCTCCACTCGCGGGAGATCGACCGCTACGGCGGCCTCGCCAACAACATGCCGGGCTATGCGGTGCTGTTCATGCTGTTTACCATGGCCAGCGTCGGCCTGCCCGGCACGAGCGGTTTCGTCGGCGAGGTCTTGAGCCTGGTCGGGACCTACCGCGTGTCGACCTGGGCGGCGATCGTCGCCACCACCGGCATCATCCTCGGCGCCGCCTACATGCTCTACCTCTACTGGCGGATCGCGTTCGGCGCCGCCCGGACCAGCGAAGCGGCGGCGATGACCGACCTCTCGGTCCGCGAATATTGGCTGCTGGCGCCGATCGCCGCGGTGGTGCTGTGGATGGGCGTCTATCCCGAAACCTTTACCGCGCCGATCCACGCAGACGTCGCTCGGCTGCTGAGCCGGGTCGAGCGAGTCACCCCCAAGGGCGATTCGCTGCCGACCCCGGGCAAGCCCCAGACCTCTGTTCCAACTGCGGCTCACGAATGAACCAGTTCGGCCCCATCCTTCCCGAGCTGATCCTGGCAGTCGGCGCGATCGTGCTGATGATGGTCGCGGCCTTCGCCGGCCGTCGCAGCGCCGGGCTGACCAGCTGGACCGCGGTCGCGCTGCTGCTCGCGGCGACGGTCGCGCTGGTCGGCGCCCCGTCCAATGCCGGTCCGCTGTTCGGCGGCCTGGTCGCGGCCGATGGGTTCGGCGCGTTCGGCAAGGTGATCATCTTCATTGCCTCGGCGGTGGCGATCATCGCCGCGCACAATTGGTTTGAGCGCGGCACCGAGCATAGCCCCGAATATTCGGTGCTGATCCTGTTCAGCGCGATCGGCGGCGCGGTGATGGTCTCGGCGACCAATCTGATTACGCTCTACGTCGGGCTCGAATTGCTCAGCCTGTCGAGCTACGTGCTCGCCTCCTACCGCCGCAGCGACGAGCGCAGCGCCGAGGCCGGGCTCAAATATTTCGTGCTTGGTGCGCTTGCCAGCGGCATCCTGCTCTACGGCATTTCGTTGCTTTACGGCTTCACCGGCACGATGGCCTTCCAGGGCATCGCCGGCGCCTTCGCGCGCGAGCCGACGCCATCGATCGGGCTGCTGTTCGGCCTCGTCTTCCTGCTCGCCGGGATCGCCTTCAAGATCAGCGCGGTGCCGTTCCACATGTGGACCCCCGACGTCTACGAAGGCGCGCCGACCCCGGTCACTGCCTTCTTCGCCTCGGCGCCCAAGGTCGCCGGGGTGCTGCTTGCGACCCGGGTGTGCATCGAAGCGCTCGGCCCGGCGAGCGATGCCTGGCGGCAGATCGTGATCGTCTCGGCGCTGGCCTCGATCCTGTTGGGCGCGGTCGCCGCCTGGGGCCAGACCAACATCAAGCGGCTGCTGGCTTACTCGTCGATCAACAATGTCGGCTTCGCGCTGATCGGTCTCGCCGCCGCCAGCCCGCGCGGCGTGTCGTCGGTGCTGTTCTACATGGCGGTCTATGTGGTGATGACGCTGGGCGCGTTCCTGTGCGTGCTGCTGATGCGTGGGCGAGACGGCGAGCCGCTCGAGAGCCTCGACAGCCTGACCGGCCTGTCGCAGTCGCGCCCGGGCCTCGCGGCGGCGTTCGCAATCTTCATGTTCAGCCTCGCCGGTGTGCCGCCCTTGTTCGGCTTCTGGCCCAAATTACTGGTCTTCAAGGCCGCGGTTGACCAGGGCCTGGTGGCGCTCGCCGTGGCCGGCATCCTTGGCACCGTGATCGGCGCTTATTATTATCTGCGGATCATCAAGATCATGTATTTCGAGAACAATCCGTCGCCGCTGGTGCGCAGCAGCGCGCCGCTCGAGGGGGTCATGATCCTCGCCGCGGCGCTGATCGTCTCACCGCTCGGCTATCTTTTGATCGACCTACTCGGACGGCTCGCCGACCGCGCCGCCGGGTCGCTGTTCTGAGCCGCATCCGGATCGCCGAACGGACCGGTTCGACCAGCGCCGACTTGCTCGCTGCACCCGAAAGCGTCGAGGGTGACTGGCTGGTCGCCCGCTCGCAGGATGCGGGGCGGGGCCGGCACGGCCGCGCATGGACTTCGCTCAAGGGCAATTTCTTCGGCAGCACGCTGGTCATGCTCGGGGCCGGCGATCCGCTGGCTCAGACCCTGTCGCTCGGTGCCGGGGTGGCGCTGATCGAAGCGGTCGCGATCGCCGTTCCGGGCCTCGGCCAGCCGCACGCTCCGCCGCTGCTGCTCAAATGGCCCAACGACCTGCTGCTCGACGGGCGCAAGCTGGCCGGCATCCTGCTCGAACGCAGCGGCGACCGGATCGTGGTCGGGTTCGGCGTCAATCTGGCCGCGGCCCCCGACCTCGACGGCCGCACCGCGGCCTCGCTCGAAGGCGCGGTGACGCCCGAAGGGTTCGCCCCATTGCTCGCCGCGAGCTTCGCCCGGATGCTCGCCAGATGGCGCGGCGGCGACCCGGCCGCGGTCGCGACGGCGTGGCTCGCCCGCGCCCATCCGCTCGGCGCTGCGCTGACCGTCCACACCAGCGCCGACGAAAGCCTCGGCGGCGCCTTCGACGGGCTCGAACCCGATGGCGCGCTGCGGCTGCGCACCGGCGACGGCGTTCGCATCGTCCGCGCCGGCGACGTCAGCCTGTGATTGCTTGCGCGAACATTCTGGCCAACCCGGCGCGGCGGGGCTAGCAGGCGCCATGCTGCTCGCCATCGACGCCGGAAACACCAATCTCGTTTTCGCGCTGCTGGACAGTGGCGCGATCAAGGCGCGCTGGCGGATTGCGACCGATCCGCGCCGCACCGCCGACCAATATTCGGTCTGGCTCCATCAATTGCTCGAGCTCGAAGGCTTCACCAAGGCCGACGTCAATGCGGTCATCATCGGCACGGTGGTGCCGCGCGCGCTCCACAATCTCGAAGTGCTGGCGAACAAATATTTCCACGTCGAACCGCTCATCGCCGGCAATGGCGCCGCGGCATGGCCGATCGCGCTCGACGTCGACGAGCCGCACAACGTCGGCGCCGACCGCGCCCTCAACGCGATCGGCGCGCACGCCAAATATCCCGGCGACCTCATCCTGATCGATTTCGGCACCGCCACCACCTTCGACGTGGTCGATAACTCGGGCGGCTACAAAGGGGGGATCATCGCGCCTGGCATCAACCTGTCGCTCGACGCGCTGGTCAACGCCGCCGCAATGCTGCCGCGAATTGCGATCGAAGCGCCCAGTGACGACAATCTGTCGGTAATCGGCCGGACCACCGAGCGCCAGATGATCATCGGCATCTACTGGGGCTATGTCGCGCTGATCGAAGGGCTGGTCGAGCGCATGAAGGCCGAAATCGGGCGCCCGGTCACGGTGGTCGCGACCGGCGGCCTCGCCGACCTGTTCGACCAGCACACCCAGGCGTTCGACGCGATCGAGCCCGACCTCACCATCCAGGGCCTCGGTCTGCTCTACCAAAGCGCGACCCGATGATGACGTTGGTGCAGGCATGATCCCGGGCGAAGAACTGCTGTTCCTGGCGCTCGGCGGGTCGGGTGAGATCGGCATGAACGTCAATCTCTATGGCACCCAGGGCCAGTGGCTGATGGTCGACCTCGGGTTGACCTTCGCCGGCCCCGATTATCCCGGCATCGACCTCATCCTGCCCGAGCTCGAATTCATCGAAAAACAGCAGGACCGGCTCGCCGGGATCATCCTGACCCACGGCCACGAAGACCATATCGGGGCGCTGCCCTATCTCTGCGCCGACCTGAAGGTGCCGCTCTACGCGACCCCGTTCACCGCCGGGCTGATCGCCGGCAAGCTCGAGGAGGAGGGGCTGACCGGCCAGGTCAAGCTCAACATCGTCGAGCGTGGCGGAACGGTCGACCTGGGCCCGTTCAAGGTCCGCTTCGTCGCGCTCTCGCACTCCATTCCCGAAGGCAATGGCGTGCTCATCGAAACCCCCTACGGCCGGGTGTTCCACACTGGCGACTGGAAGATCGATGACACGCCGGTGCTGGGCGAAGCGCCGAGCGCCGAAGCGCTGACCCGGATCGGCGACGAGGGCGTGCTCGCTCTGGTGTGCGATTCGACCAATGTTTTCCAGGAGGCGGCCTCCGGTTCCGAAGAGGGCGTCCACAAGGGGCTCGCCGAGCAGGTCGCAAAAGCGCCCGGGCGGGTGCTGGTGACGACCTTCGCCTCGAATGCCGCGCGGCTCCAGACGATCGGCCGGGTGGCGAATGAAACCGGGCGGAGGGTGTGCGTCGCCGGCCGCTCGCTCGACCGCATCCTCAGGGTTGCCAAGGCGACCGGTTACCTGCGCGATTTCCCCGAGCCGGTGCGGTTCGACGAAGCGATGCGGCTACCGCGCCAGGAACTGCTGATCGTCGCCACCGGCGGGCAGGGCGAGCCCCGTGCCGCGCTCGGCCGGATCGCCTCGGGCAGCCACGAGCTCAAGCTGACGCGCGACGACACCATCATCTTCTCGTCGCGGATCATCCCCGGCAATGAAGTCGCGATCGGCCGGATCATGAACCAGCTGTCGGACATCGGCGCTTTGATCGTCACCGAAAAACAGGCCCATGTGCACGTCTCGGGCCACCCCGGGCGGCCCGAACTCGCAATCATGTACGACTGGGTTCGGCCGGAGATCATCGTCCCGGTCCACGGCGAAGCGCGCCACCTCGCCGAGCAGGCCCGGTTCGCGCTCGCGCACGGCGTGCCCAAGGCGATCGTCCAGGAAAATGGCGACCTCGTCCGGCTCGCTCCCGACGGCCCCAAGAAGATCGACGAGGTCCGCGTCGGCCGCCTGGTACTCGACGGCGACGTCATCCTGCCGGCCGACGGCACGACCATCACCGAGCGCCGCCGGATGGGGGTTGGCGGCCTGATCACGGTCGCGGTTCCGGTCGATGATCAAGGCCATCTCGCCGGTGCGCCTCTGGTCCGGCCGTTCGGAGTGCCGGTCGAGGTCGACCGCGACGACTTCCTCGCCGACGCGACCAACGCCGCGACCCGCGCCTTCGACCCGGCGGCCGACGAAGACCGTTGCCGCGAAGCGGTCCGCCTCGCCGTCCGCCGCTGCGCGACCTTGTGGACCGGCAAGAAACCGGTGGTCGACGTGACCCTGCTCAAGGTCTCCGCTTGAGCTTCCTCTCGATCGTCGCAATCTACGTGCTGTTCTTCGTCGCCAGCGCGTTCCTGCTGCTGCCGTTCGGGGTCCGCACCGACGAGGAAGCGGGCACGCCCAAGGTCCCGGGCCAGGCCGACAGCGCGCCGCACCGCTTCGACCTGCCGCGCCATTTGCGTAAAGCGGCGGTGATGGCCGTGATCCTGTTCGCTTTATATTACGCCAATTGGACCTTCGGCTGGATCCAGGTCTCGGACCTCGACTTCTACAACTGACGCGCCGTCACCCCGGGCTTGATCTGGGGTCTGCCTGAATTTCATCCACCCAAACACCACAGGGCGGATCCCGGATCAGGTCCGGGATGACGAAAAAGACTTACCGCCGCCGTTCGATCGCCGAGGCCAGCGCGGCGTAGAGCTTGCCCATGTCGGACGACATCAGGGTCACTGCCATCATCCCGCCGTCGCGTTCGGCCAGCACCCGCCGAAGCATCGATTCAAAGTCGTGGACGTAGCGATTGACCGAGCCGTGGAACTCCATGTCCTGCTCGTACTGGGCGCGGATGGCGCGAGTCTCGCTGCCGCCCAGCAATTGCACTGCGCGGCGCGTGAACACCCCGCGGTTGCCCTTGAGGTAGGACGACCACGCTTTGTCGTCGATCTCGTCGGAGAGGATCTTGCCGACGTCGATCGCCGCCGAGTTCATCGAATCCATCAGCAGCGACACGCGCCGCGCAAAGGCTTCGCTGTCCTTTTCGCGCTGGTCGGCCTGGGTCTGCATGAAATGCTGCTCGAGCGCATTGCTCGACTGGCCCAGGGTGATCATCTGCTGGGTCAGCCGGTCGGACGCTTCGCGGGCGCTTTCGACCGCTCGCGCGGCAACCGCTTCGACCCCGCGCAGCCGGTCCTCGATGCCCTCGCGGATCGCGGTCTCGAGCGCCTCGCGGGTGGCGTCGGACAGCTTGCCGGCACTTTCGGGTATGATGCCCTCGATCGCTTCGCGGGCGCGTTCGGCGGCGTGGGCCGCGGCTTCGCGCACCTGGAGCAAGGCGGCGACCAGCGCCGGCCCGGTCTCGGCGGTGAGGCGCGTCGCTTCGCCTTGCGCTTCGGTCAGGGCGGAGGTCAGTTCGGCCAGCTGAGTGCCCGATTTGCCGACCCCGTCGTCGATCAATGCGAGCAGCGCGGCGAAACGATCCTGCTGGTCGGCGATGCCGGTCCCGCTGGCGCTGATCTGGCTCGCGGCCTCGATCGCGGCGTCGCGCATCCAGCCGATTTCGGGCTTGGCGCTCTCGGTCACCCGCAGCACCCGTTCGGCGCCGCTTTCGGCGTCGCCGATCGCGCCCGACAGGCCTTCTCGAATTTCGCGGGTGAGCTGGTCGATCCCCTGGCGCAGCGCGGCGGTGCGCTGGGCCAGCGCCTCGATCGACTGGTCCTGGGTCCCGGCCTGCTCGGCCAGCGTGTCGAGCTCGGCCCGGGCGCGGCTGAGCGAACCGAGGAAGTGATTGGCGCGATCGTCGCCATGCTCGGACAATTCGGCAAAGCGCCCGCTGATCAGGGTCAGCCCGCTGTCGATCTCGGCGAACATCCGTTGCGATTCGCGCTGCTGTTCGGCGACCCGCGCCGACAGCCCGTCGAGCGAAGCCCCGGCCTGGCCGATCTTCATCCCCAGCACATCGGCCGCTTCCATCCCCGCGCGCCCGATCCCGGCCGAGGCGTGATCGACCAGCGCCGACACCGCGGCCGACTGGGAGTCGATCCCGCTGCGAATCCCGTCGAGCGTCGTCGCGGTGCGGTCGAGCAAGGTGTCGAGCGCGATCGTGAAGCTCGATTCCGCTTCGCCGACGCGCGCGGCGGCAGCGGCCCCGGCGCTTTCGATATGGGTCAGGTGTGTGACCAGCCGTTGGGCGGTTGCGGCGACCAGCCGGTCGGCTTCCTGGGTCCGGTCGGCCAGCGCCGCGACCTGCAGCTCGAGGTCGGCGGTGCGCGCCGTCGATTCGCTGCCGATGCCGCGCAATTGCTCGGCGATGGCGCGGCTGGTGGCTTCCGCCCGCGGCAAATCGTCGAGCAGTAGCGCGATATCGGTGCGCGCCGATTCGGCGGCGCGGTCGAGTGCATGGCCATGCCGGCCGAGCCGGTCGGACGACAGATCGAGCTGGTTGGTGATCGCGCCCATCTTGCCGGTGGTCTCGTCGCCCAGCCGCATCAGCCGCTCGGCCATGATGACCAGCGACGCCTGGCTGTCCTCGATCCGCTGCGACAGCACTTCGAGCAATGCCTCGAGCGACTGCGATTCCTGGCGCATCGCGATCACCGACTGGGTGAAGCGCTCGGCCTCGCGCCGCCGGGTGCGGCCGAACATGATCCACGCCAGCCCGAGCAGCGCCAGCGGGCCGGCGGCGATCGCCACCCATTGGGCGAGGATCGGCGAGGTCAGCGGCTGGCCGGCCAGCACGCGCCCGGCGGACCAGGCGGTATAAGCCATCCACACCACCGCCAGCAGGACCAGCGCCCCGCCGAGCACTTCGCGCCCGCCCGCTGCCCGGACCGGGCGTTCGGCGGCGACGTCCCAATGTTCGCCATAGTCGGGTTCGGGCATCGGCTCGTCGCGCGATGCGCTCGAATCAGGATGCAAATGGTCGCCCGCGGACCGTTGGTGCTCGGCGGGCGGAAGGTCGGCGCGTTGGATGCGTGGGTTCATGGTGGTGCAGTTTACCATCTTTGTCTCGGCAAGAAAGCGATTAGAGAGGGCATCCAGCGGACCGCTGTCGAAGCGGCCGAAACGGGAGGGGAAAAAGGCGGGATGGCGGTCGGCGCCCTGATCGGGGCCTATCAGGAAAATGGCTCGGGCGAGCTGCGCGCCTTGCTCCCGCTGGCGGGCCGGACGCTGTTCGAATATCAGGCGCGCTGCGCCGCCGCCGCCGGCGCCGCGCCGATCGTCGTCCTGGTCGAGCGCGTCCCCCCGGCGCTCCACGAAGCGTTCGAGCGGCTGCGCGTCGACGGCCTGCCGGTGATCCCGGTGAGCGACGGCAATGAAGCCGCCAGCCGGTTCGAGGCTGGCTCGCTGATCCTGCTGGTCGGTGACGGCGTCGCCGCCCCGGCGGATTTGCTCGCCCAGCTCGCCGAGGAAGCCGAGCCGGCGGTGGCGACCGTGCCCGACGACGAACCGCATGAGGATTATGAGCGGATCGACGCCACCAGCCGCTGGGCCGGGGTAGCGCTGATCAATGGCCGGACGCTGGGCGCGACCGCCGCCATGCTCGGCGACTGGGACCTCCAGTCGACCCTGCTCCGGCGCGCGCTGCAAGATGGCGCCTTGCGCGTCCGGGTAGCGTCGACCGGCGAGCCGATGCTGGCCGAGAGCGCCGAGCAATTGGGGAATTTCGAGCGCGGGCTGATCGCCTCGTCGCGCGGCGTGCGCAACGACTGGGCGAGCCGCTTCGTGTTGCCGGTGATCGAGGAATTCTCGACCGAACGGCTGCTCGACACCGGGGTTCGGCCGCAATGGCTGATGTGGGCCGCGCTGACGCTGACCGTGGCGGCGGCGTTCGCCTGCTCCCGCGGCTGGCTCGGCCCGGCGGTGGCGCTGCTGGGCGTGTCGACCCCGCTCGACCTGGTTGCTCGGCGACTGGCTGCGTTGCGGCTTAAACCGTTGCCGCCGCGATCGATCAGCGGGCGCTTGCTGTGGCCCGCGGCCGGCCTGGCGCTGGTCGCGCTCGGCTGGCGGCTGTTCCAGCACGGCGGCGGTTGGGGATCGCTGGCCACCGCGCTGGCCGTCGCCGCGTTCGCCGAAGCGGCCCGGATCGAGCAGGGGCATGACGAATTGCCGGGCCAGGTCTGGCTATTCTCGCGCCGCAACGCGATCCTGGCGGCTGTCCCGTTCGCGATCGCCGGGCAGTGGGCGCCGTGCCTGGTCGCCCTCGCTCTCTATGCCGCCGGCTCATTCTTCTATGTCCAACATTGGCACCATCGCATCACAACCAATTGACGCCACGTTAGCTGGAGCCAATTAACCCGATCGATATGGTTCCAGAGGAATGGCCGATAGCTGCCCCGACAGCCGACCGGATGGTTGCACCCGCGCGAAGCGCCGGGCGTGATCGGCTGTCGACTGTCCGGCTCGACTTTTTCCTCGACCCCGATCAGCGCCTCAACGAGCAGGAGCGGGCGGTGATGACCGCCATGCTCCACGGGCTGGTGTCGGACATCGCCGACGAGATTAGGGCGGCGCTTCCGGCCCGCTCGGCGGTCGCCAATGACGAAGACAATAGCGAGCTTATCGCCGAGCTTCGGGCAAGCGGCCTACTTGACCAGCCGCGGCTGATCGAAGTGCTGCTCCACCGCGCCGACGAGGAGCAGATCACGTCCGCGGTCAAGGCCCGCAACGCCGGTCGCGATGGACGCGTCCTGCAAACCCTGGTGAGCGACGAGAGCGCATCGATCTCGGCGGCGGCGATGGCCCTGATCCTCGCCCGCGGCCGGCGCCGCGACCGCTTCGGCCAGCCGCGCCTCGAATTCGACGATCTTCCGGCCGAAACCGCGGTGGTGCTGACCCAGATCGTTAGCGCCGGTCTCCGCCAGCGGCTGATGGTCACGCTCGAAAAACAGGAAGCCGACCGCCAATTGGCCGTCGCCAGCTCGGCCCTGCTGGCGCGCCATGACGAAAATAAGCGGCTCGAAGCTCTCGCCGCGGCGCTGATCCGCCTGCTCGACGAGCAGGGCCGGCTCGAGGAAGACTTCATCGCTGCCGCCGCCGGCGACGGCGAGGCGGTGCTGGTCGCCGAAGCGCTGGCGCGCCGCGCCGCGATCAATGGCGAGGATGCATTCAACCTGTTGCTTGGCGGCGAGGGCTCGTCCCTGATGTTGCTGATGCGCATGGCGGGCGTGTCGCGCGGTCTGGCCGCGCGCTTGCTCGCCGGCCCCGGCGACCTGCTCGAAATCGCCGACGCCGGCCGGGCCATCGCCGGGTTCGACGCAATCACTCAGCAGGAAGTCGATTCGACCCGCGAATGGCTCCGGCTCGACCCCTCATATCGCGCGGCACTGGCTGCGCTCGGGCAGGATGACGATGGCCAGCGCACCTTCTGAACCGCGGACGATCATGGGCCGAGTCGACCGCGCCGGGCGCCTGATCGCGGCCGACGCCGAATTTGCGACGCTGCAGATGGAGGCTGGCTCGAGCATCGGTGCGACGCTCGCCTTGCCGCAGGTTGCGGCAGTCGCCCGGCTCGCCCGCAAGCTCGGCATTCCTGTCTCGCGCCCGGCCGTTGCGGCCGGCGCCAATCACGACATCGACCTGTGGGTCCGGGCGGTTCCCGAAGGCGACGACGTCACGTTGACGCTCGAAGGCTGGACCACTCGGCCGGCGCCGTCGCCGCGCCTTGCGACCCTGCTCGGTGGCGATAGCGAGACCCAGGCCGCGCCCGAAGCCGGCGAATGGGCGGCGGACGAGGATTTGCGCCTGACTTCGGTCTCGGTCTCGCTCGCCGAACGGCTTGGTGCCGAACCGTCCGACCTGGTCGGCCAGCCGCTGATGCGCCTGTTCCGGCTGGAGGAAGACGATTCGGGCGAAATGCCACTGGTCGCGGCGCTCGCCGCGCGCCACGGCTTCTCGGCCCAACCGGCCCGGGCCCGCAACGGCGATCCCGGCGTCGCGTTGATGCTCAGCGGCGACGTGATCTTTGCCGCCGACGGCGATTTCGCCGGGTTTGCCGGGCGGGCGACCGCCAACGGCAACGGCGCTGCCAACCATGTCCAGCCGCCGCTGGCCGCGATCGACGAGGCGCTCAACGAAGCGCTGCGCTCGCCGCTTGACCGGATCATCGACTGCGCCGAGCGCATCGCCGACCGCGCTGACGGCCCGCTGCGCAGCGATTACGCCGCTTACGCCAGCGATATTTCAGCCGCTGCGAGGCACTTGCTGTCGGTCATTCACTCGATGAGCGAAGAGCCGGGGCAGGGCCACAAGACCATCGACCTGGCCGTCCTCGCGGCCGAAGCGGTGGTCTTGCTCGAGCCTTCGGCCGAGGCGCGCGGGGTCAAGATCGTCAACGAGCTCAACAAGGCGCTGCCGGCCAGCGGCGAGGAGCGGGCGGTGATCCAGATCCTCGTCAATCTGATCGGCAATGCGGTGCGCCATTCGCCCGCTTCGGGGACCGTCACCCTGCGCTTCGACCTGACCGTCGGCATCGCCTCGGTGATCGTTTCGGACGAAGGACCCGGCATTGCGCCGGTCGACCAGCAACGCATTTTCGAACGGTTCGAGCGGGCCAATGCCGACGAAGGCGGGACCGGTCTCGGGCTGGCCATCTCGCGCCGCCTGGCGCGCTCGATGGGCGGCGACATCAGCCTCGACAGCGAGCCCAACCGCGGCGCCCGCTTCACGCTGACCTTGCCCTCCGCCTGACGCTCAGTCCGCAGCCGGTTCGAGCCAGCGCAGCGACAGGCACGACAGCCCGGCATCGAGCTTCGCGATCTCCAGCGTATCAAGCGCCACCACCGTAAAGCCGAGCGAACCGAGCAGGTCGATCGTCCGCGGGTAACCGGCGCTGACCAGCAGGCCATCGTTGATCCGAAGCGCGTTGGCGGCGCCGTCTTCGCCGTCCGGCGTGATAACCTGCCGCAATCCGCCGAACATCTCCGTCCGAGCGAGCGCCGGCGTGGCCAGCACGGTCTCGTCGTCGAGCAGCGAGCAAGCGGTCTTCAAATGCAGCACGCCGGCCGGCGGCTCGACCACCTCGGCCTGGCGGCCAAGCCTGGCCAGGCACTGCACCAGCGCCGCTGCACCAGCCGCGTCAGTGCGAGCAGAGCGGCCGATCAGCACGCGTTCCGGCGTAACCAGCACATCGCCGCCGTCGGCAAACCCTTGGGGCAGCTCAATCACGGTCTCGAACAAGCCGCGCAGGGTCGGTGCGATCGCGGCCGCCTCGGCTTGCCGGCTAGGCGCTCCGGGCCGCAGCAGGATCGCGCCCTCGCTGAACACCAACGCCGGGTCTTCGACGAACAGCGCGTCCGGCATCGCCTCGAGCGGCTCCAGCACCGTCACCGCTAGCCCGGCCGAGCGCAACGCGGCGACATAGGCGTCATGCTCGGCGACGATCCCGTCAAAACTCGGCGGGCCACGGTCGTGGGCGCGCAAGCCGTCGACCACCGAGCGCGCCGGCCGGCGGACGATTGCGTGACTGAAGCGGGTCGCCGCCAGCAGCTCTAGCGCTTGTCGACCGGGACATACTCCCGCTGGGTCGCGCCGATGTAGAGCTGGCGCGGGCGGCCGATCTTCTGTTCGGGGTCGGAAATCATCTCGTTCCACTGCGCCACCCAGCCGACCGTCCGCGCCAACGCGAACAGCGCCGTGAACATGTCGCTCGGGAAGCCGATCGCGTTGAGGATCACGCCCGAATAGAAATCGACGTTGGGATAGAGCTTCTTCTCGATGAAATATTCGTCGCTGAGCGCGATCCGCTCGAGTTCGAGCGCGACGTCGAGCACCGGGTCGGAGATGTTGAGCTCCTTCAGCACCTCGTCGGCGGTGGCCTTCATGACCTTCGCCCGCGGGTCGTAATTCTTGTACACCCGGTGGCCGAAGCCCATCAGCCGGAACGGGTCGTTCTTGTCCTTGGCGCGCGCAATATAGGCCGGGATATTCTTCACATTGCCGATTTCGCGCAGCATGTTGAGCGCGGCTTCGTTGGCGCCGCCGTGGGCCGGTCCCCACAGGCAGGCGATGCCGGCCGCGATGCACGCGAACGGATTGGCGCCCGACGAGCCGGCCAGCCGGACCGTCGAGGTCGAAGCGTTCTGCTCATGGTCGGCGTGGAGGATGAAGATCCGCCGCATCGCCCGCTCGATCACCGGGTTGACCTCATACGGCTCGGCCGGGACGCCGAACGTCATCCTCAGGAAATTGCCGGTGTAGGACAGGCTGTTGTCGGGATAGAGGAACGGCTGGCCGATGGTATATTTATAGGCCATCGCGGCGATAGTCGGCATCTTGGCGATCAGCCGGTGCGAGGCGATCATCCGCTGCTGCGGATCGGTGATGTCGGTGCTGTCGTGATAGAATGCCGACAGCGCCCCGACCACGCCGCACATTACCGCCATCGGGTGCGCGTCGCGGCGGAACCCGCGGAGGAAAGTCGCGAGCTGCTCGTGGACCATGGTGTGGCGCGAGATGGTGTAGGTGAACGAGGTCAGCTCGTCGGCGGTCGGAAGCTCGCCGTGGAGCAGCAGATACGACACCTCCATGAAGGTCGAATTCTCGGCCAGCTGGTCGATCGGGTAACCGCGGTGGAGCAAGATGCCCTTTTCGCCGTCGATGAAGGTGATCGCGCTCTGGCAGCTGGCGGTCGAGGTGAAACCTGGGTCGTAGGTGAATTTGCCGGTGTCGCCGTACAGCTTGCGGATATCGGCCACCTCGGGACCGACGGTCCCGGGCAGGATCGGATAAGTCACTTCGCCGCCATCGAATTTCATCGTCAGCGTCTTGTCGGTCATGCGTTCGGCTCCACCATCTGGT
>JBDTRT010000011.1:0-55425 GCA_039931595.1 Sphingomicrobium sp.
GCGACCTGTTCAAGCCCGGCGACACCGTGCTGCACATGGCCGGGTGGCGCGATGAGTCTGTCCTGCCCGCCGCTGCGGTGACCAAGCTGCCCGACCTCGGGGTCAAGCCGCAGGCGTTTCTCGGCAATCTCGGCCTGACCGGCAGCACCGCTTATTTCGGCCTGCTCGACGCCGCTTCAGCCAAGGAAGGCGACATCGTGTTCGTCTCGGCCGCTGCCGGCGCGGTCGGTTCGGCCGTGGTCCAGATCGCCAAGGCGATGAACATGACCGTGATCGGTTCGGTCCGGGGCAAGGCCAAGTGCGATTATGTCCACTCCCTGGGCGCCGACGCGGTGGTCGATTATTCGACCGGGCCGCTGCTCAAGTCGCTCAAGGCCGCCGCGCCCAAGGGGATCGACGTCTATTTCGACAATGTCGGCGGCAACCATCTCGATGCCGCCTTGGCGCTGGCCCGCAAGAACGCCCGCTTCGCCGAATGCGGGATGATCGACGATTACAACAAGGGCCAGTCGACCTCGCTGCGCTTCCTGATGCGGATCATCGCCATGCGCATCCGGCTGCAGGGCTTCATCTACACCGATTATGTGCCGCGCCTGCCCGAATTCTACCGCGACATGAGCCGCTGGATCGCAAGCGGCCAGGTCAAGTCGCGAGACACCATCGTCGAGGGGCTCGAGCGCATGCCCGAAGCCTTCCTCGGCCTGTTCAAGGGCGCCAACACCGGCAAGATGCTGGTCAAGCTCTAGCAACCCTCACCCTCCGTCGCTTCGCTCTCCTCCCTCTCCCGCGCGCGGGAGAGGATTGGGGTGAGGGTCTTCGTCAGTTAAACTTGCACGCCGCCGGGTCGCCACTTTGCAGGCCGGTGCGCAGCGCCGCCATGCGCTGGGCGGCCGAACCGTGGGTGAAGCTCTCGGGCACGACCCGGCCCTGCATCTGGGTCTGTAGCGTGTCGTCGCCGATCGCCTCGGCCGCGCGCATCCCTTCCTCGACGTCGCCGGGGTCGAGCGCCGGCGTTCCGTCGGGCGCCTTGGCGTTGGCCGCCCACACCCCGGCGTAGCAATCGGCCTGCAGTTCGACCGCGACCTGGATCGCGTTGCCGCCGGCCTGGCTGGACTTGGCCTGGGCGGTCGCCGCCTCGTCGAGCCGGCCCTCGAGGTTCTGGATGTGATGACCGACTTCATGCGCGATCACATAGGCCTGGGGGAAATCGCCCGGAGCGTTGAAGCGCGACCGCAGCTCGCCGAAGAATTGCGGGTCGATGTAAATGTCCTTGTCGGTCGGGCAATAGAACGGCCCCATCGCCGCCTGCGCCGCGCCGCAGCCCGACTGGTTGGCGTTCGAATAGGCCACCAGCGTGGTCGGCGTGTACTGCTTGCCTTCCTTGCGGAAGATGTCGCCCCACACCTTTTCGGTCGACCCGAGGACCGTGGTCAGGGTCCGTTTGTCCTCTGCGCTGAGGGTCGATTGGCCGCTGGTCGGCGAGGTGCCGGTGCCGCCGCCGCCGAGGATTCCGCCGCCGCCGAGCGAGGTCAGCGCGCAATAGCCGAGCAGCAGCACCAATACGCCGACGATGCCGAACCGGCTCATCACGAACGGCAGCAGGCAGCCGAGCATGTTGCCGCCACCGCCGCCCATCCCGCCAAAGCCGCTTTGGCCGGTCCGGTCTTCGAAATTCCCGCTGCCTTCGTCGCCCAAGCGCATGATCGTCCCTCCTCTGTCTTCGCCGTAATGCGCGAGATCGCATCGCGGTTGCAAAGCTTGGCTGCGGCAGCGACTAGCCGGGCTAGGAGACCGCCCATGATTCTCGACGGAAAAATCGCGCTCGTCACCGGATCGACCTCGGGGATCGGCCTCGCCATTGCCCGCGCGTTGGCTGGCGAAGGCGCCAAGGTGATGCTCAACGGCTTTGGCGACCCGGCCGAAATCGCGCAGCTGTGCAGCGAGCTCGGCGCGATCCACGATGGCGCCGACCTGACCGACCCCAAGGCGATCGCGGCGATGCTTGCGCGCTGTTCGGCCGAGCTCGGCCCGCCCGACGTGCTGGTCAACAATGCCGGCATCCAGTTCGTCTCGCCGATCGAAGATTTCCCGCCCGAAAAGTGGGACGCGATCATCGCGCTCAACCTGTCGTCGGCGTTCCACACCATCCGCCTCGCGCTGCCCGCGATGCGCTCGCGCAAGTGGGGCCGGATCATCAACACTGCCTCGGCCCACAGCCTGGTCGCCTCGCCCAACAAGGCGGCCTATGTCGCCGCCAAGCACGGTATCGCCGGCCTCACCAAGACCGTCGCGCTGGAGGCCGCCCGCGACGGCGTCACGGTCAATTGCATCTCGCCCGGCTACGTCTGGACGCAATTGGTCGAAAACCAGATCCCCGACACGATGCAGGCCCGCGGCCTAACCCGCGACCAGGTCATCAACGACGTGCTGCTCGCCGCCCAGCCGACCAAGCGCTTCGTCACACCCGAGGAAGTCGCCGCGCTGGCGCTGTTCCTGTGCCGCGACGAGGCCGCCTCGATCACCGGCGCCAACCTCACCATGGACGGCGGCTGGACCGCCGCCTGACCGAGCGCCTTGCCCCGCTCGCCGTTCCGGTCGGGCGCCGACTGCTGTAAGTTGCGCGGCTTCTGCCCTTCCGACTCGGGAGAATCCAGCGATGATCACCGCGACCACCAGCAGCACCGCCACCGAACAATGGCTCGACGGCACCGGCGGCCGGATCTTCACCCGCCACTGGGAGCCCGCCGGCGCGGCGAAGGCCAATCTGGTAATCTGCCACGGGGTCAATTCGCACAGCGGCCAATATATTCGCGCCGCCGAGGTGTTCGCGGCGCGCGGCTATGCGGTCACCGCGCTCGACCTGCGCGGCCGCGGCAAGTCCGAGGGCGAGCGGTTCTACGCCGAGACCATCGACGATTATGTGTCCGACTTGAGCCAGGCGATCGAGCTTGGGCGCTCGCACCATCCCGATTTGCCGTTGTTCCTGCTCGGCCACAGCGCCGGCGGCGTGACCGCGGTGACCTACGCGCTCGATCACCAGGACCAGCTCGACGGCCTGATCTGCGAGAGCTTCGCGTTTCGGGTCTACGCGCCCAATTTCGCCTTGAAGCTGCTCGAAGGCGCCGACCATGTCGTGCCCCACGCCCATGTGCTGCGGCTCAAGATGGAGGATTTCTCGCGCGATCCCGATTGGGTGGCCCAGCTCAATGCCGATCCGCTGACCCATGACGAGGTCCAGCCGGTCAGCACCGTCGCCGCCTTCGCCCGCGCCGGCGAGCGGTTCGAGCGCGAATTCCCGCGCATCACGCTCCCCGTGCTGATCCTCCATGGCACCGCCGACAAGGCGACCCGGCCGGACGGCAGCCAGGAATTCTTCGACCACGCTGGCTCGGCCGACAAGACGCTCAAACTCTATGACGGCCATTATCACGACCTGCTCAACGACCTCGGAAATGAGGAAGTGTTCGACGACATCATCAACTGGATCGACACCCGCGTCGGCCAGCAGGTCACGGCCGAGATGCCGCTCGTCACCTGATGGGGGATCGATCGGCAAACGCGCCCGGCGACTGGCGGAGCGAGCTGCTCGACCGCCTCCGCGCGCTGATCGAGCAGGCCGACCCCGCCGTCGTCGAGGAGATCAAGTGGCGCAAGCCGAGCAATCCGGCGGGGGTGCCGGTGTGGTCGTCGGGCGGCATGATCTGCACCGGCGAAACCTACCGCGACAAGGTCAAGCTAACCTTTGCCAGGGGCGCCGCGCTCGACGATCCGGCGCATCTGTTCAACGCCAGCCTCGACGGCAATACCCGCCGCGCGATCGACCTGCATGAAGGCGCGGCGATCGATGAGCCTGCGCTCAGGGCGCTGATCCGGGCCGCGGTCGACCTCAACCGCGGCGGCCACAGCTAGCGCTTGCACACCGCGCCATTGTCGGCCGACACGATGCGCGTGAAAAAGCTCGAGTCGGTGCTGATCACCACCCCGCTCGACCCGCACCGCCTGAGCTGGAAGCGGACCTTGCGCGCGCGGAAATCGAGCGACACCCGGCGGAACGTCGCCAGCAGGTCGGTCCCGAGCAGTAGGGCGGGCTCCTTGGTCAATCCGAACACTCCGAACGGCGGCACGTCGGCGAACGCAATCGGCACGTCGCGCAGCGTCACCGAGCCCAGGCGCAGTTCGCCGATCCGCGCCAGTTGCAGATTGACCGTGACGCCGGTCACCCCGGTCACCGGGATCGTGACGAACTTGTCCTTGTTGCCGCGGATCAGCCGGTCGCGCAGCGCGAGATTGCCGATCGTGATTTCCGAACCGGTGTCGACCACCGCTTCGACCGGCAAATGCGCGGCGCGAACCTGGGTCAGGATCAACTGGCCGCGCCGGCGCCGCGCGGTGACGACGATTTCGCCGTCGAGCCATTGCGCCGGCGTGCTGGCGTCCTCGACCTTGATCACGCGCTTTTCGAAATCCATCATCAGCCGCTGCTGGACCAGCGCATCGATGCCGATCATACCCTGCCCGCCGAGATCCCGTTCGAGCAGCGCCGGAAGCTGCAAATTGCTGATCGTGCTCTGCCCCAGCGTCAGCTGGTCGACCAGGACCCGATCGACCAGGCTGCTGGCGGTCATTCCGTGCAGATTTGCCGGGGTGCCGACCGGCAGCTGCAGGTCGCGCGCGATGTTCAGGCCGACCACCGACGTGTCGGCGCCGCTGTCGACCAGGAAGCGATAAGGGCCGCGGCCGTTGACATGGACCTCGACCGTCATGCGCGTGTTCGACCGGCGGGCATTGATGTCTTCACCGCCGATCGTCAGCGAATCGTCGAACACTGCCGGCGGAAGCGCCGGCATTTGCGTCGGCGGGGCCGGAACCGGCTTGCTCAAACGATAGGGCGCCGCGGCTCTCGAACCACCGCCGGCGGCGGCGCCAAGCGTGAGTGCAACGACCAAAACCAGGCTCCGGCGACGCGCAAACACCCGTTCCCCCTCCTCGCTTGAGCGCTCCTAGCTAGCCCCCGCCGCGCCGACTTTCCACTGAAACCCACCAGCGGGGTGTCGGGCCGCGCCTTCTGCCCAATCCGGTTGCGCCGCGCGATTGTCGCGCTACCCTCGCCAGGACGATGAAAACTCTCTCCGCGCTCGGCGCTTTCGCCCTTGGCCTCGCCCTTTCCGCTTGTTCGGCCGTGCAGCCTGGCGGCGCGGTAATCTCCAAACCGGCCAATGACTGGCGCCAGACCGCGACCTCGGACGACCGCGACCGGCTGCGCGACTGGCGGCCGGCATTCGTCTCCGCGCTCAAGGCGGCGCGGACCGACCACGCCGCCGAGATCGCGGCCGAAGGCGTCCTGCTCAAGCCCGATGCCGCACTCGGCGGCGGGCCGATCCCCAATGGCGACTACCGCTGCCGGGTGATCAAGCTCGGCGCCAAATCGCCCGGCATGCTCGACTATGTCACCTACCCCGCCTTCCTCTGCCGGATTGCGCCTGATGCGGGGGTGCAGGGCCTGGTCAAGTTGACCGGCTCGCAGCGCTATGTCGGCCTGGTCTTTCCGGCCGATGCGCTGCGCCAGGTTTTCCTCGGCACGATCGTGCTCGGCGACGAGCAAAGGGCGCTGCAATATGGCCGCGACCGCGAACGCAATATCGCCGGCTTCGTCGAGCGCATCGGCCCCAACCGCTGGCGGATGATCATGCCGCGGCCGCATTTTGAATCGCAGACTGACGTGCTCGAACTGATCCCCTCCGTTTAGGACATGCCCGTGACGACCAAAAAGCTGCTACTGATCGCAATCGCCGCGATGACTGTCCCAACCCCTTCGACCGCTGCTCCGCTGCACGACGCGATCCGCGCCGATTTGCCCTCGCTGATGACGGTCTACCGCGATCTCCACGCCAATCCCGAACTGTCGATGGCCGAGGTGCGTTCGCCCGCCAAGCTCGCCGCCGAAGCCCGCAAGCTCGGCTTCACCGTGACTGAAAAGGTCGGCAAGACCGGGGTCGTCGCGGTGATGAAGAACGGGCCCGGGCCAGTGCTTCTGCTGCGCGCCGACATGGACGCCCTGCCGGTGGTCGAACAGACCGGGCTGGCGTTCGCCTCCAAGGTTCGGGCGACCGCCCGGTCGGGCGTCGAGACCGGCGTCATGCACGCCTGCGGCCACGATACCCACATGACCAGCTGGCTCGGCACAGCGCGCCGCCTGGCGGCGATGAAGGACCAATGGTCGGGCACGCTGGTGATGATCCTCCAGCCCGGCGAGGAAACCGGCGAGGGCGCCAAGGCGATGCTCGACGACGGGCTCTACACGCGCTTCCCCAAGCCTGATTACGTGCTTGCGTTCCACGATGCCGCGGCGCTTCCGGCCGGGGTCATCGGCATCACGCCGGGCTATGCGCTGGCCAACGTCGACAGCGTCGACATGACCGTCCGCGGCGTCGGCGGGCACGGCGCGTATCCGCAAACCACCAAGGATCCGATCGTGCTTGCGGCGCGCATCGTGACCACGCTGCAGACCCTGGTCAGCCGCGAGAACGATCCCGCCAATCCGGCAGTGGTGACCGTCGGCAGCTTCCACGCCGGGGCCAAGCACAACATCATCTCCGACGAAGCCAAGTTGCAGCTGACGGTGCGCAGCTACACCCCCGAAGTGCGCAAGCTGCTGCTCGACGGGATCAAGCGCATCGCGCGCGGCGAGGCGATCGCCGCCGGGGTGCCGGAAGACCGCATGCCGATCGTCACCATTCGCGATGCCGAATTCACCCCGTCGACCTTCAACAACGACAAGCTGTCGGCCCGCGCGCTTGCACTGTTCACCGAGCATTTCGGTCCCGAGCGCGCCAGGAAGACTGCGGCGGTGATGGGAGGTGAGGATTTCAGCCGATTCTGGCTCGCCGACAAGTCGATCGAAAGCCTGATCTTCTGGGTCGGCGGCACGCCCCAGGCCAAATGGGACGCAGCCGGCGGCGAGCCGTCCAAGCTGCCGTCGCTGCACAGCCCGTTCTGGGCGCCCGAAGCCGAGATCGTGATCTCGACCGCGACCGAGGCGTTGACCCTGGCCTCGCTCGATATCCTCAAGAAGAGCTAGCCCGAGTCTCGGATCGGCATCGCCGACCCGGCATTTCGGAACCTCACGGCGGGATTCCTTGTTAGTTCCTCTGTGTCGCTGCCGGACGCGTCACATTTCTTCGCTACCGGCAACAGGGAGATGACTATGAAAACCGCTTTGAAAATGCTCGTCGGAGCAAGCTTTCTCGCGTTCACGGCGTGCAACGTCGACCAGACCAAGAAGGGCGAAATGCCCGACGTCGACGTCAACGCGACCGGCGGTCAGCTGCCCGAATATAATGTCCAAGGACCGACCGTGAACGTCGGCACCGAGAACAAGACGGTCGAAGTTCCGACGGTCGACGTTACCCCGCCCAAGAATAACTGAGCGGCGGCTTGAACTAAGCGCTCGCCGCGCTGAGCTGTTCGACCTGGCCGACCGTCAGGTCGAGGGTCAGCGCGGCGATCAGCTCGCGCATCTGGTCGACGTTGGTCGCGCTGGCGATCGGCGCCACGATGCCCGGCTGAGCCATGGTCCAGGCGAGCGTGACCGTCGCCAGCGCCGCGCCGGTTTCCGCCGCGACCTCGTCGAGCGCAGCCAGCACGCGCATCCCGCGCACTTCGAGATATTCGGTGTTGCGCACCCCGCGGACCGATTTTGCGAGATCGTCCGGCGAGCGGTACTTGCCGGTCAGGAAGCCGTTGGCGAGGCTATAGAACGGCAGGATCCCCATGCCATTGGCCAGCGCCGCTTCGAGCAGCGGGCCCTCGAGCTTCTCGCGCTCGACCAGATTGTACCAGGTCTGCAGCGCGCATGGCGCAGTAAATCCTTGGTTATCAGATACTTGGAACGCCTCGTTCAAGCGCTGCGGAGTGAATTGGGACAGCCCGATTTCACGAATCTTACCATACTCACGCAGTTCTTCGAATGCCCCAAGGCTGTCGGCCAGCGGCACCGTCTCGTCGTCCTTATGCTGGTAATACAGGTCGATGCGGTCGGTCCCGAGCCGTTGCAGCGACGCATCGCAGGCCGGGCCGATGGTCTCCGGCGCAAGCCCGGCGAGGAAGCCGACTTTGGTCGCGATCACCACCTGGTCGCGCTTGCCGCTGCGTTTGAGCCACTTGCCGATGACCGTCTCGCTCTCTCCGCCGGAATGCCCCGGGGCCCACGCCGAATAGACGTCCGCGGTGTCGATCATCGTGCCGCCGGCATCGACGAACGCATCGAGCACCGCGAAGCTCGCCGCCTCGTCCGCGGTCCAGCCGAACACGTTGCCGCCAAGCGCCAGCGGCGCAATTTTCAATGCGCTGTTGCCGATCCGACGCTTGTCCATTTCCAAACCTCCATAATCTTTATGGTAAAAAGCCGCCGTTTCCGGAAGCGTTCAGCATTTCTTTGTAAAGTTTAGCGACAGTGCCGGCCATGTCGGATCGGTTGACAGTCGCGCCACCATGCAAGCGCTGATTTCCTTCTGGAGCTACGCGCTCGCCGCGTCCATGTTTGTCGCGCTGTTGATCTGGCGGCTCGGCGCCGGCGCCCGGCTGGCCGGCGATCGCCTGCTGCTTGCGGCCTTCGCGCTGACCGCCTGCTGGGCGTGGCTGTCGGCTATCGATCCCAACCAGCCTCTGGCCAGCTACGCCGAGATTGCCCGCAATTTGGTGTGGGTGTCGTTCCTCTACAGCCTGTCGGCAACCAGCGAGGCCCGCCAGCACGGCATCCGGCTGGTCTATGGCGCGGTCGCGGCGGTGCTGGGACTGCAGTTCGTCGCCGACTCGCTGGCGCTTGTGGTCGACAGCCGCCCATTGGTCGATACCGCGAGCCTGCTCCGCATCACTGGCGCCGCCGGCTCGCTGGTGCTGGTCCACAACCTCTACGGCCAGGCCGCCCCCGCGAGCCGCTCGGCAATTCGCTTCGCAATGCTCGGCCTGGCGCTGATCTGGGGCTACGATCTCAACCTCTACACCATCACCTATCTCGGCTGGACCGGTTCGTTGCTGGTCGACTGGCGCGGCGCCGTGGTCGCGCTCGGCGGCCTGCTGTTCGCGCTCGGCGCCAAGCAGGAAGACGGCCTGCGCATCCGCCTCTCGCGAGCCGCCACCTTCCAGTCGCTCTCGCTCCTTGCGATCTGCGCCTATTTTGCCGTCATGACGGTTCTTGCCACCGCCCTGCGCGGATCGGGCTGGGACTGGGCGGGAGGCCTGCTGGTCGCACTTCTGGCGCTGGTCACGGTTGCCGCCATGGTCGTCCTGCCAAGTGCCAGCGCGCGCAGCTGGGCCAAGGTCAAGTTGGCCAAGCATCTGTTCGAGCATCGCTACGACTATCGCGCCGAATGGCTGCGTTTCACCGAAACCGTCGGGCGCGCCGGAAACGACGCGGCGCCGCTCGGCGAACGCGTCATCAAGGCCTTCGCCGATATCGTCGATGCGCCCGGCGGCCTGTTGCTGGTGGCCGAAAGCGGCGGCGGGATCGCGACCGCGGCGACGTGGAACTGGCCAGGCCGCAATTCGCCCGCAATCGAGCTTGAGGCCGCCGGCAAGTTCTGGCGCAGCGTCGAAGGCTCGGGGCGGATCCTTGAGCTCGATGCCTACCGGCGGCGCGGCGGCCACCCCAAGGATCTGGTGATCGACGTCCCGGCCTGGATCGCCGCCGACGCCAGCGCCTGGATCGGCGTACCGCTGATCCACAATGACAAATTGTTTGGCCTGGTCGTGCTGGCGGCGCCCGAATATCGCCGCGCGCTCGACTGGGAGGATTTCGACCTGTTGCGCACCGCCGGCCGCCAAGCGGCGAGCTCGCTGGCCGAGGCCCACGGCCAGGAAGCCTTGTCGAACGCGCAGCGGTTCGAGGATTTCAACCGCCGCTTCGCGTTCATCCTGCACGACATCAAGAACCTCGTCAGCCAATTGTCGCTGCTGTCGCGCAACGCCGAACGTCACGCCGACAATGCGGAATTTCGCGGCGACATGATCGCCACCCTGAAAAGCTCGGTCGGCAAGATGAACGACCTCCTCGCCCGGCTTTCGCCCCAGGCGCCGGCACGGGTCCAACGCAGCGAGCCATGGCCGCTTCGGCCGATCCTGTTGTCGGCGGTCGCCGCCAACCGCCGCAACCATGAGGTCCGCCTGCTCGGCGACATGGCGTTGTGCGCCGTGGTCGACTCGTCCGGGCTCGAGCAAGCCGTCGGTCATCTGGTCCAGAATGCGGTCGAGGCCAGCGCTGGCGGTGAGCCGGTGATCGTCCGCGTCGCCCAGCGCGGCAGCTCGGTGCTGGTGACCATTACCGACCGTGGCTGCGGCATGGATGGCGACTTCATCCGCAATCGCCTGTTCCAGCCATTTGCGTCGACCAAGGCCAACGGCTTTGGCATTGGATCGTTCGAGGCCCGTTCGCTGATCGCGGCGATGGGCGGCCGCCTGACCGTTGATAGCCGGTCGGGGCACGGCACCACCTTCACCATCATGCTCGCCGCTAGCCCGGCCAGCAGCATCACGCGGAAAAGCGCATGACCACTTCACCGACCCTTCCCGTGTTGCTCATCGTCGAGGACGACGAAGGCCTCCAGCGCCAGCTCAAGTGGGCCTACGACGGCTACCATGTGGTGATCGCCGGCGACCGCGCCTCGGCGGTTGAAGCGCTGCGCGTTCACGAGCCGGCAGTGGTGACGCTCGACCTCGGCCTTCCGCCCGATCCCGACGGGACCGAGGAGGGCTTCGCCACACTGACGGAAATGGTCCGGCTCAAGCCCGACACCAAGATCATCGTCGCATCTGGCCACGGTGCGCGCGAAAGCGCGCTCAAGGCGATCGCCTGCGGCGCCTATGATTTCTACCGCAAGCCGGTCGACATCGACGAACTTGGGCTGATCGTCGCCCGCGCCTTCCATTTGCACGGGATCGAAGCCGAGAATCGACGACTCGAAGCCGACGGCGACGCCGCCGTGCTTGGCTCGATGATCACCGCCGCGCCCGAAATGCTCAAAGTCGCCAAGACGATCGAGCGGGTGGCGACGGCCGGCGTGTCGGTCATGCTGCTCGGTGCCAGCGGCACCGGCAAGGAATTGCTTGCCCGCGCAGTGCACGACCAGAGCGGCCGCAGCGGCGGCGCGTTTGTCGCGATCAACTGCGCTGCGATCCCCGAAAACCTGCTCGAGTCCGAGCTGTTCGGTTACGAGCGCGGGGCGTTCACCGGCGCGGTCAAATCGAACATCGGGAAAATCGAGCTGGCCGCGGGCGGGACCCTGTTCCTCGACGAAGTCGGCGACATCCCGCTGGCGCTCCAGGTCAAGCTGCTGCGCTTCCTCCAGGAGCGGGTGATCGAGCGCATCGGCGGCCGCCAGCCAATCCCGGTCGACACCCGGGTGGTGTGCGCGACCCACCAGGACCTCGAGGCGATGATCGCCACCGGGCGTTTCCGCGAGGATCTTTATTACCGGCTCGCCGAAGTGGTCGTGACAATCCCCTCGCTGGCCGAACGGCCGGGAGATTCAGTCCTGCTTGCGCGCCATTTCGCCAATCTCTTCGCGCGGGAGATGAATCCGAAGGTTCACGGTCTCGCGCCCGATGCCCTGGCGGCGATCGACGGCCATGCGTGGCCGGGCAACGTCCGCGAGCTTGAAAATCGCATCAAGCGCGCGGTGATCATGACCGACGCCAGGATGATCACGGCCGAGGACCTCGACCTGCCGGGCCGGACCGGTGAGGCGCCGGCGACGATCAACCTGCGGGCCGCGCGCGAGGTCGCCGACCGCCGCGCCATCCGCCAGGCGATGAGCCGCACCGAGAATAATATCTCAAGCGCAGCCAAGCTGCTCGGGATCAGCCGGCCGACGTTGTACGACTTGCTCAAGCAGTACCAACTGCAAGCGTGAGGCAGCGTTCGACAAACATCCTTGCCTGACCCGGTCCGCGGACTATCGTCCGCGGCAACACGGACAATTGGGGATGATCATGGACCGCCGCGAATTTCTGTGGACCAGCGGCGCTGCCGCTTTGTCCTTACCGTTCCTTTCGAGCTGCGCGGCGCGGGCTGTCGCGCCATTGCCGGCGCCGGTGCCGGAGCCGGCGGTGCCGGTCGCAGCAAGCGGGTCGGGCGACGCCGCGCTCAGCCAATTGTTCGAATCCATCTTCCAGGAACAGGTCCGGACCTCGCCGCTTAGCGCGACCTTTCTCGGCATGGACAAAGGCGAGCTTGCCCCGCTCAAGTCCAAGCTCGACACGCGGCCCGACCAGCAGGCGCGGATCGAGGAAATCGCCCGCACCAACAAGTTCATCGGCTGGCTTGAAGCGGTCCCCGAAGCGGGCCTGTCGTCGGCCGCCCAACTCAACCGCGAAGTCGTTTTGTGGGACCTCAAGACCAGCAACATCGGGCCGCAGCGATTCGACATTTCCAACCCGCAAAGTCCCTATGTGATCAGCCAGCAGGACGGCGCTTACTTCTCGATCCCCGACGCGCTCGATTCGGCCCACACCATTGAAACCGCGTCCGACGCCGAAGCCTATCTCTCCCGCCTGTCGCAATTCGCGACCGTGCTCGACAACGAAACCGCCGAACAGCAGCGGCAGGCCACCCGCGGCTTTCTCGCGCCCGGCTGGTCGCTCGACCTAGCGCTCGGACAGATGCGCCAGCAGCGCGAGCCGGCTCCGGCCAAGAGCACAATGGCCGACTCGGTTGCCAGGCGCGCATTGGCCAAGGGTATTAGGGGCGACTGGCGGGCCCGCGCGGCCAAAATCATCGCCGACGAAGTCTATCCCGCGCTCGATCGGCAGATTGCGGCGGTGACGGCGCTCAAGCCCGGTACTGCGGCGGGCGACGGCGTGTGGCGCGTTCCCGACGGCGGCGAGATCTACGCGGCGGCCTTGGCCGAGGCGACCACCACCAACTACACACCCGAAGACGTCCACCAGATCGGGTTGCAGCAGGTCACCGAGATCAGCGCCGAACTCGACACCATCCTGCGCGCCGCGGGCTACATCAGCGGCAGCGTTGGCGACCGCCTGACTGCGCTCAACAAGTCACCCGACCAGCTCTACCCGAGCACCGACGCCGGCCGCGCCGAACTCATCGCCAGCCTCAATCGGGGGGTCAAGGCGATGTACGCCAAGCTGCCCCAGGCGTTCGCGACATTGCCCAAGCAGCCGCTCGAGATTCGCCGCGTCCCCCCCGAAATCCAGAACGGTGCCTCGAACGGCTATTACCGCCAAGCGACGCTCGATGGCTCGCGCCCGGCGATCTACTTCATCAACCTCAAGAGCACCGCCGACTGGCCCAAATATTCGCTGCCCTCATTGACCTATCACGAGGGCGTTCCGGGCCACCATCTGCAGCTCAGCATCGCCCAATTGTCGGGCGAACTGCCGATGCTGCGGCGGATCGCATTCTATTCGGCCTACGGCGAGGGTTGGGCGCTCTATTCGGAGCAGCTCGCCGACGAGCTTGGTGGCTATCAGGGCATCGAGCGCACCGGCTATCTCCAGTCGTTCCTGTTCCGGGCCGAGCGGCTGGTGGTCGACACCGGCCTCAACGCCAAGCGCTGGAGCCGCGAGCAGGCAATCGACCATATGGTCAAGGCGACCGGCTTCCCGCACCCGCGGGTTCAGCGCGAAATCGAGCGTTATTGCGCGTCGCCGGGCCAGGCGTGCAGCTACAAGATCGGCCACATCGCCTGGACCAAGCAGCGCGCCAAGGCTCAGGCTGCGCTGGGGGCCAAGTTCGACCTGCGCGACTTCCACGAGATTTTGCATGACGGCGCGATGCCGCTGACAATCCTCGAACGGCGGGTCGACGAGCGGATCAAGGCGCGGCTAGCGGCCGCTTAGCCCCTCGGCTATTTCGGCCACTTCGAGCCAGCGGTGCTCGGCGGCGTCTTTTTCGGCGCGGTGCCGATCGATCGCCTCGGTCAATTGCGCGAACTGGGCCGGGTCGCGGGCGTAGAGGTCGGGGTCGTGAAGCGCTTGCTCGTCGGCGGCGATCGCCGCTTCGAGCCGTTCGATTTCCTGCGGCAGCCGGTCGAGATCGCGCTGGTCCTTGTAGGTCAGCTTCTTGGCTCCGCCACCGCTCGTGGAGGCGGGTTTCTGCGCGGGCGCGTCGTTGCGCGCACGGGCTGGTGCGGACGAAGCCTTGCGCCGCGCCCAATCCTCATATCCGCCGGCGACGATATCGACCCGTCCCGAGCCACCGAGCCCGAGCGTGACCGTGACCGTCCGGTCGAGGAAGTCGCGGTCGTGGCTGACGATCAGCACCGTGCCCTCATAATCCGCGATGACTTCCTGCAGCAGGTCGAGCGTTTCGAGGTCGAGGTCGTTGGTCGGCTCGTCCAGCACGAGCAAATTGGCCTCGCGTGCAAACTCCCGAGCCAGCAGCAGCCGCGACCGCTCACCGCCCGAAAGCGATCCGATCGGCGCCTCGGTCAGCGACGGGTCGAACAGGAATTCCTTGAGATACCCCTTGATGTGCTTCTTGTGCCCGCGGACGTCGATCCAGTCGCCGCCGAGCACCAACACTTCGCGCACCGTCCGGCCCGGCTCCATCAGCTCGCGCTGCTGGTCGATGACGATCCCGGACAGGCTCTTGGCCTGGCGCACGGTGCCGCTGTCGGGCGCGATCTCGCCGGTCAAGAGCTTGAGCAGAGTGGTCTTGCCGGCCCCGTTGGCACCGACAATGCCAATCCGATCGCCGCGCTGCACGCGCAAGGTGAAGTCGCGGATGATCGTGCGATCGCCAAAACCCTTCGACACCTGCTCGGCGTCAATCACGGTCTTGGTGCGGACGTCGTCCCGGCCGAGCGCGAGCTTGGCGGTACCCGCCGCGCCGAGCATCGCCGCGCGCTGCGCGCGCATCTCGTCGAGTTTGGCCAGCCGCCCCTGGTTGCGCCGCCGCCGAGCAGTCACGCCGCGCTCCAGCCAGTGCAATTCGAGCTTGAGCTTGGCATCGAGTTTTTCGGCCGCGCGCGCCTCCTCGGCATAGACCGCCTCGGTCCACGCCTCGAACCCGCCGAAGCCGATCTCCGCCCGACGCAACTGGCCGCGGTCGAGCCACAGGCAGCTCTTGGTCAAGCGCGCCAGGAAGGTCCGGTCATGGCTGATGACGATGAACGCCCCGCTGAACCGGCCAAGCCAGTTTTCGAGCCACTCGATCCCGGCCAGATCGAGATGGTTGGTCGGCTCGTCGAGCAGCAGCAGGTCGGGCTTCTGGCCCAAGGCGCGGGCGATCGCGGCGCGGCGCCGCTCACCGCCGCTGGCGGTCGCGACCGGCCGCGAAAGGTCGATCCCAAGCTGGTCGGCAATCGCTTCGGCCTGATGGGGCGACGGCGCGTCGGTCCCGTGAAGCACCCAGTCGGACAGCGTTTCAAAGCCGTCGAGCTGCGGATCCTGCTCGAGCAGCACGACTTTGGTGCCGGCGACCACGGTCCGCCGCCCTTCATCGGTTTCGATCAAATCGCCGATGCATTTGAGCAACGAAGTCTTACCCACCCCGTTGCGGCCGATCAGCGCGAGCCCGTCGCGCGCGCCGATATGCACGTCGAGGCCGCGAAACAGCCAGCCTTCGCCCTGGTGCAGGCCGAGACCTTCATAAGAGAGAATTGGAGCCGCCATCGCCGCGCGGCCTAGTCAATCATGAGCCCAAGGTCACGCCCGCTGGCTGCCTGAATACGCCCCATCCAATCATTCATAGCTCATTCAATGGCTTGTGTTAGAACGACGGCCATCGAGATTCGAATGACCATGTTTCGCGCCCTTTTCGCTGCCGCCCTCGGCGTCAGCCTGATCGCCAGCCCTGCGCTGGCCGGGCGGTCGCACGACCAGCGCCGGGATGACCAGCAGCGGGCCGAGCAGCCGAGCGACCAGTCGCGCGACCAGGACCGGGCGTTCGAGGCGACCCGCCAGGGCCGGTCGATGCCGCTGCCCAATATCGAGCGCAAGGTGATTCCGTTCATGGACGGCGCCGATTATCTCGGGCCCGAGTTCAACGGCGACACCTATCGCCTGAAGTTCATGCGCAGCGGCCGGGTGATCTGGGTCGACGTGGACGCCGCCACCGGCCGCATCCTGCGCCGTTCCAAGCCGTAATTCCGCCCGGATTGGCGGTGTTCGCCAGCACATTGGCGTGATGCCGCCACGGTCGACCGTCGCCGGTGCGGCTGGTCGTTTCCCTGCCGCAACCGATCCGCTATAGGCGGGTTAAGGTCGGACGTCGGCCAAGGAGCCCCAACAGACATGCGCGTTTTGATCGTCGAGGACGAACCGAATCTTGGGCGCCAGCTGCGCTCGACGCTGGAGGGTGCCGGTTACGCGGTCGACCTCGCCACCGATGGTGAGGACGGCCATTATCTCGGCTCGACCGAAAGCTATGACGCGGTGATCCTCGACCTCGGACTGCCCGAAGTCGACGGCCTGACCGTGCTCGACCGCTGGCGCAAGGAAGGCAAACGGATGCCGGTGCTGGTCCTGACCGCTCGCGACAGCTGGTCGGACAAGGTCGCCGGGCTCGATGCCGGGGCCGACGATTATCTCGCCAAGCCGTTCCAGACCGAAGAACTGATCGCCCGCCTGCGGGCGCTGATCCGGCGCGCGAGCGGCAATGCATCGTCGGAGCTTAACGCCGGCGACATCCGCCTCGACACCCGCTCGGGCAAAGTCACCAAGGCCGGCGAGCCGGTCAAGCTGACCGCCCAGGAATATAAATTGCTGTCCTATCTGATGCACCACAAGGGCAAGGTGGTCAGCCGCACCGAGCTGATCGAGCATATTTACGACCAGGACTTCGACCGCGACTCCAACACCATCGAAGTGTTCGTGACGCGGATTCGCAAAAAGCTCGGCGCCGACGTCATCACCACCATCCGCGGCCTTGGTTACAGCCTCGAGGACAGTCGCGCTTGAACTCGGACGCCGCCGCGCAAACGGCGGCGGCGGCACCGCCCAGCCGTCGCGGCATCGGTTCGCTGACCAGGCGGATGACCGGCGTTGCCGCGCTGTGGATCGTCGTCCTGCTGCTGACCGGCGGCTTCGCGCTCGACCGGGTGCTGACCAGCTCGATCGTGCGCAATTTCGACAGCCAGCTCGAATATGTCTTGAATGCGATGATCGCCGCGTCCGAAATCGGACCCGACGGCGAAGTCCGTTTCAACCGGCCGCCGGCCGACCAGCGCTTCATCGAGCCCTATTCGGGGGTCTATTTCCAGATCAGCGGGTCGGGCGCCGACACCTTTCCGTCGCGATCACTGTGGGACCGGCGGCTGCGGGTCGAGACCGAGCACCAGGACGTGAAGGTCCACACTTACGACAGCCGGGAATTCGCCGGCGAACCGCTGCGGATCGCCGAGCGCGATGCGATCCTGCCCGGGTCGGAAGTCAGCTGGCGCTTCCAGGTCGCGCAGTCGCGCGAGATCATCGACCAGCAGATCCGCGAGCTGCGGTCGACGCTGACTTGGAGCTTTGTCGTGCTCGGCGCCGGGCTGGTCGTGCTCTCCGGCTTGCAGACGGTCTACGGCTTGTGGCCGCTGCGCCGCGTCAGGCGCGAAGTCGGGCTGATCCGGTCGGGTGAGAAAACCCGCATTTCCCAGGAATTTCCATTCGAGATCCGTCCGCTGACGGAGGAGATCAACCAGTTGCTCGCCCATAGCGAAGCGCAGGCCGAAGAGGCGCGGCGGCACGCCGGCAACCTCGCCCACGCACTCAAGACCCCGCTCACGGTGATCACCAATGCCGCGACCGCGCGCGCGCCCGACCTGGTCGACACGGTGTGCCGCGAGGCGCTGGTGATGCGCCGCCAGGTCGATCACCATCTGGCGCGCGCGCGGGCGATCGGCCGCCGGGCATCGGCGCAGGCCCGCGCGCGGGTGTGGGAGAGCCTTGAGGCGGTCCAGCGCGCACTCGACCGGCTCTACGAAAGCGTCACGGTCGACATCGCCGGCGACCATCATGCGCAGGTTCGGGTCGAGCGCCAGGACCTCGACGAGATGATCGGCAATCTGGTCGAGAACGCCGCCAAATACGGTGGCGGCCGAGTTTTCGTGACGGTCGAGCGCAACGGCGGAATGATCGATATCCTGGTCGAGGACGACGGCCCCGGCATCCCCGCCGCCGATCGCGGGTCGCTGTTCAGCCGCGGCGCCCGGCTCGACACGACCGGCAAGCCCGGCACCGGCCTGGGCCTCGCCATCGTCCGCGATGTCGCCGAGATTTACGGCGGCCGGGTCACCCTCGAAGAGAGCGAGGACCTCGGCGGACTGCTCGCCCGGCTGACCCTGCCGGCGGGCTAGCCAGCGCGGCCACGACAGACGGGCTAGGAATGCGCCCGCGCCCCGGCTAGGGCGGCGCCGTGACCGCCACGATCTACCCGCTGCGGACCTCGCGCGCACCGTCGCTCGACGCCATCATGGCGCTGGTGGCGGCTGACATGAACGGCGTCAACGCGGTCATCCTCGATCGCATGCAGAGCAAGGTCGCGCTGATCCCCGAGCTCGCCGGCCACCTGATTGCAGGCGGCGGCAAGCGCATGCGGCCAATGCTCACTTTGGCCTGCGCCAGCCTGCTTGGATATTCCGGCAGCCGTCACCAGAAGCTGGCCGCCGCGGTCGAATTCATCCACACCGCGACCCTGCTCCACGACGACGTAGTCGACGGCTCCGGAACGCGCCGCGGCAAGCGCACCGCCAACCTCATCTGGGGCAATCCGGCGAGCGTTCTGGTCGGCGATTTCCTGTTCAGCCGGGCGTTTGAACTGATGGTCGAGGACGGCAGCCTGAAAGTGCTCAAGATCCTCAGCCACGCGTCGGCGGTGATCGCTGAGGGCGAAGTCGAGCAACTCACTGCGCAGCGCCGGATCGATACCGGCGAGGAACAATATCTCGAGATTATCGGCGCCAAGACCGCGGCTTTGTTCGCCGCCGCATGCCGGATCGCGCCGGTAGTCGCCGAGGCCAGCGAGGAAGCCGAAGTCGCGCTCGACAGCTTCGGCCGCAACCTCGGCATCGCTTTCCAGCTGGTCGACGACGTGATCGATTATGCATCGGACGCGGCGACCATGGGCAAGGGCGTCGGCGACGATTTCCGCGACGGCAAGATGACGCTTCCGCTGATCCTCGCCTACGCCCGCGGATCGAACGAGGAGCGTGCGTTCTGGAAGGCCGCGATCGCCGGCGAACGGGTTGCGGACGAGGACCTCGCACGGGCCATCGGGCTGATGCGGTCGAGCGATGCGCTGGCCGACACGATCGATCGCGCGCGCCACTACGGCCGGCGCGCGATCGATGCGCTCGGTCCGTTCCCTGCCGGCACGGCCAAGATCGCGCTGACCGAAGCGGTCGAGTTCGCGATCGCGCGCGCTTACTGACGGCTCACTTAATCGGCATCATCACGTGCGCGTAAGGCGTGCCGCCGAACATTACGTAGGGCTTGGTCGTGTCCGGATTGGGCCCGCTCGGGTAGAGCGCGTTGAGCGATTCCGATCCGACGACCATCACGTGCGGTCCGGTTTCGACCCACTTCTGCCCTTCCGCCGGCTTGGTGCCCCACGGGTCCATGTTGCTGGCGTCGCTGCCGCCGGCGAGCATGTACATCAGGCCGACATTATTGGCCGGCGGGTCCTTGTGGGTCATCCACGCCTGCGCCCATTTCATCGCATTGGCGTCGAGGCACATCGGGTCGTGGCCCGGCGTGGCGGGATTGTCGGGCATGCAGGTCCAGCCGTTGGTGCCTGGGCGCAAGGTCTTCATCGAGCCATCGGCCGCAGCCTGGATGATCGTCGCCCCGCCGGCGATCGATGCCGGCGCGGCGGCCATGGCGCTGTCCACCGGGTCGGCCGGGGCAGCGGCGTTGGCGGCAGCGTCGGCGGTGGCCGCATTATCAACCGCGGCATTTTGAGGCTGGCACGCGGTGCACGCCAGGATTGCTCCGCCGATCAACAGCAGATGGCTTTTCGACACTGTCATGGCTTCCTCCGTTCGGGTTCCGAAGGACGGCGATCTTATCACTACTGGCGCTTCACGCAGACTCGAAAAAAAGCGCGCTTCGCTTGATTCCGCGCGCCGGCTTTGCCAACCCGTGGGCGATGACCATCGCGCGCATTTCCGAACTCGATCGAAAGACCACCCAGTCAGGCAAGGCCAACGCCGGACGCTGGCTGCTCGAGTTCGAGCGCGACGACCCGCTCCAGGCTGATCCGCTGACCGGCTGGGCCGGGTCGGGCGACACAAGGCCGCAGGTTCGACTCAATTTCGACAGCAAGGATGCGGCGATCGCTTATGCCGAGCGCCACGGGCTCGACTTCCATCTCCTTGCGGCGGCGCCGGTGTCGCTCAAGATCCAGGCCTACGCCGACAACTTTCGTTAGGCCGGTCGCGCAACCAGGTCTTGAAGTTCATCCATAGTGGAGGCAGAATGCTCCCGCCGAGCTAGGGGGAACGCTGCGTTCCGCGGACATCCGACTGGTAATCGGCACCAGACCCGAAGCGATCAAGCTTGCACCGGTCGCCCGAGCGCTGGCGGCGAGAGGCGCGCACCCGTCGCTGATCCTGACCGGGCAGCACGACCTTGCAGCGGCGGAATTCGAGCTCGATCCTTACCCCGCGACGAGGCTCGATTGTCCCGGCCAGCCCGATCCCCACGCGCACGTCCGGAGAGTCACCGAAGCGATTGCGGCCGAGCTGCGCGACCAGCCCGACCTGGTCGTGGTCCAGGGCGACACGTCGAGCGCGCTCGGCGCCGCGCTGGCCGGGTTCACCCGCAAGGTCGCGGTAGCCCATGTCGAAGCGGGCCTGCGCAGCCACGACCCCAATATGCCATGGCCCGAAGAGGAATATCGGACGGCGATCGACGCCAATGCCGAATTGCTGTTCGCGCCGACCGCGCTCGCCGCGGCCAATTTGCGGCGCGAGCGCGTGCCCGGCGCGATTTTCGTCACCGGCAACACCGGCATCGATGCGGTGATGAGGGCCGCCGCCGAACTGCCGCCAGCGAGCCTGCGCGACCGCGGCCAGCCGAGAGTGCTGGTCACCTGCCACCGGCGCGAGAATTGGGGCGAGGGGCTGAGTTCAGTGGCGGCGGCGCTGTGCCGGCTGGCGGATAGCGGCACCGCCCGGATTGAGGTCGTGCTCCACCTCAATCCCCACGTCTCGTGGCGGATCGAGCAGCTGCTTGGCGGGCGCCCGGCGATCGCGCTGTTGCCGCCCTGCCGCCACGCCGAGCTGGCCGCGCGGATGCGCGACTGCGACCTGATGCTGAGCGATTCGGGCGGGGTCCAGGAGGAAGCGCCGGCGCTCGGTGTGCCGCTGCTCGTGCTGCGCGACAAGACCGAGCGGCCCGAGGCGCTGTGGACCGGCAACCTGCGGCTGGTCGGGACCGATACCGACCGGATTGTCGGGACGGTGCGCGAACTGCTCGACGATCCCGCCGCGCTGTCGGTGATGGCCGAACCGTCGCTGCCCTATGGGGACGGCCGCGCCGGCTACCGGATCGCCGCCCTGATCGAGCAATGGTGGGTCAGCCGCGCCTTTGCCAAATCGGCCGGCTGACGCTGCCCGACGAAACCGACGCCACAATGGTTATAGGCGGCTTAACCATGGTGTTTAGGCCGCCCTTGTTGTTGTCCTGCGACAAGCCGGACGATGGGCACATGCTTCCTCGACCGCCCGACCTGGCGCCGCACCGCGCTGGCGGGCGCGTTGGTTGCCGCGCCGACGCTGGCTCAGGCGGCGGTGCCGGCCCCGGCGGCGAGCTTCACCGCCAGTTCGGCCAAGGCCGAAGCGATCCTCGGCGCACCGAGCCGGCTCGCCGCGATTCTCGCCCAGCAGGAGGGCCTGCCGGCGCCGCGGCCGTTCCAGCCGGCGGCGGTGGTGCGGACAGCGAATTGGGCGGTCGCTAGCGGTAACAGCGGCTTTGGCCATCATGTCAGCACTGGCCGCCCGGACGTGTTCGGCAGCATCGCGCTCGCGGTCCGGCACACTCCGCTCGACCGGCAATGGCGGCGCGTTGCGCGGCACCGGGTCGACGGCAGCGCGGCAATGTTCGCTACGGCGCTGCGCAAGCGCGCCGAGCTCGACCGGATCGAAGCGGTCAACCATTTCGTCAACGACCGGGTCAAGTTCGTCGACGACGCCAGCCAATATGGCCGCGAGGACCTGTGGGTCGCGGCCAGCGACACGCTGCGCCGCCGCCGCGGCGACTGCGAAGATTATGCGATCGCCAAGCTGCAGATGCTGCGCGCCGCCGGGGTTGCCGACCGCGATCTTTACCTGGTCATCGCCCGCGACCTGATCCGCCGCGCCGATCACGCGCTGCTGGTGGTCCGGGTCGGCGAGCGCATGGTGGTGCTCGACAATGGCACCGACCAGCTGCTCGATGCCGACGACGCCAGCGATTACCGCCCAGTACTGACATTCTCGACCAATGGCGCGTGGACCCACGGCTATCGCGTCGCGCTGGAGCCCCAAATCATGGCGGCGGCAACGCTGGCGCCGTTGTCCCCGTCGCGCCCGGCGCGCGCCGACTAGCGTTCGCGCAGCGCCTCGCTGCGGGCTTTCAGGACCGGTTTGAGCAAATAGCTCAGGATGCTCTTGCGGCCGGTGATGATCTGGGTGTCAGTCATCATCCCGGGCGTGATCGGCAGCCGCCGCCCGGCCGACATCAGATAGGCTTTGTCGGTTTCGACGAGAACGATGAAATAGGCTTCCTTGGTCGCCTCATCGTAGATCGAGTCGGCCGACACCTGCACCACCCGCCCGTCGAGCCCGCCATAGGTCGAGAAGTCGTAGGCGGTAACCTTGACCAGTGCCCGGTCGCCGACCTTGATGAACGCGATGTCGCTCGGCTTGACTCGCGATTCAACCAGCAGCTTGTCGCCCATTGGGACGATTTCCATGACCTTCTGGCCGGCCTGGACGAAGCCGCCGATGGTCGTCACCTGAAGGTCGTTGACCACCCCGTCGACCGGCGAGCGCAGCTCCATCCGGCCCACCCGGCCGCGCGCGCCGCGCAGCGATTCCTGGTTGACCGCGATCTTGGCATTGACCTCGCTGCGTTCGTTGAGCGCCTCCTGGCGAAAGCTGAAGCCGGCTTCGCTGGCCTGGGCAAGCGCCTCGCTGACCGCCGCCTGGGCGCGGGATTGCTGTTCGCGCGCGGCGGTGATCCGGCCCTTGAGGTCATTCACTTCGCGCCGTGCGTCGAGCAGATCGGTCTGCGGCACGATGCTCTTTAGCGCCAGCGGCTCGAGCATTCCGACCTGCCGCTGGGCGAGCGCGAGGTTGCCCTGAAGGCTGGCGCTGGTCGCAGCGGCTTCGGACGCTTCGCGGCGGTGCTGCTCGGCGCTGGCGTTGAGCGCCGCGATCCGGCTGCGGAGCGCCGATTCACGAACCTGGCGCAGCTGCGCCTCGTCGGCACAATCGGCGCCGGCGCAAGCGGTCGAGGTCCGTGTGCCTTCGGCCGACAGCCGCGCCGAGCGGGCCGACAGCGCCTCGGTCTCGGCTTCGATCTGGCCCAACTCCGATGCACTCTGGGTGTCGTCGAGGCGCGCCAGCAGCTGGCCGCGGCGGACACGCTGGCCGGATCGAACCATCAGTTCGCGAATGGTCGCCGGTTCGGCCGACTGGATCAGCTGGGCCTTGCTGGTCGGGATGACCTTGCCCTGCCCCCTGGTCACCTCATCGACCTGGGCCAGCATCGCCCACAGCAAGAACAGCGCAAAGCCGATGGCGACCGAGACGATGATCAGGCGCGAGCCGGTCAGCGGCCGGCGGTGGCGCCGATCAGGGCCGCGCAAAGGAAGGCTCGCCATGGCTGGCTTGCGCTCGTCGGCGGTCAGCGGGCCGCGACGACCGGCGCGGTCGGCGCCTCGTCCACGGTCGCCGGCGGCGCGCGATCGGATCGGTCGTCGAGCGCCTGGGTCGGGCCGCTCCCAACTTCGTGCGGGCCCGGAATGTTGAGCACCCAGCCCTTGGTCACGTCGAGGAAGCCGCCGACGTCATTTTCGGCGCGGGCGACTTGCGGCCGTTGCTGCGCCGCCAGCACGGCTGGCTGGTTGGCGGCCAGCTCATCTTCCCCGGGCAGCGGCGGGCGGAGCATCATCGGGTCATCCGGCTCGCCGATATAATGGCCGGTGAAGGCCGCGCGCTGGCCCCACGCCCCGGGCCACCGGTAAAAAATGTGCGCCCCGAGCTGCGACACCTTGGCCAGCATCGGCGCCCAGCGCGGCGCGACATAGTCGGCATGGTAATGCGTCGCCGACCCGACCGCGGTTTCGACATATCCTTCGAGCGCGGCCTCGGCGACGTCCTTGGCTTCGCGCCATTTGTCGGCCACCGGTGGGCGATAGAGCGACCCGTCGCAGACGAAGCTGAACTGGCACACCGGCGAACGCGAACCCTGGTAGACAACGCCGCAGACCGATTTCGGGAAAGCCGGATGGCGCACCCGGTTGATCACCACCTGGGCAACCGCGCGGCGGCCGTCGAGCGGTTCAAAACCGGCTTCGTAATAGACCGCCTGGGTCAGGCACAGCAGGGCCCGGCGGTGGTCGAGATCTTCGCCCTGGCGCATCGCGAACGGCCGCGCGGCCTGCAGCGGCGCGGTGCTGAACGGGAGCGCGGCGTTGATCAATTTCGCTTCGTCGCCAACCGCCCGGATCTCGGCCGGTGAAGCGCTGGTCGCAGCGACCATCGCCGCGGTGCTGGTCGGCAGCAGCGGAACCGAAACCGCCTCTTTGTCAGCGGCGACGGCCGAGTCGCGCGGCGTCATCGAGACCATTGCCAGTGCTGCCAGCCCGACCACTCCGAAGGCGGTCGCCGGGATCCGGTAGCCCGGCAGGCGGTGAGCAATCCGATCGCGCGTCGCCAATACGGCAGCGACAAGCGCCCAAGCGACGATGGCGAAGTCCACCACGTCGATTCGATTGCCGGCGCGACGGGCCGCAAAGCGGCGCCGTGCAATCTCAAGGGAAGTCATGACTTCGCCTCTTTCTGTGCGTTATTCAAATGGCCGAGGACCTGATCGCGAGGGCCGTCGGCAATGATCCGCCCGCCATCAATAACAACAAGCCGATCAAGAATCGACAACATGTTATGGCGGTGGGTGGCGACGATCAGGGTCTGATCGGGGGCCAGTGCGGTCTTGAGATGCTCGATGAAATAAAGCTCGGTCTGGGTGTCCATCGCCCCGCTCGGCTCATCCAGGAAGAGCAATTTGCTGGGCGATACCAAGGCGCGGGCGAGGACCAGCAACGAGCGCTGTCCGCCGGACAGGCGCGAGCCCCGTTCGCCGACCGGAAGGTCGAAGCCGGCGGCGTCGCGCGACAGGAAGATATCGGCGCCGGCGCGGACGACCGCATCGATCAGCTGCTGGTCGGTGGCCTGCGCCGCGCCGAGCATCAGATTGTCGCGCACCGTGCCGCTGAACAGTTCGCTGTCCTGGCCGACGAAGCGGAATGATTTGCGCAACTGGTGGGGGTGGAACTGGCGGCTATCGAGCCCGTCGACCAGGAACGTGCCGGCGGTCGGCTCATAGAGGCCGCACAGGATCCGCCCGAGGGTCGACTTGCCCGAGGCGACGCGACCGATGATCCCGATTCGCTCGCCCGGCCGGATCGTCAGGTTCAGGCCGGCGAGCGCGTCGCGGCCGGCGCCGGGATAGCGGAAGGCGAGATCGGTCAGGCCGATCTGCCCGGCGCGAATCTCGGGCATGATGCTCCGCATCGACGATTGCCGTTCGTCGGTGACGTCCATCATCAGCTGGAGCGAATCGAGCGTTGCGAACGCCTGGCGGCCGCGGGTGAAAAGGAACGCGAGCTGCCCGATCGGCTGGATTGACCGGCCGGCGAGCATGATGATGGCGATGATCGCGCCCATCGTCATCTCGCCCTCGTTGAAGCGGTAGAAGCCGCCAATCAGGAGCCCGACGCTGATCAGTTGCTGCGACACGCCGGCGAGATTGATGGCGACCGCGGTCAGGCTGCGCATCCGTTCCTGGGTGGCGGCCGACATGCCGGCATAGCGCCGCCAACGGCCGAGCATCTGGCCTTCGGCGCGAGCGGCCTTGAGGGTTTCGGCGCCGGCGATCGATTCGACCAGGACCGAGTGCTGGAGGCTGGCGTCGGCCTGCGCGTCGAGCGCCGCCCGGCCCATCGTCCTTTGCAGGCTGATGCCCGCGACCAGCATCAGCGCGATGCCAGCGACCGGAACCAGCACCAGCCAGCCGGCGAGGACCATGATCAGGATCAGGAACAGGAACAGGAAGGTGACGTCGACGATCAGCACGACCGTAGTCGAGGCGAAGAAATCCCGCACCATTTCATATTCGGACACGCGCCGGGCGAGCGCGCCGGTGCTGCCCTGGCGCGCGGCCATCGGCAGGTTCATGACCTTTTCGAACAATTTTTGGGCGAGCTTGGCGTCGAGCTTGCGCCCGATTTCGTCGATCAGCTGGGCCCGGGCGAGCCTCAGGATGAAGTCGAACAGCAGCGCCAGGCCGACCCCCGCGGCCAGCACCCACAGGGTCGACACCGCCTTGTTGGGGATGACCCGGTCGTAGACGTTCATGGTGAACAGCGGCATCGCCAGAGCGAGCAGATTGACGATCAGCGCGGCCAGCAGGATCGGCCAGAACTCGCGCCGGACCTTCCACACTTCGGACCAGAACCAGTGCGTTCGGCGCGCCTTGTCCCACGGCCGCTCGCCCTCGCGCTCGCGCGCCGGATCGGCATCGACGACCACCGCGCGGCCGGTGAACACCGCCGCGATCTCGGCCAGCGGAACCCACATCGGCTCGACCATGCCGGGCGCGTAGATCAGCCCGTCGCGGTCGCGCAGGTCGAGCAGCACCGCCGCCCGCTCATCGTCGAGCTCGAGGATCGCCGGCAGCTTGCGCGGCGGCCAGCCGCCAAGCTTGCGGGTCAGCGGATCGCCGCGCATTCCGACCTGCTCGAGCGCCGGCTCGACCTGGTGGAACGGCAGGGTTCCCTTTTCCGACAGCGCGAGACCGGCGCGAAGCAACACCGGCGATGACGGCCGATCGGAGGCGCGCGCCACAAACGCCAGGCAGTCGAGCACCGGATCGATGGCTCGTGACGGCTGTCCGTCAAGCCATTGCATCACACTCACTGCCGCTTCCCCACGTTACTCGCCGGCGGCCGGCGCAGGAGGTCCCATGCGGGGTAGCGGAACGCTTGACTCGTCGAGGTCGGCGGGCGGGATCGGATTGACCCGGAAGCGCGTACGTTCGTCGCTGTAGGCCGCGGTCGGCATCGAAACGCCGAGCGATTCGATCAGCCGGTTGGTCGACGCCAGCAGCCGATATTGCGCGTAAACCTTGGCCAGCCGTGCGGTTTCGGTCTGGGCCTGGACGTTGGCGCGGGTGTTCTGCGCATCGAGCACGTCGAGCAGCGAGCGCCGCCCGATGTTGAACTGCTCGCGGTAGGACAGCAGCAAATCGTCGGTGATCCGGCTCTGGGTCTCGAGCTCGCCGACCAGCCGAGTCTGATTTTCGAGGCGGCTGGTAGCGGTGCGAACATCCTCCTCGGCATGGCGAGTGCGGTCGAACAGCCGCGCGTGGACTTCGTCGGCCCGGTTCGATTGCTCGCGGACGTTCGCTTCCTTGGCGCCGCCATTATACAGCGTCCATCGCACCACGACGTTGCCGAGAACGTCGGTGGTCTTGCCGGAGAAGCCGTCGATGTCGTGGCCGGCGCGGGCCCGGCCCTCGAGGTTGACGCTGGGCCCGAGCGCGGACCGGGCGGCATGAACTTCCTCGCGCGCGGTGGCGAGGTCGGCCAGCGCTTCTTGGACCCGCGGGTTATTCTGGCGCGCCAGTGCCTCGGCTTCGTCGGTCGAGGCCGGCATGAACTGGGTCAGGTCGGGCGGCATCGACACGCTGTCGAGCGGCAGGCCGGTCAGGGTGCGAAAGGTGATCGCCGCATTTTCGAGATCTTCGCGGGCTTCGGTGACGCGCGCCCGGGCAGCCTGCAGCCGCTCTTCGGCCTGCTGCTGGTCGGCGATACTGATCGATCCCTTGGAGACGCCTTCGCGCAGGTCGCCGGCGAGCCGGTCGTGGAACGTCGCATTGTCCTGCGCGATCGCCACCAGGCGCTGCTGCAGGAGATAGTCGATGTAGGTCCGCGCGACGTTGAGGGCGATTAATTCCGAACGCTCCTCGACGCGCGACGCGGCGGCATCGGTGCGCGCCGCCTGGCGCCGGATTTCGGCTTCGCGGCCGCCGCTGTTGAACAGTAACTGGTCGACGATCACATCGCCTTCGATCGGCCACAGCGTCTCGTCAGCGATGCCGATCGAGCGGCGCGTCGGATTGCGCAGATTGCGCACGCCGGCGGAGGCCTCGACCGACAGCCGCGGGTACCACAGGCCTTGCGCCTGGACCCGTTCTTCCTGGGTCGCGATGCGGTTGGCGACCGCCTGGCGGATTTCCGGATTGGTATTGAGCGCTGCTTGAACGGCGTCCCGCAAATCCACTGCGGAGGCCGGCGAAGTCCAAAGCAGCACTGCGGGACCGATCATCGTCCAGTGCTTGATTTTCATGTCGACCCTTTCCGGTCCTGTTTCTCGATCCCCTGCCGACCGGCGGAGACCCGTTTATTCGGTCTGTCAGCTGGCTGTCTGAGCGGCGTCGGGATGGAGCATTGGATGCTCGGCCATCATCATCATCGTTGCGAGCACCGGGAAAGCCGCAAAGCTGGCCGTGTCCCACGCTGGAACGACAGCGTCACCGTGGCTTGCCAGCGCGTCTGCGGCGGCGTGGACGTCCACTCCGCGGCCGGTTGCGGCGTCGAGCAGCGCATCGATGGCGGGGCCGTGGTGGCCGCTATTACCGAGAGCGTCGGCGAGGACTTGACCGACATCGGCATTGTGCCTGGCCGGTCCGTCGCCGGTAGCAGCGCCGGCATTGGCCGCAGCAAGCATCGCCGCGGACGGCATTGTGACTCCGCCGCTGGTCAAGGTCGATTGGGCCGGAGCCGGCGGGGCCACAGCGGTCGCCTGCAGCAGCTCGGCCGGGACCGGCGGTACATTGCCGACAGCGTCGGTCAGGGAGTGATTACCTCCGTCGTGCTCGCCATGGGAGGCGTGGCCGTGCGGATGGTCCACGACAGTTTCGCGCGGGTGATTGGCGAGGCCACCGGCGACCGGGTCATGGCCGTCGACCGACGGGTTGCTGTTTGAAGTGCCGTCGCCGCCGGGCGATCGCGGGCCGGGCAGCGGATGGCCGCCATCGGGCGATGGGTCGTGCGCCATGACGGTCGAATCGGTCGCCAGGCCGGCCGCCGCGATTGCGCCGAGCAGCACATTGTTCTGGCTCTCGGCCCCGGCCATGCGGGTGATCGCCGCGGCGTTGGGATCGGCCACTAGGCTGGCGGCGTGCAATCCGGCCGCGCTCTCGTCAGCGGCGGCTGGAGCGAGATCGGCGAGCGGGGCCGCCTGCTCCGGGCTGAGCGTGATGTCGAGCTTGGCGGTGGTCCGGTCGCCGTCGAAATCCTCGATGGTGTAGACGAAATGCTCGACCGACCCGGCCGGGACCGACAGCACGTCGGCGGTCAGGGTGTAGGTATAGCTGCCGTCGGCATTGAGCGTCAGATCGCCAAATTGGCCGTGGACCTGATAATTGCCCTGGGCGTCGGCACTGCTGTCGGCCGAACCGTTGAAGCCGGCCGCCGCGACCACGCCGATCGGATCGTCCGCGCCCGAACTGTCATTGACCAGCACATTGCCGGTCACTTCGACCGCATCGGTCTGAACGAAGCGGACCAGCAAATCGAAGCTGTTGGCCTGGCCTTCGTAGGTCTTGACGGTGGTGACGACGTCGCCGTTCTGGTCGACCAGGCCGCGGACCTGCAATTCGTACGCGACCCCCTCGACCATGATCGTCGTCGTTTCCGAGGTGATCATGATGACGTCCCGGCTGGCTTCGGGATCGCTAGTGTTCTTGGTCTCGTCGTGGATGAAGGTGATCTCGATCGGCCCGACCGGAATGTCCTGGCCATTGATATGGGCAACGAAATTGACCGTCAGCGTGGTCGACTGCAGCTCCGGCGGATCGATCGGATTATTGTAGTGCGTGAAGGTCCCGAGCGAGAAGGACTGGCTGGTCAGGACGGTCCCGTCGACCAGAGCGGGATTGTCGACGAAGCCGTAGCCCGAGCGTCCCTTGTTGCCGGTGCCCCAGCGGATCTCGTCGGTCAGCCCATCGCCATCGCGGTCGAAGGTGATCGGGGAGCCCGACGACAGCACGGTGTGGGTCCATTCGGCCAACACCGGGTCGACCCCGAGACTGTCGATGTGGATGGTCAGGGTCGCGCTGTCGTCCTCGGCGTGGGGCGTGTCGTCGTTGATCGTGATGACCAGGCCGTCGCCGCTGGCGGTGACCGAATCGCCGTCAGCGTCAGTGGCGCGGATCAGTGAGCCGAATGCGATCGAGAGGTCGTTCTCGGTGTCGTCGCCGGGCTGGCCGTTGAGGGTCGGATGGTCGAGCGGCTGGAGCAAAGTGAAGGTAAAATTGCCGTCGGAACCGAGCGCGAAGGTGAACACCGCCTCGCCGCCGGCCGAGGCGGTGAGCGTGTCGCCGGCCACCGCATACGTCACCGCGACCCCGCCCGAGGTCAGCGACGGCAGGCCGGCCGTGCTGCTCAGCAAGCTGTAGGTCAGCGGCGTGTCGGCGCCCGAGTGGAACAAGGTTGCAACGCTGCCGCTGGCAACCGTCGCGGTGCCGGCCACGTCCCCCGGCCCGCCCGGAATACCGCCCGGCAGTCCGTCCTCGTCGACGGTCCCGGTGACCAGCGCCTGCGACGCGGTCGGGCTGTCGTCCTCGACCGTCACGACGATCGTCGACGGCACGGTCACCGAACCGTCGCTGACATTGACCGGGATCGTGAATGCGATCGAATCCTCGATCGTCACGTCGGGTTGGTCGAACGGAGCGGAGAGCACCACTTGATAGGCGCCGGAATCATTGATGGTGACCGTGACGACCGTTTCGCCGCCGGCAGTTCCAGTCAGCGTATGGCCGTCGCTGGAGACCGCCCACACGACCGCCACGCCGCCCGAAGTGTAGCTTCCGGCCGGCACCCCAAGCGCGACCGTGGTGGCATCGCCGTCGGGATCACTGATGCCGATATTGCCGCTCGCGCTGGCGTTATTGGTCGTGTCGGGATTGCCAACATTGTCGGGAATTCCCGCCGCCAGGCCTTCCTCGGACACATTCACAGCGCTTCCGCTAACCGTCGGCGGCTCGTTGAAATCGGGGATGGTGATGGTCAGCGTGGCGCGCGACGTATCGCCGTCGCCGTCGGTCAGCTGGTAAGTGAAGACGTCGTTCACGCCGTCGGGTGCGCCGGCATCCCGAGTGTAATGATAGCTGCCGTCGGCGAACAAGGTGAGCGTGCCATATTGGCCGTGGATGGTGGCGCCGGCACCGGTCACGGCAACAAATCCGCCGGTGGTTCCCTGGTGAACTCCGGTGACGTGCGCGTTATCCGCGCCGACCGTATCCGCGCCGGCCGCGCCGCTGACCGTGCCCGCGCCGGTCATGACGTTGCCGTCGGCGGTTTTGCCGTCCGGGCCGATCGCATCGATGTCGTTGCGCGCGGTCGGCACGTCATCGACGATGTCGATCGTCAGAGTCCCGGTCGCGCTGTCGCCGTCAGCGTCGGTGACGACCACCGTGAATACGTCCGAGGTGGTGTCGCCGCTGGTGTTGTCGCTCAATGTGTAAGTGTAGCCGATCGCGCCGTGGGCGATGCTGGTGATGGTCATCGTGCCATATTGGCCGGCGATGGCCTGGCCAACTGCGGTGACCTCCACGCCGTTGATGGTGATGGCGCCGAGACCGTCACTTGCCTCGTACAGGATGATCCCGCTGGTCGCCTCGCTCGGATCGTCATTGTCGGTGCCGTCGCCGTCAGCGGACTCGCCGCTGCCAGCCGGCTCGCCACCGTTGCGGATCGGCAGGCCGGCCTCGTTGACATTGTCAATCGCATTGACCGCAGCCGGCTGGCCGTCGGGCTGGATGACAACCTCCGGCTGGTCGTCCTCGAACAGATTGACCTCGCGGAATTCGGGCGGGTGGTAGGTCAATTCGGTCGGCGGGATGAGGTCGCCGAGCGGCACTCCCGGATCGAGCGGTGGCACCTCCACGGCAAAGTTGCCGCCGCTGCTGAGCGACCTGCCGGCGGCCGGCTTGGGCTCGGCATCGATCAGTAATGCGGCGAGGTTGACCGCCGGGACCTCGACCCCGCCGATGATCAGCTGGGGCACGAAAATGGCGCCGTCGACGATCACCATGTGGGTCCCGTCGGGCAGGTCGACGACGAGGTTGCGGCCGGAAACATGGACCTCGGACAGATCGACCCCGGGTGGCAGGACGACCACACCGTCGGGGCCGGGAATGACTTGTTCGACCGCGCCATTGCCGGGCGGTTGCTCGCGGACCGCGGCAGCCGCCGGGCCGGGGGAGCCAGCAGTCGCCTGCTCGGGCGTGTCGGTCACCTGCGCAGCAGCGCTGCCGACCGGGCCCGAAGCGTTTTCGTGTCGCATACCCCACCCCTGTTTACGCCCGCCGCCCCGCCACCGCGCCAGATTGCTGCGGAGGCCGGGTCGCTCGGCCAGTTCGCTTACCGCGAACGGTTAACACCCGAGAGGCTGAGCCCTCGGTGGCAACACAAGACACCGACCAAGTCGTTTGGCAAGCGGCGGCGGAGAATGTGAAAAGCCGTCGGATAACATTACAATGATCAAACGAGGGTAAACCCTGGTTAACGACCGCAGTAATGACCCGATATCATCAAGCACAACCTGACAAGTTGCGGGTAAGAGTCCTGGGTTATTGTGATGCGATTTGAAGATCGCAGTATTTTGGCAAGTTTTGTATGGGGTTTTGTTGCCGAGCGAGCGAAGCGCGATTTGCGGTCGCAGGTTAGCGCCGGGTTAACACTGGTTTAATAGCGGACCTGTTGGAACGCGTCGCTAAGCGTCCAAAGGGTTGGCCCGGCTTAAAAAAGTGCCTTTCACCGTCCCACAACGGGACCGATCGCAGGCTCAAACCCGGCGGGCACTATGCGACTCGCCGGCCGGGGTCCGATGGAGCACGGCGCACGCCCGCAACCGCCCGGCAACTCGACCATTCAACGAGTGATCCGACGCGATAACCGGACCGGCGAAAAGCCAATGACCTCCGCGACATGGCAACCTATGCCGACCCATCTGTCCCGAATGGAGACGAGCCGGTCAGCAGCTGTACCACCTTGTATCATTTCGTTTATTTTATGTTATCTTCGCTAGCTCGACTCTGGTTGTTTTCGGGGGGTGAAGTGTATGGCGTACCGCGCATCAAAGATCGACGCGGCGATTCCATTGGGCGTGGCCCAGCAGCACATAATTCGCCTGCACAAAAACGGCCGCCGGACGTTCGAGGCGATCGGGCCGTTCGGGCGTTCATGCTTTGTTGGAGGAATATCGATGTTGCGTAAATTGCTGATCATACTGGCCGTTCCGGCCCTGGCCGCGTGCGCAACTGGCGGGGGGATGGGCAATGCCGTTGTCGCCCGCGGAGACGCCGCCTACCGGGTCCTGGCCGGGCCTGGCGAGCAAGTCGTGTCGACCTCGAGCGGGACGTATCGGGTCGCTCCCTTCGACACTTTGGCGGTCAGCGTTTTCCAGGAACCCGACCTGTCGACCCCTTCCAATGCGCCGTTGCCGGTCGACGCCAATGGCAATGTCAGCCTGCCCCTGATCGGATCCTTGCCGGCCGCCGGCAAAACCACCGATGAGCTGGGCATGATCATCGCCTCCAAGCTTGGCGCCAAATATCTCAAGAACCCGCAGGTTACGGTTTCGGTGGCGAGTTCCGCCCCGCAGAAGCTGACCGTTCAGGGCGAGGTAACCCACCCGGGCGTGTTCGACGTCAAGGGCAAGACCACTTTGCTCGACGCAATCTCGCTCGCCCAGGGTGAAACCCGATTGGCTTCGATCAGCGAGGTTGCGGTGTTCCGCCAGATTGACGGCCAACGCCAGGGCGCACTGTTCAACGTCGACGCCATCCGCAAGGGCGCGGCGCCCGACCCGCAACTGTACGCCAACGACGTGGTCATCGTCGGCCGCTCGCAGTCCAAGGAGATGTGGCAGAACATCCTCTCGGTGAACCCGCTGTTCGGCATCTTCCGAGTCGTCAACGGCATGGGCATCTAAGCCTCAGATCGCCAGGAAACACACCGATGGATTCAAGTTCGCGTAGCCTGGTGCCCGTTTCGGCCGGCAACCAGCTCAACCCAGCACCGCTGTCGCGGGTCCCGATGCAGTGGGACGACGAGGCTGCTCCTTCCAATCGCTGGCGGTCGATGATCGCCCGTTACGAAGGCGGCATCTTCGTGCTGCTGGCGCTGTGCATCGCGATCGGGCTCGTCACCGCTTTGCTGACCGCGCCAGTCTATCGGGCGCAGGCGCAGGTCGAGTTTCAGCAGCAGGCCGACCGAACCCAGCAGCAGGCCAAGGCCAACACTTCATCGGCACCGTTCGAGGCGCAGCAGTTCCAGCAAACCCAGCTCGGCATCATCCACAGCCGTGCGCTGGCCGAGAAAGTCGCCGACAGCCTCAATCTTCCCGCCAACAAGCGGATCTTGAACGCGATCACACCGGCTCAACCGGTCGCCGGCGGGAAATCGAAGACGGATGTGGTCGAACTGCTGCAAGCCGGGATCGGCACCGACGTGACCGAGAATTCGCGGCTCGCAACCTTGTGGTTCGATAGCAGCGACCCGACCGTTTCCGCAGCGATCGCCAACAGCTATGTCGACAATTACATCCAGACCAATCTCCAGCGGCAATATGATACGTCGGTTTATTCGCGGCAATTCCTGCAGACCCGCCTGGGCCAGGCCAAGACCCAGCTGGAAAATTCCGAGAAGGCGCTGATCGACTATACCCGCAGCGCGAAGTTGATCGACCCGAGCGCCGGGACCTCTTCTGTCAGCGGGGAGTCTGCACCGCATTCGCTCAACAGCGAAAATCTGATGCAGATGAACCAGTCGCTTTCGACCGTGCGGGCCGAGCGGATCGCCGCCGAGCAGCGCTGGCGGGAAGCGCAGCAGACGCCGGCGATGAGCCTGCCCGAAGTGCTCGCCAATCCGACCATCCAGCAACTTACCCAGAAGAGCGCCGAGGCGCAGGCGGCGTACCAGCAGGAACGCCAGCGGCGCCAGGACGAGCATCCGGCGCTGGTCCAGGCGGCCGCGCAGATCACCGAAATCAACAAGCAGATCGACACGATTGCACAGAGTGTCCGCAATTCGATCCGCGAGCGATACGAGGTTGCCCGCAGCCAGGAGGCCGCGCTGACTGGAAGCGTCGGCAAGCTGCAGGGCGAAACGCTGGCCGACCAGGGCAAGGGCGTGAAGTATAACGTTCTGAAGCGCGACGCCGACACCAACCGCCAGCTCTACGACGGCCTGCTCCAGCGGCTCAACGAACTGAGTGTTGCGGCCGGAGTGAATTCGACCAACATCTCGATCGTCGACCGGGCCGAAGCGCCGGCCAAGCCGATCCTGCCCCAGCCGGCGCTGAGCGCGGCGGTCGGCGGAATGATCGGCCTTGCGCTGTCGATGCTCTACGTGATTGGCTGCATGATCGTCGACGACAGCGTCCATTCGGCCGAACAGCTCCATTCCAAGCTGCGCCTGCCGCTGCTCGGCGTGTTGCCGCGCGCGAAGGTCCCGGTCGACGCGCTCGAAGATCCGGGCTCGCCGTTATCCGAGGCGCATTATTCGCTGCGCGGTTCGCTCGAACAATCGTCGAGCCGGGCCAATCTGCGGACGATGCTGTTCACCAGCAGCGGCGAGGGCGAAGGCAAGACCACCGCCGCCTACGGCGTGGCGCGCGACTTCGCCAACAGCGGCAAGCGGGTGCTGTTGATCGATGCCGACATGCGCAAACCCAGCGTGCATCAATATTTCAACGTCTATTCGACGCTTGGGCTGTCGACCGTGCTGGCCGGCCAGAGCACCAGCGCCGAAGCGATGATCGAGACTGCCGTGCCGGGCCTGACGATCATGCCGAGCGGACCGATTCCGACCAGTGCTGCGGCGCTGCTCAGCGGCAAGCAATTCGGGGACATGCTGAAGGAAGCCGGCAAGGCGTTCGACATCGTCGTGATCGACGGCCCGCCGGTGCTCGGCCTGGCCGACACCCCGCGGCTGGCGTCGGTGGCGCGCAGCACGGTGTTCATCGTCGAGGCCAACCGCGCCCAGATGGCCAACGTCAGCGCAGCGCTGCGCCGCCTGGCCCATGCCAATGCGAATGTGATCGGGGCCGTCCTGACCAAGTTCGATGTGCGGCGGTCGACGGGTGCGGGCTCTCACGTCTACGTCTACGGCCATGGGCGGCAGAACGAACCGCGCCGGCTGGAAGCCGCCTGACTAACCGCACGTTCAGGTCAGCGAGCGCGATACCAGCTCTAAGCGCAGTTGGATCGGCTGCCCCAGCGATCGGAAGCCATTGAATGACTAATCCAGCAGCAATCGCTTTGGCCGGCACCGCCCTACTCCTGGCGATCCATTCCGGCCCGTCGCCGCGGGCAGTCGAGCAAGGCCTGCTCAAGCTAGGTCACGCGCTGCCCCATGCTTCGGGTGGCGGGAAAAATGGCCGCGGCAAAGGCGGTGGTGGCGGTAAGGGCGGCGGCGGCCCGGCTCTGATCAACCTCAAAGGCATGGTCGAAAACCGGGTGATCGGTCCGCTCAACGTCGTCGGTCCGTACCGGATCGTCGAAAGCAGCAAGGACGTGGTGCTGCGCAATTTGCGCATCCAGGGCGTGACCGGGACCGACCTCCAGCGCGACGGCATCCGGATCCGGGGCGACGCGGTCGGAGTGACGATCCAGAATTTCAGGTTGGCGATGCGCAACCAGCAGCAAGTCTCGCCCAATCTTCCGACCGGGATCGCAATTTCGAGCGGCCAGGCGATCACGATCAGCGATGGCGAAGTGTCCGGCTTCCAGATGGTCAAGGTCCCCGGCAAATACACCAATGGCGATGGCATCGCGTCCGAGCGCGCGGTCCACGACCTAACGATCGCTCGAGTGGTTTCGAAAGATAACAGCGATGGCGGGTTCGACCTCAAGAGCAATCCGACCAAGCTCGACCAGCTGCGCTCCGAGAATAACGGCCGGAATTACCGCTTGTGGTCGGAGGTCGAAGCCGGGACCCTGACCAGCATCGACCCGCGCGGCGCCCACATCTGGGCCGCCAAGACCGCCATGGTCCACATCAAGCGGCTGATCGCGCAGTCGAGTACCCAGGCACCGTTGGTCGAGATCGAAGGCGCCGGGCAGGTGATCATCGATTCATGCGAGCTTCACCTGCCACCCGGCACCCGCCTGGTTGAAAAGTCGAACGAAGGCCGAGTGTCGCTTGGTCGCGGCTGCAGCGTGCCCCGATAGGTATCCCGCGACGGGACAAACGAGCCTGAACTCCTCCCGAATCGGGACCGAAAAGCGTTGCCGAGGAAGGAGTTAAATTGTAAGTTTTTAGCGAAATTATAGTCGTATTCAGCCCAAACAGGGATTTTTTCATGGCCAAGTTTACAGTCGTTCAGGACACGCCGGCCGACGCTGGACTGGGGTTGGTAAGCCCCAAAGCCCTGGCGATGATCGCCAAGCGCCGCTGGCTGCCGATGTTGCTGGCGTTCGCCGTAGTCGTGCTCGTTACGGGCCTCGCCTACATGGTGGCCGAACCCCAATATGCGGCTTCGGGCCGCGTCGCGCTGGACCGGCGGACCGACCAATTGGTCGAGATCAGTACAGACCAGCGCCCGATCTCACCAGACTCGTCGGCGGTCGAAACCGAGGTCGAAGTCCTGCGGTCACCGGCGATCGCGGCCGCGGTGGTCGACGAACTGCAGCTTGCCAACCGCCCCGGCTTTGGCCTGAGCGATGGAGAATGGCCCGGGTCGGGATCCCGCGACCGCGCAATCCACGTAGTCGCCGACGGCCTCGACGTCGGCCGCGAGGGCTCGTCCTACGCAATTTCCGTAGGCTACACCGCCGAAGATCCGCTGCTTGCGGCGCGGATCGTGAATTCGGCAATCGATTCCTACACCAGCGGCCAGAAAACCAGCGAGTCGGTCGAGCGGACGCGCGAGATTGGTTTGTTGCGCGATCGCCTGGGAATGCTTCGAGCGGACCTGATCCGCGCGGAAGGCGCAGTCGCGCGCTATCGCGCCGGGACCAACCTCATCGACCTGACTGATTCCGGGGGTGGCGGGACGATGCAGACGCTCGACACTCAATTGGCCCAGGCCAGCGCCGACGAGGCTGCTGCCGCCGCCCGGGCGACCGCCGCAAGCGGCGTCGCGGCGATGGAGTCGCCGACGATCAATTCGCTGCGCAACCAGCAATCGCAGCTGACCGCGCGCCGCGCCGAATTGACCCAGCGCTATGGCAATGACTATCCGACGCTGGTCGGCGTCAATGAGCAGTTGAAGGTCGTCAACCAGGCGCTCTCCGAGGAAATCGCGCGCGTCCGTCAGGGCGCCGTCGCCGAGGCTGACGTGGCGCGCAATCGGGCGTCTTCGCTGCGCGGCTCGGTCAGCCGGCAGCAGGGCCAGTTGATGGCCGCCAACAATGCTTCGGTGCAGTTGGCCGAGCTCGAGCGGAATGCCGCCGCGGCAAAGTCGCTCTATCAGGGCCTGCTTGATTCCTACAAACAGATGGTGACGGCCCAGGGCACCGAGCGGAGCAAGGCCTATGTCATCGCCTACGCCACCGCCCCCAATGCACCGTCCTCGCCCAACAGCCTTGCGTATGGCATCGCGGGCCTGGTCGCAGCGCTGATTGCGGCGGCGTTCGTTGCTCTCTCGCTCGAGGGCATGGAAGGTGGCTTGCTCAACCAGTCGATGGCCGAAAAGGAGCTCGGCATGCCCGTGCTCGCTTCGATCCCCGACGTTGCAACGGTCAAGGACTCGCCGCTCAAGCGCGGCACTCCACGGACCATCGGCGATCAACTGCTGGCCTATCCGTCCGACGTATTCTGCGAATCGTTCCGGGGCCTGCGGACTGCCCTCAGGCTTGGCCAGGACGACCAGGTGGCGCGGACCATCGCGATCACCTCCGCGCTCGGCGACGAAGGCAAGACGACCACTGCAATCTGCCTCGCCCGATCTGCGTCTTCCGCCGGGCTGCGCGTGATCCTGGTCGATTGCGACCTTCGCCAGCGCTCGTGCAGCGATGCCTTCGTGTCGGACCCGCGGTTTGGGCTGATCGAAGTTCTCAAGGGCCACGCGCGGCTCGAGCAGGCGATTGTCACCGATAGTCTGAGCGGCGCCGACGTGCTGCCGATCAGTGCAGGCAACGACATCAACTTCGACCTGATTACGTCGCGCGCGATGCGGTCCTTACTGTCGCGGCTGCGCAGCAGTTACGACGTCGTCCTGCTCGAAATGGCCCCTGCACTGCCGGTCGCCGAAACCCGTGCGGTGGCGGCCATGGCGGACGCTGCAATTCTGGTCGTCCGCTGGCGCAAGACCCCCACCGGGGTGGTCAAGAAAGCCATCACCCAGCTCAACCGCGCCGGTGTCAATGTGATCGGGGCGGTGCTGACCCGGGTCAGCCTGCGTTACAACGCAGCCGGACTCGGCGACGACGTCTATTATTACAAGAGTTCAGCGGCGAAGGCAGCGTAACTTCGAACCGCTGGGCTTGCGGCGCGCCGCCATGTTCAGCGGATGCAAAAGTTCGAATTCTTGCGCGACCGCCGAATGTCTCGCATTGGCAAGCGGGTTTGGCTGCGCCGACAGATCGGATAACCATGCGTAAGACGAGCCGGCTGTCGTCGCGGAGCGTTCCATTGTGATGGATCTCGAATCCTCAAACGGAATCCTGCCACTGTGGGCTCAGCTTCCGGCGAGCGCGGTCTTACTGATCATCCTGGGGCTTGCGCTGCGTATGGTCAGCGGCCGCAACGCGCGTTTCGTCATCTTCGCCTGCTGGTTCAGGTTCATGCTCTCGGCGTTCCACGTTTACACCTTTCAGAAGGTTGCCGCGGGCCTGTCGGTGAACGCCCTGGGATCGGCCGGGCTGTTCGTCCTGGGGCTGTTAATCCTTCCCCGGACCCTGCTCCTGAGCAAGTCCATCTTGAGCGCCTATCTGGTATTGCTGGTGATCGTTGTCAGCGCCCTCGCCACAGGGACCGTTACGCAGGCGTTCGAACCGATCATGAAGTTTGGCCTGCTGATCGTCGTCGCGCTCAATTGCTTCCAGGGGCTGCGTATCGAGAACGAGCGCCGCTTCGGCATTGCGACCGTGTTGAGCTTCTCGCCGCTGCTCGTCTTCCAGGCCATATCGTTGTTGCTCAACATCTCGAAGACGGACTCGCTGAGCGGCACGCGCAACTTCATCGGCGGCTATGATCATGAAGCCGCCTTCTCGGTCGCCTTGATCGGATTATTCATCGTTGCCGGGGTTTCGCGGGCGATCCCGCGTGCGCTCAAGGTTCCGATCGTGCCGATCACGGTGGTGAGCGTCCTGTTCGCGAACTATCGCACCGCGATATTGGCGATGGTTCCACTGCTGATCTATTACGCGCTGTACGGCATTAGCCGTTTCTTCGGTAAGAGCCTGAGGCCGCTGGTGGTCGCCGTGAGCGGCTTCGCGATGGTTGTCGTTGGAGCCACCGCGCTGTTCTCGCTTGAACGCTTCACGGACTTAAGAACCGTGATCGAGGCCAAACAGCCGCTGATCCAGCGGCCCGACGAATTTTCCATCGACGACCGCGCGCTCCTCAACGGCAGAAGCCTGATCTGGAGCTCCTATTACTACAAGTGGAAGGACGATGGCGGCCAGACCGAGCATCTGGTTGGCTTCGGACCCGACAGTTGGAAGGAGTTTTTCAACGTCTACGCCCACAACAGCTTCGTCGATTTCCTGTTCGAATATGGGCTGTTCGGCGTCCTCGTCCTGTTCATCATGGTAGGCAATGGACTGTTGATGGCTTGGAACACGGGTGTCCAGCGATGGAAGATGGTCTCTGCTCACCTCAGTTTCCTGGCACTCAATCTGGCAACCATGCCGATGTGGCTGGTCGAAGGGCTGCTGCTCTACGGCCTGCTGTGGGGCTATACGATGTTCTACCGGATGGAGCGCAAGCTGTCCTATCGCCTGGTCGAAGAGCCGCCATTCGTGCCGGCGCTCGTCACTTAGGCTGGCCCATGTACCGACAACGCTCGGAGATTGCTTCGCTTTCGCATATGACACGGCGGTGGCGAACCTGGATCCCCTCCCGATTGCAGCCAATGCACGCGGCTAAAACCGGCTCCGGGACCGTCATGGTGGTCGGCGCGCGCGGCATTCCGGACGTCGAAGGTGGAGCGGAAAAGAACGCCGAGATGCTGTTCCCGCTGGTCGCAGCGGCCGGCTACCGCGTCGTCTTGCTCGGCCTCGAGGGCGTGCTGACCAGGGACAGTTATCGCGGCGTCGAACTGCGCAGCGTGCCCAACCGCCGGATCCTCAAGACCGACAAGATATTTTATTATCTGAACGCGATCCTGATGGCTTGGAAGATGCGTCCCGACATCGTCCATCTGCAGGGTCTCGGCGCATCGCTGTTCCTGTGGGCCTACAAGCTGATGGGTGCGCGGGTGGTCGTACGCTACGGTTCGGCGGACTATGTCGTTTCGAAGTGGGGCGTGATCGGCCGGATCGGATTCCAACTTGCGGAATACCAAACTCGATTCGCCGACGCAGTGATCGCCGTCGCGCCGGCGCTGGCCCTGCGGCTCAAAGGCAATGGAATCGCCCGCAACGTCCACGTCATTGCCAATGCTCTCGACGTGGTGCCCGCGGCGGCCGTCCTGCCTCCCCCCGGCAAATGGGAAGACGGCATTCCGTTCGTCCTGGTGGTCGGGCGGGTCACGGCCCAGAAGAACATCCACGCGATCGTCGAAGGCTTTCGCCTGTTCCGGGACCAGGGCGGAACTCGCTATCGCCTCCTGATTGCTGGTGGGCTCGACGACCAGTCCTACGTCGACCCGCTGCGTTTGAACCTGGGCGAAGATGTCGTGTTGCTCGGCCGCTGCTCGCGCAAACGTCTCGAGGGGCTGTACCGGCGCTGCGCGCTGTTCGTGAACGGATCGATGCACGAAGGCTGTTCGAACGCCGTGCTCGAGGCCATTAGCCGGGATTGTCCGATTATCCTCAGCGGGATTGCTGAAAATCGGGACTTTGGCCTCGATGAACGGCTCTATTTCGATCCAAAGGACCCGAGGTCCATCGCCGGCACCATGTCTGCGGCGCTGGCCGACCCCGCGAGCTATCGGGCGGATCGCTCGACGTTCCTGAGCTGGCCGACGGTCGGGGAGAAGACCCTCGCCATCTACCGTTCGATCTCCAACTGAGGCGCTCGTGAGCGAGCCGCGGGGACGCCGCCGGGTCCTGTTCATCATCAATTCGCTGGCCGGTGGCGGCGCCGAGAGGGTCTTGCTGTCGCTCCTCGCCAACTCGCGCGACATGCTCGACGAGTTCGATTTCTCACTCGCTCTGCTCGATCGGGAGCAGCGCGATTATCCGACGCCGGACGGATTGCGCGTCGATCAGCTCGACAGCCGCTTCAAGCTCGTTCGAAGCATCCGGCAGCTGCGCCGGCTGGCGCTTGCCGAGCGGCCCGACCTGACGGTCTCGTTTCTGAACCGGGCCAATGTCGCCAACGTCGTGGTGGCGCGGCTGCTCGGGCATCGCGCCGTGATCAGCGAGCGGGCCAACACCTCGGGCCACTTCGCCTCGAGCATGTCGGGAACGATCGCCAAGGCGATCGTGCGCCGGTCCTACCCCCGGGCGGACCAGGTCATTTCGGTCTCGGAGGGTATCGCCGACGATCTGGTGGCCAATTTCGGCGTCGATCCGGCGAAGATGAGCACGATTGCCAACCCGGTTGACGCGGCCGCGATCCGGCGCGCGGGCGCCGAGCCGAGCGAAGTCGCTGTCGCCGGACGCTATGCAGTCGCGGTGCAGCGGCTGACCAAAACCAAGAACGCGGTCTTGCTGGTCGATGCGCTCGCCGCTTCGGGCCTCGACCTGTCGCTGGTGATTCTCGGGCAGGGACCGGAGCATGAGGCGATCCGCGCACGCGCCGCCGCGCTCGGACTTGCCGAGCGGCTCATCATGCTCGGCTTCGTCGCCAACCCCTATCCGATTATGCGCCAGGCAGCCTGCTACGTCAGCGCCTCGAACGGCGAAGGCTTTCCCAATGGCCTGGTCGAGGCATTGGCGCTGGGCGTTCCGGCAGCGGTGGTGAATTGTCCGTCTGGGCCGTCCGAGATCCTCGCCGGATTGCGGCGCGAGGACGTGACGGGACTGCACGCCGGCGAATTCGGCTTCCTCGTACCGCCCAATGACGCAGCGGCAATGGCCGAAGCGATGCGCCTCGTCTGCGCACCCGCCGCGGCCGCCGCTTTGGCCGTGGCCGGACCGATCCGCGCGGCGGACTACGGACCCGAACGCGCCAAGGCGCTCTACTGGGACGCGATCCGGAATGTCCTCAATTCAGGACCGCGCGCGGGCGCCACGTCCTAAGCGGTGATCAATGACCGCTTGGCCTTGGCGGCGGGCGCCTCCGCCGAATGATACCCGCCGCGCCGTAAGCGGCCAGTTTGGCGAACGCCAACAGGCCCACTGGCAAATAAAGGAGCGGCGCGAAGCGCAAGAGTACGTGCTGGCCGCGACCGGCCGAATAACGCGCGTATCCGACCACTTCCATGTTGGACAGCCGCTTGAGGAGCGGACGCAGCTCAGCGGGCGCGGCCGGGAGCAAACGGCTAACCGTTTCGGCCAGGATCGGCGGCTCGGAATGGGGGGTCGAATTGGACATGCGATTGACCGCGTCCTGGTGAAATTCGGCGGTAACCTTGCCGGAATAGACCACAGCAGTGCGCCACATCACGCGCAGCCATAGATCCTTGTCGCCGCCGCGGCGGGTGCGATCGGCCGGAAACAGCCCGGCATCGATCAGCAGGTCGCGCCGGACCGCCACGGCGCTGGTCCAAAGCGGGCATTCGGTGCTCTCCAACCAGGCGCGCAGCATCTCCCTGATGCCAAGCCGAACGCACGGCGCCAAGAAGCGAGTCGACATCGCCCGCGCGGTGCGGCGGTCGGAAAAGACGAGTTCGGCCCCGCTAAAGGCGCAACCAATTTCTGGCCCGGCCGCGGCAATAGCGTCGGCGAGGCCGCGCAAATGGCCTTCGTGCCAGATATCGTCCGCGTCGAGAAAGGCGACCCAGTCGGCTTGCGCCGCTTCAATGCCAAGGTTGCGGGCGGCATATCCGCCCGGACCGGGCGGCGAACGGGTCAGCACCGTCAGCCGGGGGTCGTCGATCAACCGGACCAGCTCAAGGCTACCGTCGGTCGAGCCATCGTCGATCACGATTATCTGCGCCGGCGCCAGCGACTGGTTGAGCGCGCTACTAATCGCCGCCTCAACGTGCGGAGCCTTGTTGAACAGGGGCATGACGACGGTGAAGCGCACGGGCCTACAACACTCTTTACGGATTGGGGATGCAAGGGACTGGGCCGCTTTGCCGCTCGATCGACCAATCTCAGCCTGTCTGACAGTGGGACGGAGCGGCCAAAGAGCGCGCCCGAAGCTATACATCTGCGCCTGTCTGTGAGACTCTGGCAGTTGAAATGACATTTAAAGCGTGACCGTGACCAAATCCCGGACCAGTCTTCCCGCAGGCCTTAAGTGGCTGATAACTGACTTTTTGTCGACGCGTCGGCGGCTGCAGGGCTGTGGCGTGTTCGCGCTCATGCTGCTCGGAGGGGTGGCCGAACTGTTCACCCTGGCCGCGGTTTTCCCGCTGCTGGCGGTGATGGCCGACCCGGGCGGGGTCCCGCACTCGCGCTCCACCCAAATCCTCAAAACCGTCGGGATCGACGTCAGCCACTTTTCGCTGCCGCTGCTTGGCGCCCTGTTCTGCGTGATTGCCGTCGTCGCGGCCGTCGTCCGCATCACACTTGCCAAATCGTCACAGAAGTTCGTCTTCCGCATTGGCTACGAACTCGGCGTCTCGCTCTATGAGCGGATGCTCTACCAGCCCTATAGTTTTCACGCCCAGATGAACAGCAGCCGGATCGTGGCCGGCGTGAACAACGTCCAGCAGCTCCTCAACGGCATGTTCATGCCGCTGATGCAGGGCCTGTCCGCGGTGACGCTGGGCTCGTTCATCGTCATCGGTTTGCTGGTCGTCAATCCCGCGGTTGCAATGGCCGCAATGATCGGGTTCTCGAGCATTTATCTGGGGGTTTCGATCTTCACGCGCGGGCGGCTGCGGAAAAACGCCGATTTCATCCACGCCATGAGGCGGCACAGAATACAGGCGATCCAGGAAGGGCTCGGCGGCATTCGCGACGTGCTGATCGACAATTCGCAGCCGGTTTACATTAAGAAGTTTGCTCGCCTCGACAAGACGCTTCGGGACGCCCAGGCAGCAAACGCGCTGGTTGCGGTCGCCCCGCGGTTTGTCGTCGAAGCGCTCGGCATGGTGTTCATTGTCGGTCTCGCTTTGTACCTCAACGCGGCCAATGGCTCACTGGCCGGCTCGCTGCCGGTGCTCGCCGTGCTGGCCCTCGGAGCCCAGCGACTGATGCCGCTGCTGCAGCAGGTCTACAGCGCGTGGGCCAACGTCATGAGCAACCGGGCAATGTTCCTCGACGCGATAGATCTGCTGCAGCGCCCGGTCCCCGAGCGATTTGAAAACGACCGCAGCATTACCCCGATGCCAATTCAGAAATCGCTCACCCTTGAGCGAGTGAGCTTCCGCTACACAAATGACGGGCCGGACGTGCTGCACGCGATCAGCATAGACATTCCGCGCGGATCGTGGGTCGGCTTCGTCGGCAAGAGCGGGAGTGGCAAGAGCACGATGACCGACCTCGTCATGGGCCTGCTCAAGCCGACCGGCGGAGCGATTCTCGTGGACGGGGTGGCGCTCGACGAATCCAATGTGCTCAGCTGGCAAAAGCAGATCGCGCACGTGTCGCAGCACATCTTCCTGTCCGACGGCTCGATCATCGAGAACGTCGCGTTCGGAGTTGCGCCGCGCCTGATCGACGAAGAGCGCGTGCGCGAAGCGTGCCGCGAGGCCGAACTCGACGAACTCATTCAGTCCCTTCCCGATGGTTACGAGACGGTAATCGGGGAACGCGGAGTAAGGCTGTCCGGCGGACAGCGGCAACGGATCGGTATCGCCAGGGCGTTGTACAAAAGGGCCTCAGTGCTGGTGCTGGACGAGGCGACGAGCGCGCTCGACGACGTCACCGAGGCGAGTATCATCGATGCCGTGCAGCGACTCGGGCATGGCCATACTGTGCTGATGATCGCCCACCGGCTCACCACCCTGCGCGACTGCGACATGATCTATCGCCTCGACCAGGGGCGGGTGGTTCAACAGGGAAGCTACGGCGACGTCATCGGCGATGGCCCCAGCTTGCGTTCCGCTCAACTTTAGTTCGCGGGTGTCGAGGACTCGCATTTTCGTAACCGGAATCCGCGGCATTCCTGGCGTCATCGGCGGCATTGAGGCGCATTGCGAAGAGCTGTTGCCGCGGATTGCCGCGCTCGCGCCCGACCTCGAGATCGAAGTCGTCGGCCGGCGGCGGTTCCTCGACCCGAACATCGTCGAGTTCAAGGGCGTTGCGGTAACGGCCCTTCCTTCCCCTTTGGGGGTTAACACCGAAGCGGTCGGCGCCACGCTCCTTGGCGTGCTCTACGCCCGCAAACGACGCGCCGCGATCGTCCATATCCATGCCATTGGACCCGCGCTCCTGGCGCCGCTGGCGCGCGCGCTCGGGATGCGCGTCATTATCACTCATCACGGCGCCGATTATGGGCGCGCGCGATGGGGTCGCATAGCCAAGCTCGTGCTCCGGCTCGGTGAGCGCTGCGGAATGTCCGCCGCAGACCGGATCATCGCCGTCGCGCCATCGCTGGCCGAGCGACTGAAAGTCGATTTTCCATCACGAGCGGACGCCGTTCGCTACATTCCGAACGGCGCCCCGGCGCTTGACGACAGCCTCTCCGCCGCGGACGTCCTGACCCGCTTCGGACTCGAAAGCAAAGACTTCGTCCTCAGCGTCGGCCGGCTCGTGCCCGAGAAGGGGTTCGACTATCTGATCCGCGCGTTTCGCGACAGCGGGACCGATCGCAAACTGGCGTTGGTCGGCGCTCCAACGCACCAGTCGGCCTACGCTCGTGACCTGTTGGGACAGGCCGACGACCAAGTGGTTTTTCTCGGACCCCAGCCGCGCGCGGTGCTGCGCCGACTGTACGAACAGGCCGACTTGTTCGTCCTGCCGTCGTTCCACGAAGGGCTGGCGATCTCAGCGCTCGAGGCGGCGAATTGCGCGACGCCGATGCTGCTTAGCGACATCGCCGCCAACCGCGACATCGATTTGCCACCTGGGAATTATTTTCCAGTCGGCGACGAGCGTGCTCTGGCCGAACTGCTGGTGCGACCAGCCGAGGAATTCACCTATGACGTCGGCGAAGTCACGAGGCGCTTCGACTGGGATCGGATCGCCGAACAGACGCTTGCGGTCTATCGCGAGCTGCTGAGTTCGGCGGCGGCGCTCGACGGGTAATTAAACTCAACCATTCTGGACCCACATACGCGCTCGATGATCGCAAGATTCCGCGGACCGAAGAACTCGCTCCACGACTTGCCGCGGTCCTTGCCCTGCGGCTGGAACTGACGTTCTGAATTGGCCGCGATGTCCTTGATCACCAGAAGCCCGAGTTGCTTTGCAAGCTTCCCGATCGAACCGACCTTGTCGAGCATGAAGTCTTCGTACCGAACCAGCAGCATGCGATCGGAGTGCGTGCGATAAACGTCGGTCGCGAGGTTCCAGCGATTGGCCGACAGTTCGATATAATTTGCGCCCTTGAGGTCGAGTAACCACGGTTCATCGAAGTGCCATCGCCAGCCGCCGTGAATGTTGCGGATCATTGCGGGCGAGAGGTCATTGAGGTCACCCGGAACCGCCATTCGGTTGAGCACACTGCGGATGTTGTCTCGCGGGTCGCGCACAATCATGACGAATTTCGCGGCCGGGAAACATTCGCAAAGCTCATCGAAGAACCACGTCAACGTGGGCTGCTTGATGATGTCGTGGGAAAACGCCAGCCGCTCCCGCCCTACCACTTCCGAAAGGTCCGAACGGCCGAGCAGGATCGGACGAATTCCGTCGATAAAAAGCGCCGGAATATCAAGCGCGACCGACTTGCCGGTGGCTTCCGCGAACAGCGCCGCGATGGCCGTCGTTCCCGACTTTCCCTTGCCCAGAAAAATCAGCGGTTGGTGATTTATTCGCGCCAGGCGATTCTGGATTTTTAGTTTCGCGCGTCGAAACGCCTTTGCTGCAATATTGGACATTATTTTACTGCTGTTTCCCTGCGCGCTGCGCTATCGTTCTTCCAGTGCATTTCCCACTTCAGGCAAGGGAGCACAGTTGGCAATGGCAGCACAGGTGTTGTTTGGCGACGGCGGGAACGATCAGCGCCCGTGGCGTGACCTGTCGTCCGCAATTGTTGCCGCCGATCTCGAGACGAAATTGTTCATGCGCGGACTGGCGGTGGCCCTCGGACTCAGCGCCCCGTCATGGGCGATCATCGCCTATGTCGCGATGCTCTGATCGTCGCGGAGCTCGACGCTCCGGCCGCCTCAATACGCATTCTGGTGAACCATCACGCGCAGGGTCTTGAGGATGATCAACAGGTCGCGCCAAATCGACCAGCCGGCGATATATTCCAGATCGGCCTGAAGCCGCCGGCTGAGATCGTCGACGTGATTGGTCGAGCCACGGAAACCGCGAATCTGCGCCAGGCCCGTGATGCCCGGCTTAAGCACGTGACGATGCGAGTAGCGGTCGTCGACTTCCCAGAACAGGACCTGGCCGGCCAGCGAACCGAGGGCGTGCGGTCGCGGCCCGACCAGGCTCATCGTGCCGTTAAGGACATTGAACAGCTGCGGCAGCTCATCGAGACTGGTGCGCCGGATGAAGCGGCCGACGCGCGTGATCCTGGTATCTTCGCGCAGCGTCGACTGGGCGCCCATTGGGTCTGCCGTTTCAACCGCCATGCTGCGGAACTTGAACACGTCGAACAGGCGGTTGCCGTAGCCAACCCGGGACTGGCGGAAGAGAACCGGGCCGTTGCTGTCGAGGCGGATAGCGATAATCGTGCCGATCAGCACAGGTAGAATGAGAATGAGGATCGGGATCGTCAGGGCCAGATCGAGGGCGCGCTTCATTGCCCGCTGCTGCCCAGTGAGCGGTCCCGAAGAAACCACCAGCGTCGTCCGCGAGCCGAGCCGGTCGACGCCGACCGCACCGACCGACTGAACCTCGTCAGCGAGGATCTCGCCGCGAACGTTAGAGCCTTTGAGCAACATCGCCCAGCTCGAGCAGGCTTCCCTGCGACAGGCGATCACCACCCGATCGGCGCCTTCAACCAGCTTGGCGAAGCGCTGGAGGGCGAGCGGGTTGCGCGCCTCGGGCTTGAGGCCGGCGGTCAGCGCATCGATCATGATGCAATCGGGCGAGGCGGCGATGTAGCTCTCGTCGGTGATGATGAGGCTCGCGGTCAGCTGGCCGCAGAATGTCTTCTGAACCCACTCGCCGATGACCTTGCGCAGCATCGCAACGCTGCCGACGGTAGCGAACACCGCCACCGCGACCGACAAGCGGGACACATCCTGCTCGGCCTTGAGAAAATAGGAAATCACGAACAACAGCGCGAACGAAGTCAGCAGCGCGCCGACCGCCCGCGCCGCCCCGGTGGTCGGCGAGCGCAGCGCAGGGAGCGAATAAGCGCCATTGTGAAGCGCGATGCCGATGAACAGCGGAGTCACCGCAAGCGACATCCGCAGCCAGGTCAGCTCGCGCAGGTCGCCAAAGCGGACCAGTGCGCCAAAGGCGAAACAGCCAAAGATGGACAGGATGTCGACCACCATCAGCAACATGTAGAGGTTGATGCGCAGCTGACGCTTGCTGTGCGGGAACAGCCGCAGGGTTTCAGGCGCGACTCTCGGTTGAGCGGTCGCGGCTTCGGCGTTAGCCGTGGAACCGACCGTTACTCCTGCGGCAACATTCGCCGGCGGGACCGAACTTGTTTGCACCGAGCCTCCAACTTACGACGGGCATCCTGGCAAGATTGCCACGCTGTTAAAGATTCGTTAAACTAACCTGTAAAAGCGCGTTAAATCAAGGCCAAAGATTCAATCATTCGGGCCATTTATTCTGCGAATTGTGTTAACATTCCCAAATCATTCCTGTTCCAACATACATGCGCGGATAGATGCCTTTAACTGCTGAACCGACACCCAAAGAGCACACTTCCGACTGGATGGAGGATGGTCCCCGTGACCAGCCCGGCGGATATGGTCTGCACCCTCAACAAGGTCGGCAAACCATTGTTGTATTCAGTGCTGAGCTGCTCCCTGGGTCGCAGACTTTCGTGCGCGACCACGTCCAGAACTTCCGCGATTTCGACGCCATCTTGCTTGGAGTTCGACGGGTCGATGGACTGCCTCTGGACGGCTTCGAGACCGAAGTCCTGCCGGAGTCGCGGGTCCAGCGAGCCATCCTCTGGCTGTTCGGAGTGTCGCCGTTCCTCGATCGAATCGTCCAAAATCGGGACGTAGTGGCGATTCACGCGCATTTTGCCGACGCCGGCATGCGGATCGCCCATTATGCGAGGCGGCGAAAGCTTCCGCTGATCGTCACGCTGCACGGTGCCGACGTCCTGCGTAGGCGCCGGGAGCCGCCCATCGCCCGGCTGTTCAACGCCTATCTGCGGCGGGAGATGTTGCGTTCGACGACTATGTTCATCGCCGTTTCCGACTTCATCAAGGCGGCCGCTCTCAGAGCTGGCTATCCGTCCAGTCGGCTGCGCCGCCAACCGCTCGGCATCCCGCTGCCCGAAAAGGGCAATCCGGGGGTCGGCCGGGTGGTCAACACCGTCCCGAAGATCCTGTTCGTCGGCCGGCTGGTCGAGAAGAAAGGCCTGTCGTACCTGCTTCAAGCTTGCTCGCTCCTGGCCGACTCGGGCTGCCGTTTCAGTTTGACAATCATAGGCGATGGTCCGCTCCTTCCCCAGCATCGCAAGGGAGCGGAAGGCTTGGGGGCGCAGGTGACTTTTCTAGGGGCGAGGACCGCCGCGCAGGTGTGGCAGGAGCTCGCGACCAGCGATATCTTCTGCATGCCCAGCACCGAAGCGGCCGACGGTGACAATGAGGGACTGCCGATCGTTTGCCTCGAGGCCCAGGCCGCGGGCATCCCGGTCGTCGCGTTCGCCCAGGGTCCCGTGCCCGAAGGCGTGATCGCCGGTACGACCGCCATCCTGGCGCCTGACAAATCGGCCAAGGGGCTGGCCGACGCGCTCGAGACGCTGCTCGGCGACGCCGCGCTGAGAAGCCGCATGGGCGCCGCCGGCCGCACCTTCGTCCACGATAATTTTGACATCCGCGACCGGTCGCGGGAGCTTGATGAGATCTACCGGCTCGCGGCGGCTGGAGCGTTGCCGGAGTGAGCGGCCAGGGGGACGGAATGAAACCGCGCAAGAACGTCGGGGTGATCCTCGCCAGCGGGATTGGCGAGCGCTCCGGATTCTCGCGCCCCAAGCAGCTCGTCAAGCTCGCCGGGCGGCCGGTCATCGCCCATGCCCTCGAGCGTTTCCAGGATCATGACGGCATCGACGAGATCGCGATCGTCACCAACGACCGCTGCATGGGCGAAATCGAAGACCTGATCAGCAGCAACCGCCTGTCGAAGGTCGCCTGCGTGCTGCGCGGCGGGGCCGAGCGCTACGAGTCGTCGCTAGCGGCGATCCGTGCCTATGAGACGGCCAGCACCAGCCATGACGTCCGGTTGCTGTTTCACGACGCCGTCCGGCCGCTGGTCAGCCACACCATCATCAGCCGCGTGCTCGAGGCGCTCGAAGATTATGACGCGGTCGACGTCGCGCTGAGCGTCCCCGACACTGTGATCCTCGCCGATCCCTCGGCCAGCACGATCACCGAGATCGCCGATCGGCGGCTGGTGCGCCTCGGGCAGACCCCGCAGGGCTTCGCTTACGAATTGATCAAGGAGGCCTACGACCGCGCGCTGCGCGACCCTCACTTCGCCACCACCGACGATTGCGGCGTTGTCGTTCGCTATATGCCCGAAGCGCCGGTCTATGTGGTCGAGGGCGAAGCGTCGAACATGAAGCTGACCTTCCCCAATGACCTGATGATCCTCGACAAGTTCATGCAGGGCAACGCCGGGCGGCGGATGGACGCGATGGGCGAGACGGTCCGACTCGCCCGCCTACGCGACCGCGGCCTGGCAATCATCGGCGGGACCAGCGGGATCGGCGCTTCGATGGCCAAGATCGCCGCCGCCCACGGAGCACGCGTCAGCATCGCCGGGCGCTCGACCGGGCTCGACATTGCCGATGGCGAAGCGGTCGCCCAATGGCTGGCGCAGCTGCGCCAGGAACAAGGCCCGATCCACGCTGTGATCAACGCCGCGGCGGTGCTTGATCGCCAGCCCCTGATGTCGATGGCGCTCCAGCAGATCGCGGCCAGCGTCGCGACCAATTTCACCGGCGCGCTCAACGTCGCCTGGTCGAGCTTCCCGCACCTGTCCGAAACCCGCGGGCATCTGATGCTGTTCGCGTCGAGCAGCTACACTTATGGCCGTGCGCTCTATTCGACCTACAGCGCGTCGAAGGCCGGAGTGGTCAATCTGACCCAGGCGCTGGCCGACGAATGGGCCGAGGTCGGAATCAAGGTCAATTGCGTCAACCCGGAGCGCGCCCGAACGCCGATGCGGACCAAGGCGTTCGGCAACGAGGCGGCGGACACGCTGCTCGATCCCGACGACGTTGCGCGCAGGGCTCTCGGGATCCTGATCGGAGACTCGTCCGGCATCATCTATGACATCCTCAAGACCTGACCGCCGCGGCATTGCCGGGCGAGTCGGGCGGGTCGCCGCGACGCTGGTCGCCAACGGACTGATCTACCCCCTGTCCAAGCTGATGCCGCGGCGCCGTGACCAGTGGCTCTTCGGCCACCAGGACGGGGCCTTCGCCGGCAATTGCAAATTCCTGTTCCTGTGGCTGCACCTCCATCGCCCGGATCTGCGCGCGACCTGGGTCACGAGCGATCCGGATGTCCTTCGGTCGCTTTGCCAGCACGGCTTCGCGGCCTGTCGCAAAGGCGGCCCGAGCGCGATCTGGCGATCGTTGCGATCGGCGGTCTATTGCGTCTGCCACGGTCCCGAAGATGTCAGCCTCGGCCTGTCCGGCGGAGCGCTGGTGGTCAATCTGTGGCATGGGGTTGGACTGAAATCCTTGCGCCTTGGCAATCCCAACAGCCCCGCAGTCCTCTACGGCGGCCCATCGGCGAACTGGCTGACCCGCACGCTGCACCTCGGACCGCGGCTGACCCCCGACGTCCTCGTCACCCCTTCCGATTTCATGCAACACCACTTCAGCTCGCAATTCGGGCTACCCGAGGAGCGCTGCCCGATCCTTGGCTATCCGCGGTTGGACGGCAACCTGGACCCCTCCCTCACCCGCCAGCTGGGCGAACTGCCGGGCAGCGAGCCCAACGCGCTTTGGCCCGACGGAGTGGCCGAGGTTTACGCCTATTTGCCAACCTTTCGCGACACCCGCCGCGAATTCCTGAGCGACGCCATCCCGGATTTCGACCGACTCGAAGCGGCGCTCGAGAAGCGCAACGCGATCCTTTATCTCAAGCCCCACCGCCACACCGCCTTGGGCGCTTGGAAGCCCAGCGAACGGATCAGGCTGTGGCCGCGCGGCGTGGATGTCGACGCCAGCCTGCCCCACCTATCGGGGCTCATCACCGACTATTCATCGGTCCATTATGATTACATCTTCCACTCGGCCAAGGGTTCGATCCTCTATATGTTCGATGAGGAGGAATATACGTCGAGCGACCGGCTCCTGCTCTATCCCTTGCGCGAAAACACCGCCGGCTGGCGAGCGGACAATTTCGACGAGCTGGTCCGGCTGATCGAAAGCGGGGAAGCGCTCAATGCGGTCGACGACGTTGCCCGAGTCCGCGCCAAGTTCTGGGGTGAAGCGGTCGGTCCCGCTTCGCCGAGAATCGTCGATCATGTCGAGCAACTGCTCGGCGCGAAAGGACCGACCTCAGGCGGCCGCGGAGCGGGTCAGCTTGGATCCGAACGAACCCCTGAGGACGCGGCGTCCAGCCGCGCGGGTCAGCCATAGCGCATAGCGGCGCGACAGATGGGCCTGCCGCTTGACTAGCTGCAGCCATGCCGGATCGTGCAGGAAGCTCTCGACGCTGAGCGCGGTGTAGCGAAACCATTGCGCCGGATACGGATCGTAGAGGAACAGCACGCCGCGCGGCCGATCGCCCGTATAGTCCTTGGGCAGGCCGGCCATGCAGTAGCATTTTTCGGGCGGAGTGGCCGGATCGCAGCGGCGCCAGAACTCGTAATCGATGACCTTGATGCCGGTCTTGGTCATCAGGACGTTGCCGCTCGGCTTCATGTCGATCGGATCATAGCCGTGGGCGACGCTGGTCTTGATGAACCGGGCGAGCTGACGGACGACGCTGAGCGGGAGCGGGTGAGGCCATGGCGGCAAGGGCGCAGACTCGCCGACATATTCGATGATGATATGGTCGTCGGCCCGCGCCAGCAGCTTGGGCACTTCCGGGCGTACCGGGGCAAGAACCTCCATCACGTCGGCTTCGCGCTCCATGTAGCGCAGGGCGCCCGGCCGGAAGGTCTTGCGGATCGCGAGCGCACCCTGGTGCTCGATCAGCGCGACCTGCGCGCGCGAGCCGTAGCGGGTAAGATCGCGGACCGCGTCACGTTTCGGAAATTTGGCGCGGCCAGTTTTGACCATCTCGCGCAGCATTTCCTCCTGCTCGGGGAAAAGCTGCCGTACGACCCGCCACGACTGGTCGCTGTTATCGGTCGAATGCAGGCCGTTGTATTGGTCTTTTCCGGGCAGGTTGGCGTTGACCAATTGCCGCACGGCGACCTTGGCCCGGATAATCTTGAGATCGTCGCAGGTCGGGTGGAGATCGGCGAGATGACCCGAGACGGGGAGCGGCAGCAGGTCGAGGCCGACGACGATGCAGCCGGGCCGGCCGCCATCGCGCTTCCACGAGCCCATGCCCCAATTGCCGCCGCGGAAAGCATTGCCGGCCTCTTCGCGGTCGGCTTCGTCGAGGTCGACCACATGAATGAGGTCGAACCCTTTTTCCTTGAGCGTCTCGAGAATCTCCGACTTGAGGCCGCTCTCGAGCGCGCGCTCGCGGATGAAGAATATGGCGACTCCGGCCGGCTCGGTCCGCTCAGGACTTTGTAATGCCGGAAACGAGTCGC
>JBDTRT010000012.1:0-6892 GCA_039931595.1 Sphingomicrobium sp.
TTCGTCCAGTTCAAGCTCGGCACCCCGACCGACCGCGCGGTCAATGACGTCCGCAATGCGATCTCCCAGATTCGCAGCAATCTGCCCGAGGGGATTCTCGAGCCGCAGGTGACGCGGGTCGACGCCGAGGACGAGCCGATCTCCTACGTCGGCGCCCAGACCACCGACATGACGCTCGAGCAATTGAGCTGGTACATCGACAATACCGTCGCCAAGCGGCTGCTCGGGCTCGAGGGCATCGCCGCAGTCAGCCGCGTCGGCGGGGTCGACCGGACGATCCGCGTGATCCTCGATCCGGCCGCTCTGCAGGCGCAGGGCATCACCGCCTCGCAGGTCAATTCACAGCTCCGCCAGAGCAACATGAACGGCGCCGGCGGGCGCGCCGAAATCGCCGGCTCCGAGCAGTCGGTGCGAGTCATCGGCAACGCCCCCGACGCCTATCGCCTGTCCCAGACGCAGATTTCGCTGCCCGCCGGCCGCTTCGTCAAATTGGCCAATTTGGGCGAGGTCAAGGACAGCAATTCGGAGCAGCGCTCGATCGCCAAGATGAACGGGCGCCAGGTCGTCACCTTCATGATCCAGCGCTCCAAGGGCTCATCCGAAGTGACCGCCTACAACTCCGGCTGGACCGAATTGCGCAAGCTCGAGAAAGAGAATCCCAAGGTTCACTTCTCGGAGGTGTTCAACACCGTCGATTACACCAAGTCGCAATATAAGTCGGCGATGGAAGGGTTGATCGTCGGCGCGATCCTCGCCGTGTTCGTGGTCTTCCTGTTCCTCCGCGACCTGCGCGCGACGGTGATCTCGGCGCTCGCCATCCCATTGTCGGCAATCCCCGCCTTCTGGTTCATGAGCATGCTCGGGATCACGCTCAATTTCATGTCGACCATGGCGATGGGCCTGGTCGCCGGTGTGTTGGTCGACGATGCGATCGTCGAAATCGAGAACATCGTGCGCCACATGCGCATGGGCAAATCGGCCTATGAGGCGTCGCTCGACGCGGCCGACGAGATCGGCCTCGCCGTGCTGGCGACGACCATGGCGATCGTCGCGGTGTTCCTGCCGGTCGCGCTGATGCCCGGCATTGCCGGACAATATTTCAAGGCGTTCGGGTTCACCGTCGTGGTCTCGGTGCTGATGAGCTTGCTCGTCGCGCGCATGATCACGCCTTTGGTCGCGGCCTATTTCCTGCGCTCGCGCGGCGTCCAGCCGCACGCCAATTGGAAGTGGATGGATCTCTATCTGAAGGTGCTCAACTGGAGCCTCGACACCTCCCGCGCCGAAGCCTTGCTGGCCCGGCTGCCGGCGCCGGTGCGCAAGTTCAGTTTCTACGCGATTGGCGCGCTGTTGCTGCTGGTCGTGGTGGCCGCATTCGGTGGCGGCACCGGGGCGGCGATGAAGCTGCTCGGCAAGCTTGAGTGGCCGGGCGCGATCAGCTTCGTGCTCGCGGTGCTGGTCGGAGGAGCCGTCGCTTATGGCGCCGCCAAACTGATCGGCCTGATCATCCGCATGATCGGCGGCGGGTTCGCCCAATGGCATGCAATCGTGGCCGATCGGTGGAGCGCGCGGCTGCACGATCACCGGCTGACCATGGTCGGCGCCGGAATCGTCACCTTGCTGCTCAGCATCGTCCTGTTCGGCACATTGTCGCAGTCGTTCTTCCCACCGCAGAACGACGATTATGCGCGGGTCAACATCACTCTGCCGCCGGGCAGCACGCTCAAGCAGACCGAGCAGGCAACCGATCGCGTCGCCGCAATGGTGGTCAAGGATCACAACGTCGAGCGGGTGTTCGAGCGGATCAACGTCGGCACCGGCCGGGTCAACATCGTCCTCAAGAAGTCGCGCGACGTGACCAGCACCGAATTCGAGCGGTCGTGGTCGCCGCGGCTTGCCGAGATCGCCGACGCGCGGGCCAGCTTCCAGAGCCAGAACGGCGGCGGACCGGACGCCGACGCGCGCGATATCATGGTTTACCTGGGCGGCGACGATCCGGTCCAGCTGACCGCGGTCGCCCAGCAAGTCGCCAAGGAGATGGAAACCGTTCCGGGCCTGCGCGCGCCGCGCGTCGGCAGCCAGCTGGCGCAGCCGGAAATTACCATCAAGCCGCGCTTCGACCTGGCCGCCGACCTCGGCGTGACGACCGCCGCGCTGAGCCAGACGATCCGCATCGCGACCTTGGGCGACATCGAGCAGAACAGCGCCAAATTCTCGCTCTCCGACCGCCAGGTGCCGATCAAGGTGTCCCTGTCCGAGGATAGCCGACGGGACCTGGCGACGCTCGAGAATCTGCCGGTGCCGACCTCGAGCGGCGGCTCGGTGCCGCTCAAGTCGGTCGCCACGGTCGGCTTCGGATCGGGACCGACCACGATCATGCGTTCGAACCAGCTGCGCCGGCTGGCGGTCGGGGCCGATCTCGCCCCGGGCGTCCAGGAAGGCGATGTGATGGCCAAGGTCAACGAGCTGCCGTCGGTCAAGGCCCTGCCCCAGGGCGTCCAGAAGATGAACCTCGGCAACCAGAAGTGGCAGGCCGAATTGCTTTTCAATTTCGCCATCGCACTGATGTCCGGCGTGCTCTTGGTGTTTGCGGTGCTGGTGCTGCTCTACCGCCGCTTCCTCGCCCCGTTCGTCAACATGGGGTCGCTGTTGCTGGCGCCGCTCGGCGCGGCGGTGGCGCTGCACATCGCCAACCAGCCGGTCTCGCTGTTCGTTTTGATCGGCATCCTGATGTTGTTCGGGATCGTCGCCAAGAACTCGATCCTGCTGGTCGATTTCGCGGTCGAGATGATGAACCACGGAATGGAGAAGAATGAGGCGATCTGGGAAGCCGGGCACAAGCGCGCCCAGCCGATCGTGATGACCACGGTGGCGATGGTCGCCGGCATGTTGCCGACCGCGATCTCGGTCACCGGCGACAACAGCTGGCGCGCGCCGATGGGCATCACGGTGATCGGCGGCCTGATTTTCTCGACCATCCTGACGCTGCTGCTGGTGCCGGCCTATTTCTCGATCGCGATCTCGATCGAATCGCGCATCGGCCGCCTGTTCCATCGCTTCGTCGGCGAGGACGCCCACCGCGGAAACGAGCCCGTACCAGCGGAGTGATTTCGCTCAATTCGGCCGCTATGGCAGTGGCATGAGCTCGCCCGCCCTCGGCCGTTTCAACCCTTCCCAGCCAGGCGCGGCTGGAATGAAGGCGGCCGCCACCGGCCTGCTGGTGGCGATGGCCGTCCTGTTCGCGGTGACCCGGCTGTTCGAACCGGCCTACCCGGCGCTCGGCTGGCTCAAGGCATTTGCGGAAGCGGCGATGGTCGGCGGCCTGGCCGACTGGTTCGCGGTCACCGCTTTGTTCCGACACCCGCTCGGCCTGCCCATCCCGCACACCGCGATCATCCCCCGCAACAAGGACCGCATCGGCGAGGCCCTGGCCTCGTTCCTCAAGGAAAATTTCCTGATCGCGTCGGTCGTCGCGCGGCGGATGCGCAACATCGACATCGCCGGCGCCGCCGGGCGCTTCCTCCGCGCCCCCGAAGGCGAGGGCACCCGCATCCGCCACGGTGCATCGCGCCTGATCGCCGGCATTTTTGAAGGGCTCGACGACGAGCGGCTCGGCGGCATCGTCAAGAGCGCGATCTCGTCCCGCCTCAAAAATATGGAAGTGTCGCCGTTGCTCGGCCACGCGCTCGCCTCGGCGATCAACGAGGACCGCCATGTGCCGATGCTCGAAGCGGCGATCCGCTGGTCGGCGCGCGTGCTCGATTCGAACGAGAGCCTGATCCGCGAGATGGTCCGCAAGCGCGCCAATTGGGTGCTCAAACTGGCCGGGCTCGATACCAGGCTGGCCGATTCGATCATGGACGGGCTGCGCAAGCTGACGGTCGAAATGTCGACCGATCCGGCGCATCCGGTCCGCCGCAAGGTCGAAGAGGCGCTCGCCCAGCTTGCCAACGACCTTCAGACCAAGCCCGAGACGCGCGAGCGGGTCGAAGCGATGAAGGACGAGCTGCTGGCCAACAGGTCGGTCAGCCTGTGGCTCGACACACTGTGGCAGAAGGGCCGCGAGGCGATCATCCGCGCCGCCCGCAACCCCGACGCGGCGCTGGCCGGCAAGCTCGGCGAAGTATTGAAGTCGATGGGCACGACGCTCGAGGGCGATCCGCGCATCCGCCGCGCAATCAACCAGTTCGCCCGCCGCGCCGTCGCCGGCATGGCCGCGAGCTATGGCAGCTCGATCGTCAAGCTGGTGTCAGAAACCGTGCGCGGTTGGGATGCGCGGACGATCACCGCCCGGCTCGAAAGCGCGGTCGGCCGCGACCTTCAGTACATCCGCATCAACGGCACGCTGGTCGGCGGACTGGTCGGCGTGATCCTGCACGGGCTGGACAAGCTCTAGAACTCAACCGATGCCCGCCCATTCGAGGTCGCCAGGCAGCTCATCCGCCGAGAAATCGATTTGCAGCACGCGGCGCGAGCCAGGCCGCTGCGAAGCTTCCGAAGCGTGCAAGATGGCGGCCTTATAGACCCAGACGTCGCCAGCGCGCGCGAGGCATGGAAGGGTGCCGCGAGCATCGACTTCAGCGGCAATCTCACTCTCTTCAATCCGGCCCAGCTCATGCGATCCCAGCGCGACCAATAAAGGTCCATTGTCCTCCCCGACGTCATCGAGGTGGACTCGCATCGTGATCATGGCTTCCAGCCTGGCGAAGGGGGGTTCGACGTGCGCCGTTCCCGCCTTGACCGTCCAGTTTTCGAAGCCGTCTATTTCGGCGCGTTGGCGGACTGCGATCGTCCGGTCCTGATGCCAGCCCAATGCCCAGTTGCTAGCGGGGATCTTGTCAAAAAGGACCGCGCGGACGGGCTGAGCTTTTGCTCCCAGGAGCGAGCGAGCCAACTGCCCAAGCGGGCTCTGGCCTGCAATCCACTCGGCAAGTCTCGGATCGCCGAAAAGTCGCACTCCGGCCCTGCGCGGCCGGCCGGACAAGATTTTATCCAGTACCTCGCGCGATGACTCGCTGATCAGACCCGAGAACAGCTGCGCTCCATCCTGATCGAGCAGGGGCATCCGAAGCTAGCCGCTCGACCGGCGCTCGATGGTGGCACCGACGGCGGACAGTTTCTCCTCGAGCCGCTCGTAGCCGCGGTCGAGGTGATAGACCCGCAGCACTTCGGTCTCGGCCTCTGCGGCAAGGCCGGCGAGGACCAGGCTCATCGAGGCGCGCAGGTCGGTCGCCATGACCGCGGCGCCGGTCAGGCCTTCAACCCCATGGACCAAAGCGGAGCGGCCGCGGACTTCGATGTTGGCGCCCATCCGGCGCAATTCGGGGACGTGCATGTAGCGGTTCTCGAAGATCGTTTCCTCGAGGAAGCTTTCGCCCTCGGCGAGGCACAGCATGGCCATGAACTGCGCCTGCATGTCGGTCGGAAAGCCCGGGAACGGCGCGGTCGACAGCGCCAGCGGCTTCAGCTTGCCGTCGGCGCTGACCTTGATGCCCTTGGCGTGGAATTCGACGATCAGCCCGGTGTGGGCGAGCGCGTTGGTGATCGCCAGCATGTCGTCCGGCCGGGCGCCGATGAGGTCGATCGACCCGCCGGTGATGCCCGCCGCGCAGGCGTAGCTGCCGGCTTCGATGCGGTCGGGCATGACGTCGTAAGCGGTGCCGTGCAGCCCATCGACGCCATCGATGATCAAATGGCTCGAGCCGATTCCTTCGATCTGGCCGCCCATCGCCACCAGCAGCCGGCACAAATCGACGATTTCGGGTTCGCGCGCGGCGTTGAACAATTGCGAGCGGCCGCGGCTCAGCACCGCCGCCATCAGCGCGTTCTCGGTCGCGCCGACCGAGACCACCGGGAAACTATAGTCGCCGCCGGACAAGCGCCCGTTGGGCGCCGATGCCTTCACATAGCCGGCGGCCAGCTCGATCTCCGCGCCGAGCGCTTCGAGCGCCTGGAGATGGAGGTCGATCGGGCGGTCGCCGATGGCGCAGCCGCCGGGCAGCGAGACCGTCGCTTCGCCGGCCCGGGCGAGCATCGGCCCGAGCACGAGGATCGACGCGCGCATCTTGCGGACCATGTCGTAGGGCGCGACGGTCGAGGCGATGTCGGCCGCCTGGAGCGTCATCCGCCGCCCGATCTCGCCTTTCTTGACGCCTTCGATCATGGTCGAGACGCCGAGCTGGTTGAGCAGATGGCCGAAGCTGTCGACGTCGGCCAGCCGGGGCAGATTGCCGAGGGTCAGTTTGTCTTCGGTGAGCAGCGCGCAGGGGAGCAGCGTCAGCGCGGCGTTCTTGGCGCCGGAGATCGGAATCTTTCCTTCGAGGCGCTGGCCGCCCTTGATCCAGATGCTGTCCACCGCCGCGCTTTAGCGGCTCAAGTTGGACTCGCAATGACGGATGTCAGGCTTTCTCCAGCGTGCACTGCAGCGGATGCTGATTCTCGCGGGCGAAGTCGATCACCTGTGTAACCTTGGTCTCGGCCACTTCGTAAGTGAACACGCCGCAGATCGCGAGGCCCTGCTGGTGGACCTGGAGCATGGTTCGAGTCGCGTCCTCGATACTCATCGAGAAATAGCGCTGCAGGACCAGCACGACGAACTCCATCGGAGTGTAATCGTCGTTGAGCATCAGCACCTTGTAGTTGGACGGCTTCTTGGTGCGGGGGCGCGTGCGGGTGGCGACGCCGGTCTCGATATCGTCGAGTCCGTCGCCCTGATCCGGCTCTTTCGCCATTCGCGTCCAGTCCATGCTCATCCGATACTAAATATGGCACCCGTTCAACGAGCCGCAAGCCGGGGCAGCCCTTAGCACATACAAAAAGGCGGCCGCCCTTGGGAAAGGACGGCCGCCAACGTTACCTGAATCAGGAGGGGAGAGGGTCAGGCAACGATGTTATG
>JBDTRT010000013.1:0-9168 GCA_039931595.1 Sphingomicrobium sp.
TCGACCTGACCATGGCCGGCGACAATGTCGTGATCATCGGCACGCTCACCTCCGGCCTGCCGGCGCGCGAGCGCAAGCGGGTGATCATGTTCGGGGTCGGCATGGCGCTGGTGTTCCTGATCGGCTTCGCGCTGATCGCGACCCAGCTGCTCCAGGTCACCGGGCTGTTGGTCGCCGGCGGGCTGCTGCTGCTGTGGGTCGCCTACAACATGTACCGCGAGCTCAAGCCGGCCAACATCGTCACCGCCGACGACCCGTCGACGGTCGAGATCGAGGGACCGCCGCGGACCAAGACTTTCCTGCGTGCCGCGATCCAGGTGACCATCGCCGACCTCAGCATGAGCCTCGACAATGTGCTCGCCGTGGCCGCCGCGGCGCGCGAGCATCCGGCGGTGCTGTTCATCGGGCTCGCTTTGTCGGTGACGTTCATGGGCCTCGCCGCCAATTACGTCGCGCGGCTGGTCCAGCGCTACCACTGGATCGCGTGGGGCGGATTGCTGATGATCCTCTATGTCGCGGTCAACATGATCTACGAAGGCTGGGTTGGCGGCGAGCACATCCTGGGCTTGAGGACGGTTCTCGGCCTCGGCTAGGGCCGCGGCCATGGATTATTCCGCTTTCCTGACCCCCCAGGCGATCGCTGTCTTCTTCGAGATACTGATGATCGACATCGTCCTTGCGGGCGACAATGCGATCGTCGTCGGAGCGCTCGCCGCCGGGCTTCCGCCCGAACAGCGCAAGCGCGTGATCATGATCGGCGTGCTCGCCGCGCTGGTGCTGCGGATCGCCTTCGCCTTGCTCGTCACGCAATTGCTCCAGGTGGTCGGCCTGATCCTCGCCGGCGGGCTACTGCTGCTGTGGGTGGCGTGGCGGATGTGGCGCGAGCTGCGCTCGGGCGAGCATTCGCGTGGATCGCCCGAGATCGAGGGCGACGAGCGTGCCGGGCTCAAGCCGGCGCGGAGCTTCGCCGCGGCCGCCTGGGGCGTGGCCATCGCCGACGTCAGCATGAGCCTCGACAATGTGCTGGCGGTGGCCGGTGCAGCGATGGACCACCCGTGGATCCTGGTCTTCGGCCTGATCCTGTCGGTCATCCTGATGGGCCTCGCGGCGAGCGTCATCGCCCGCTACATCGAGCGCTACCGGTGGATCGCCTACGTCGGGCTGGTGGTGATCCTGTGGGTCGCCTGCAAGATGATCTGGGATGGCTTCCACGACGTCGTGCCGCATATCATGCCTCTGCTCGGTTAAACCCGCCCACGGCGCTTGCGGGAGCGCAGGCGGGTCGGCATGGCCCGCCAGGTGGTAACGATCTTCGCCTTGGCCAGCGGCCGCCCCCCGGCGGCAATCGCAGTGATCCGGGTCAGCGGCCCCGACGCACACCACGCAGGCGAGCTGCTGGCGGGCGCGCTCCCGCCGGCGCGCGAGGCCGCCCTGCGGGCACTCCGGCATCCGCTGAGCGGGATGCTGCTCGACCACGCTTTGGTCCTGCGATTTGACGGGCCAGCCAGTTCGACCGGTGAGAATGTCGTGGAATTCCAGGTACATGGCGGACGAGCGGTGGCCGACGTGGTGCTTGACGCCTTGGCGTCAATCGACGGCTTGAGGCTGGCCCAGCCGGGCGAGTTCACCCGCCGTGCGCTCGGCAATGGCCGGATCGATTTGACCGAGGCCGAGGGCCTGGCCGACTTGATCGAAGCTGAGACCGAGAGCCAGCGGCGGGCGGCCCTGGCGCTGGCCGACGGCGGGCTGCGGCGCCAGATCGAGCAGTGGCAGCAGCGGTTGCTCGGCCTGTCGGCGCGCGCCGAACAAGCGATCGATTACGACGAAGAGGACCAGCGCGGGGTCGATCTTGCGCTCTCGAGCGATTGCGCCGCATTAGCGTTAGAACTCTCACAGTGGCTCGCCCAGCCCCGCATGGAGCCGCTGCGCGATGGCGTCCGGGTCGTGATAGCGGGTCCGCCAAATGTCGGAAAGTCGAGCCTTTTCAACGCGATAGCCGGATCGGAGCGAGCGATTGTGGCCGAACTAGCGGGGACCACCCGCGACCAGATTGACGTGTCCCTGGCCATCGCCGGGGTGCCGCTGGTGCTGACCGATACGGCCGGCCTCAGGGCAACCGATGAGCAGGTCGAACGGATCGGCGTCGCGCGATCGCAGGCCTTGATCGAGCGCGCCGAGATCCTGCTGTGGCTCGGCCAACCAGCTGAGGTGCCATCGCATCCGCGTGCGGTCCTGGTCCATTCCAAGAGCGACCTGGCGGAAGGGGCATTGGCTCCTGACGGCTCGATCGGCGTGTCGTCTGTCACGGGCCAAGGCCTGGCCGATTTGATGGACCAGGTCGCCACGCTCGCGAAATGCTGCCTCCCGGGAGAGGATGCCCTGGCGCTCAATCGCCGCCAGGCTGGGCTGATCGACTCGGCCCGGGAAGCGCTCGACCGCGCGGCGGCGAGCGAGCGGATCGATACTGCTGCCGAGGACTTTCGTCTGGCGCGCGGTGCCTTTGACCGCCTGACCGGTCGAGCAGGGGTCGAGGACCTCTTGGACGCTTTGTTTTCGCGGTTCTGCCTCGGCAAATAGGCCCCGGCGTGTTTCACGTGAAACGCCGGGCGCCACAGCTTTTGTGCCTTGCAGGGCTTTGTTCTACAGACCGCTGATGTTCGACATCCTCGTCATTGGTGCGGGCCACGCCGGGTGCGAAGCGGCGACTGCCGCGGCGCGGCGTGGTGCGCGCGTCGGCCTGATCACGTTCCGCGCTGAGGACCTCGGCCAGATGTCGTGCAATCCGTCAATCGGCGGGGTCGGCAAGGGCCATCTGGTGCGCGAGCTCGACGTGTTCGACGGGTTGATGGCCCGCGCCGCCGACCGCGCTGCGATCCACCGCCGGATGCTCAACCGCAGCAAGGGGCCGGCGGTGCAGGGCCCGCGGGTCCAGGCCGATCGCGCGCTTTACCAGGCCGCGATCGCCACCCTGGTCGCCGAGAGTGGTATCGAAGTGATCGTCGCCGAAGCGCTGCGCATGCGTGTCGACGGCGGGCGGATCACCGGCCTCGAAACCAGCATCGGACTGCTCGATTGCCGCGCGCTGGTGATCGCCGCCGGGACGTTCCTCGACGCGCGGATCTTCATCGGTGAGACGATCATCGATGGCGGCCGGCGCGGGGAGGGGGCGTCGGTACAGCTCGCCGCCCAATTGCGCGAGATTGGTCTCGGCCAGGGGCGGCTCAAGACCGGGACACCCCCGCGGCTCGACGGGCGAACGGTCGACTGGGCCCAGCTGCTCGAGCAACCGAGCGATTCCGACGTGTGGTCGATGTCGGCGCTGGACGACGGGTTTCGCCCGCCGCAGCTGCAATGTGCGATCGCGCGGACCAATCCGCGGACCCACGACATCATTCGGGCGGCATTCGATCGCTCGCCGCTCTACGCCGGCACGATCGAGGGGCGGGGGCCGCGCTATTGCCCGTCGATCGAGGACAAGGTCAAGCGCTTCGGCGACCGCGACGGTCACCAGATTTTCCTTGAACCCGAAGGGCTTGCCAACGCACTCGTCTATCCCAACGGAATATCGACATCGCTCCCAGCCGACGTCCAATTGGAATTCGTTCGCTCGATCGCCGGGCTCGAGCGGGCCGAAGTTGCCCGGCCGGGCTATGCGGTCGAATATGAATTCGTGGACCCACGTCGTCTTAACTCCTCACTTCAAACCATTGATACCGAAGGCCTTTTCCTCGCCGGCCAGATCAATGGAACGACCGGATATGAGGAAGCCGCGGCGCAGGGTTTGGTATCTGGTCTCAATGCCGCCGCCTATGCCCTTGATTTAGCAGGAGTTCATTGCGACCGACGCTTGAGTTACATCGGCGTTATGGTCGACGATTTGACCTTGCAGGGTGTCGGCGAACCCTATCGGATGATGACCGCGCGCGCCGAATATCGGTTGCAGCTGCGGTCGGACAATTCGACCACCCGCCTCGGTCAGATGGCGCTCGACGCCAATTGTCTCTCGCGTCGCCGTCGCGCCCACATCGAAACGCAGCTGGAGTTGCGCGGCACGACTGAGTGGGCGGCGACCGAGGAGGGGCAAGCGGACGCACTTTACGCGCCTTATATCGAGCGCCAGCAGCGCGAGTGGGCCGCGGTCCAGCGCGACTGCGCGGCGTGGCTGTCGGCCGACTTCGATTATGCTACCGTCCCTGGCCTGTCGGCCGAAATGGTCGAGCGTTTGACCGCCGCGCGGCCCGAGACGATCGATCAAGCATCGCGGATTCACGGCGTGACGCCCGCGGCCCTGTCGGCAGTCTACGTTGCCGCAAGCCGCCGCGCCGCCGCATGATCGAGGCTCTGGAGCAGGCCGCCGGACGTCCTGTTTCACGTGAAACATTCGAGCGGATCGACCGCTTAGTCAAACTCCTGCGATCCGCCAACAGCGAGCAGAATTTGGTCGCTAAATCGACCATCGAGAACATCTGGGAGCGGCACATCCTCGACAGCGCGCAGCTGGTCCGGTTCGAACCAGCCCCGCGTGCGTCATGGGTCGACATCGGCTCCGGCGCCGGACTGCCCGGCCTGGTCGTCGCCGCGCTGACCGAGGGGCCGATGACTTTGGTCGAGCCACGCCGTTTGCGGGTCGCATTCCTGACCGAGACCGCCGAGGCGCTCGGCCTGGCGCCGCGGGTCTCGGTCGTCGCCGGTAGGATCGAAAACGTTCGCGGCCAATATGACTTAATCACCGCGCGCGCAGTCGCGCCGCTGCCGCGTTTGCTCGGAATGGCCAACCATTTGGCGCATTCCGGGACGGTTTGGGCGCTTCCCAAGGGCCGCAACGCAAATTCGGAACTGGCCGAAGCCAAACTAAGCTGGCAATGTGAGGTTCGAAGCGAGGCGAGCTGCACCGATCCGGAATCGACGGTGCTGGTGCTCAGCCGGGTGAGGGCGAAAACGACATCATGATCCGCGTAGTGATCGCCAATCAGAAGGGTGGGGTGGGCAAGACCACCACCGCCATCAATCTTGCCACCGCGCTGGCCGCGATCGGCTGGAATGTGCTGCTGGTCGACCTCGACCCGCAAGGCAATGCCTCGACCGGGCTCGGCGTTACCCAGGCCCAGCGCAAGCTGTCGACATATGACGTACTGATCGGCGATGCGACGGTGGTCGAAAGCGTGGTCGCGACGCGCGTGCCCAAGCTCGACCTGTTGCCCTCAACGGTCGACCTGTCGGGTGCCGAGATCGAACTGGTCGCGCTAGAGGATCGGGCCCACAAGCTCGACCGCGCGCTCAACGGCGCCGGCAACCGCTGGGACATCTGCCTGATCGACTGCCCGCCGTCGCTCGGCCTGCTGACCGTCAACGCGCTCGTCGCGGCGCGCCATTTGCTGGTCCCGCTCCAGTGTGAATTCTTTGCATTAGAAGGACTTAGCCAACTTTTGCAAACGGTTGAGCGGATCCGCGTGGCGTTCAATCCGGAGCTTGCGATCCTCGGCGTGGCGCTGACCATGTTCGATCGCCGCAACAATCTGTCGCAGCAAGTTGCCGAAGATGTCCGCGCCTGCCTTGGTCCGGCGGTGTTCGACACCGTAATCCCGCGCAACGTGCGGCTGTCCGAAGCGCCCAGTCACGGCTTGCCGGCGCTGATCTACGACCTGCGCTGCGCCGGGTCCGAAGCCTATGTCCGGCTCGCCCGCGAGCTGATGGCGCGCCTGCCGCGCCGCGCCGAGGCGGCATGAGTTCGCCCCGCTCCGGTCTTGGCCGCGGGCTGTCTGCGCTGATCGACGATTCAACCCGCCCGCCAGGCGCGGCCCCGGCCGAATCGCGCGGCGGCGTGCGCGAGATCGAGGTCGGCCGGATCCGGCCCAACCCCAACCAGCCGCGGCTCCAGTTCGACGAAGAGTCGATCGAGGAGCTGGCGGCGTCGATCGGCGAGCGGGGCGTGCTCCAGCCGATCCTGCTTCGCCCCCACGAGGACGGTTTCGAAATCATCGCCGGCGAGCGCCGCTGGCGCGCTGCCCAGCGCGCCCGGCTGCACACCATCCCGGCGATCGTGCGCGACGTCGACGACGCCGGGACGGCCGAAATAGCGCTGATCGAGAATATCCAGCGCGAGGATCTCAACGCGATCGAGGAAGCTGAAGGCTATCGCCAGCTGATCGACCAGCACGGCCACAGCCAGGACGATATCGGCCGGCTGGTGCACAAGTCGCGCAGCCACATCGCCAATCTGCTGCGCCTGCTCGACCTACCACCGTTCGTCCGCGACTCGCTGATCCACGGCGAGATCAGCATGGGCCACGCACGCGCGGTTGCGTCGGCGCCCGATCCTGAAAGCCTGGCCAAGGAGGTCATCGCCAAGGGCCTGTCGGTGCGCCAGACCGAAGCGCGCGCGCGCCACGAGAAGAAGCCGGCGGGCGCGCCGGGGCCGGTCAAGCTGCGCGGCAACGCCGATCTCGAAGCGCTCGAGCGCCAGCTCGGCGACATGCTCGGGCTGCGGGTCAAGGTCGCCAACCACGGCTCGGCCGGAACGGTCACGCTGCACTATAACAGCCTCGACCAGCTCGACATGGTCTGCCAGCGGCTGTCGGGCGAATCGATCTAGCTCATTTGCGGGTGCCGGCTGCTGCTTGCGAGCGGCCTAGCGCCGCCGCGCCGCCCGCCGCGCAATTGCCGTCAGCTCCTCGCCGATCGCTTCGGCCGGCGGTGGCGCATCGCCCCGCATGAGCTGCCGCTCGAGCTTGCCAGCGCGCTCCGCAATCGTCGCCAGGCCACGCGCGTCCCACGCCGCGAGCAGCGCACCGATCAGCTCTTTATCCTTCCAGAACAATGTCTTACCTAGTGACGCCATGACGGCACCGGGGCTCTCTCCGGCTTCCACTCGAGCGCGCATCGGGGCCACCGTCAGCAAGCGCCGCTGCAGCGCCCGGACGATTGGAATCGCCTCGCCTCCGCCCGGCGACAGCCGCGCCAGTTCCTCGCCGACGTCGCCCAGCTTGCCCGACAGAGCGAGGTCGGCAAGCCGCAGGAAGTCGCCTTCGGGAAGGTCGGCGCCGACCGCGTCGACCGCCTCATGGTCGAGCTCGCGCGGCGCCTCGGGCGACGCGCCGACGTATAAAGCGAGCTTGGCCAGCTCCTGGCCGACGATCGCCTGGTCGTTGCCGCAGGCATCGGCGACCCGCGCCGCCACCGCCGCCGCGATCCGCAGGCCGTGGCCGCGCCCGACGTCGATCACCATCCGCTCGGCGTCCTGGCCTTCGGGGATGAACGACTGGTGGGTCAGCGCCAGGCGGTGGGCGTCGGCCAGCTTGAGCAAAGCCGAAGTCTTGCGCAGCGCGCCGGCGATGAGGATCACCGGGCTTTCCGACCCGGCCGCCGAGAGCAAGGCATCGACCCCGTCGGCGATCTCGTCCCCGGCCGGCTCGACCCAGATCGCGCGCGGCTCGCCGAACAGGCTCATTGCCCCGGCTTCATCGGCGAGCAAGGCCGGGTCCGAGCGGATTGCACCGGCACTGGCCACCGCCCGCGTCGCCCCGAGGCTCTTGAGCAGACGTTCGCCGAGGCTGCGCGATTGTCCTTCGTCGCGCCCGTAAAACAGGAACAGGCGGATCGCGCGGTCGGGTTGGTCGATCGCGCGCCCGATGCCGCCCCGCGCAATCTTCATTGGGCCGCGCTCACTTTGCTGCAGCAGTGCGCGCGGCGAACATGCCCAAGCGAGCGGCGATCTGGTCGGCGAGCACTTCGGACAGCCGCTCGACCGCGCTCTGCTCGGCGGCGACCGTCGCATATTCGGAGCTGACGACGTCGATCCCGGCATCGGATCCGGCGGTGGCGTCAAGCACGACGTTGCCGGTCTTCAGTTCGACCAGGCGATAGCGCGCGCGCAGCGTTCGCCGTTCACGCGTCACGGCCCGGTCGCCGCGGATGCCGAAGCCGGTGATATTGTCGTCGAGCTCGACCTCGAGCCGATAAAGGCCGCCGCCGTCGCCCTTGCCGAGCCGCTCGGTCAGCTTGTTGTGGACCAGCCAGCCGACCTGGCCGTCGATCGGCGCCACTTCGACCGCCTGGAGGGTGGTTGCGACCGACCCGCTCGGGCCCTCGGCGTAGAGCGGATGGAGGCCGCACCCGAACAAGGCCGGCGCAAAGACCAGGGCCGCCAGCAGGGCATGAGCAAGGCGCGTCATAGGACGATATTGACCAGCCGGTCGGGGACCACAATGACTTTGCGTGGCGCTGCCCCGGCGAGCTGCCGCTGGACCTTGTCCGACGCCAGCGCGAGCGCCTCGGCCGCATCGCGGTCGAGGCCGCGCGGGGCGGTCAGCGTGTCGCGCAGCTTGCCGTTGACCTGGATCGCCAGCGTTACCTGGTCGTCGACCAGCAAAGCGGGGTCGAACGACGGCCAAGCGGCGTCGGTCACCATGCCGCTCTCGCCCAGCGCCGCCCATGCTTCCTCGGCGAGGTGGGGCGCCATCGGCGCGGCCAGCTTGACCAGGTCGCGAATGGCATCAGTGCGGCTGGCCGAGGGCTTGGCTTTCTCGATCGCGCTAACCAGTTCGTACAATTGGGCGACGGCCTTGTTAAACTGCAGCCCGTCGATCGCCTCGCCGGTGGCGGCGATGGCGCGGTGGAGCTTCTTGTCGAGCGCTTGGTCGGCACCGTCTCCGCCGCGCGGCTCATTGGCCAGCCGCCATACCCGCTGGACGAAGCGCGCTGCGCCCTCGATCCCGCCGATCGACCATTCGAGGTCGCGCTCGGGCGGGCTGTCGGACAGCATGAACCAGCGCACCGCGTCGGCGCCATATTTGGCGACGATGGGTTCGGGGTCGACGGTGTTGCGGCGCGACTTGGACATCTTCTCGACCCGCCCGCGCTGGGCCGGGGCGCCGGTCGCCCGTTCGGCCAGCGCCCCACCCTGGCCAATCTCGACCTCCTCGGGCGACAGCCAGCGGCCGTCGGACGACTGGAAGGTCTCGTGGGTCACCATGCCCTGGGTGAACAGGCCGTTGAACGGTTCGGCGATGCCGATGCGGCCGATGCGTTGCAGCGCGCGGGTCCAGAAGCGCGCGTAAAGCAGGTGCAGGATCGCATGCTCGACGCCGCCGATATATTGCGCGACCGGGAGCCACGCCTCGGCCTCGGCGCGGTCGAACGGCCGGTCCTTGGGCTGGCTGGCGAAGCGGA
>JBDTRT010000014.1:0-14888 GCA_039931595.1 Sphingomicrobium sp.
CGATCCAGTCGGGCACGCCGAAGTGGCAGAGGTCGACGATCGGGGTGATCTCGCGTCGCCGCAAGTCGGCGAAGGTGAGGTCGGCAAACTCCCAGTCATATTTGTCCGGACCAAGATAGGTGCGGTGCAACGGCGGCCCGTAGCGCAGGTAATTGATGCCGATTTCCTGGACGCAGTCGAAGTCTTCGCGCCAGCGCTCGTAATGACCGCTCGATTCCATCTGATCGATCCGGGTCTTGCCATTGTCGATAGTTGGGATGCTGTTTTCGATCCCGGTCGCGAACATGAAGTTAGCGATGGTATAATCTCCTTGCGCCGAGGTGCGGGCGCGTTCGGTCAGTCTGCAAAAGGAATTTCCGCAACGCCCGTAACCCCCGGAGAGGCCAGAAACAAACCCCCGGCCTGTGGTTGCACGGCCAAGGCGGCGGCGTCGAGGCCGATACTCGCGGACGAGATGTAGAGCCGGTCGAGATCGCGGCCGCCGAATGCGCAGCTGGTCGGCTTTGCAACCGGCAGTTTGATCGATCGCAAACACTCGCCGGCGGGCGAATAGCGCTGCACGCACCAGCCATCCCAGAAAGCGATCCACAGGCACCCTTGCGCGTCGACCGTCATCCCGTCGGGATAGCCATCGTCCGCGCCATAGGTGGCGAAGACCCGCCGGTTGGTGGCATTGCCGTCGCGATCGAGGTCGAACTTATAGGTCACCTTCCGCCCGGAATCATTGTGATACATGAGATCGCCCGACGGGCTGAAGGCGGGGCCGTTGGTGACCTGATAGCCGTCGTCGATGCGGCTTGCGGCGAGGTCCGGCCCGATCCGGTAGAGCGCCCCGGCGGCATCGCGCTCGGTATCGTCCATGGTCCCCGCCCAGAACCGCCCGGAGCGATCGACCTTGCCGTCGTTGAAGCGATTGTCGGGCCGGTCGGCTTCGGGATGCACGACGATCTCGAACCGGTTGGCGTCGAGCTCGACCAAAGCGATCCCGTGGTCGGTGCCGGCGATGAAGCCGCCGCTGGCGCGCGGCGCCAGCGAACCAATCCGGAACGGCGTCGCCCATTGCTCGAGCTGGTCGCCCGGGCCGAGTCGGAAAATCTTCCAGCCCTTGATGTCGACCCAGTACAGCGCGGCGTCGCGCTCGACCCACAGCGGTCCTTCGCCAAGCACGGCGTGGACATCGGCGACGCAAGTCACCTCCGGTCCCGCCTCAATCCCGGCTACCCCGTCATCCATTCGCATTCCCGGCCTCGCCTACTCAAAAAGAAACCTTCGGACCCATGTCGCTCTTGTGCGAATTTAGGTCCAATGGGCGGACGCATGCGCTGGGCAGAAGGTTTCATTGCGGCCGATTGGGGCACGACCAACCGTCGCGCTTACCGGATCGACGAGACCGGCCGCTGCACCGAGGAATTCGAGGACGCGCGCGGCATCCTGGCGATAGCCGACGGCGGTTTTCCCGCTGCCGTGGCGGAAATCCGCACCCGCCTGGGCGATTGGCCGCTGCTGCTGGCCGGGATGGTCGGCTCCAACCGCGGCTGGATCGAGGCGCCCTATATCCCATGCCCGGCTGGGCTCGACGATCTTGCCCGGGCGCTGGTCTGGGCCGACGAGCGGACGGCGATCGTGCCCGGCGTGTGCGACGACCGCGGGAACCGCGCCGACGTCATGCGCGGCGAGGAAGTGCAGCTGCTCGGCGCGGCCGGCGCGGGCATGATCCCGGCCAGTTGCTGGGTGTGCCACCCGGGCACGCACAACAAATGGGTCGAGGTCGCCAACGGCCGGATCGCGAGCTTTCGAACGGTGCTGACCGGCGAGCTGTTCAACCTCCTCAAGGAGCACAGCATCCTCGCCGACCTGCTCGCCGTGCCGGCCGCGACCGGCGACGCGTTCGAAGCCGGCGTTCGCCACGGGCTCGCCGCCGACGATTTGCAGGCCGAATTATTCTCGGTCCGAGCGCGGGTCCTGCTGGGCAAGGCACGGCGCGAGGACGCGGCGTCCTACACCAGCGGGCTGCTGATCGGCGGCGACCTGCGAATCGGACTTGAGGCGGTTGAGGCGGCCGAGGTCGTGGTCATGGCCCGGCCCGAGCTCGCCTCGCTCTATGCGGTGGCGCTGCGCTGCGCCGGCCGGACGCCGGTCGAGCTCGACGGCGAGCAATGCTTCAATCACGGAATCAAACAAATCGCGGAGCGCATCGAATGACCCCAATCGAACAATTCCGGACCTATTTTGCGGCTTGCCCGCTGGTCGCCATCATCCGCGGGGTAACGCCGGACGAGGCCGAGGCGATCGGCGCCGCGATCTTCGACGCCGGCATCCGCATCATCGAGGTGCCGCTCAATTCCCCCCAGCCGTTCGACAGCATCGCGCTGCTTGCTCGGAGCCTTGGCGATCGCGCGCTGATCGGCGCCGGCACGGTGCTCGACCCGGGCCAGGTGGCCGAGGTCGCAACCGCCGGCGGCCGGCTGATCGTCGCGCCCAACACCAACCCCGAGGTAATCCGCGCGACGGTCGCCGCCGGCCTGGTCTCGAGCCCGGGCTATTTCACCCCGTCGGAAGCGTTCGCCGCGATCGCCGCCGGCGCCCAGGTGCTCAAATTCTTTCCCGCTGAAGCCGCCACCCCGGCGGTCATCCGGGCCCAAAAAGCGGTGCTGCCCAAGACCGTGCCAGTAATCGTCGTCGGCGGAGTTGCGCCCGACACCGTGGGCGCGTGGCTCAAAGCCGGGGCCGACGGCCTCGGGCTCGGCTCGGGCCTCTACAAGCCCGGCCAGTCGGCCGAAGCGACCGCGGCCCAGGCCAAGGCCTATGTCGCCGGCCTGGCTCGCTGAATGCGGCCGCTCAAGATTGCCATCATCGGCTTCGGCAAAATCGCCGGGGACCAGCATCTGCCGGCGATCGCCGCCAACCCGCGGTTCGAACTGGTCGCGACCTCGAGCCGCGGAGGTCAGGGCACGGCGCGTCAGTTCACCGACTGGCGCAAACTGCTGGCCGAGGTCGAGGGGCTCGAGGCGGTGGCGATCACCACCCCGCCGGCGGTCCGCTTCGAGATCGCGCGCGAGTGCATCGCGCAGGGTCTCCACTGCCTGCTGGAGAAGCCGCCGACCGGCACGCTGAGCGAAATCCACGAGCTCGCGCGCCTTGCCAGCGAGCGCAAAGTGAGCCTGTTCACGACCTGGCACGCGCAGCATAATCCAGCGGTCGAGGCGGCCGCCGGCGCGCTCGCCGGCCAGCGCATCGCGTCGATGGAAATCGTCTGGCACGAGGACGTCGGCAAATGGCATCCGGGCCAGCAATGGATCTGGCAGGCGGGTGGCTCTGGCGTGTTCGACCCCGGCATCAACGCGTTCTCGATCGCCACCAAGATCTTCCCCGGGACGCTGCTGGTCAGCGCCGCCGAGCTGTCGTTCCCGGACGGCGCCGACACCCCGATCGCGGCCGAGATCGAGTTCGCCAGCGCCGCCGCCGACGGGCCGCTGCGCTGCAGCCTCGACTGGCGCCGGAGCGAAGGCGAGGAATGGACCATCGCGCTGCGCACCGCCGCCGGCAGCGCGGTTCGACTCGAGGATGGCGGGGCGCGGCTGGTGATCGATGGCGCCGCGGTGGCGACTGGCACCGCGGAGGAATATCCCGACATTTATCGCGCCTTCGTCGAGCTGATCGACCAGCGCCGCAGCCGGGTCGACGTCGTTCCGCTGCGGCTGGTCGCCGACTGCCTGCTCGCCGGCCGCCGCAAGACGGTCGCCGCGGCGCCCGGCTGATTACGGTAGCGACATCAGCTAACCCCTGTTAAATTCACGCAAATGCGAGAATGCTAATGGCGCTCGCAGGGGAGATTGAATGCATGGACGCGCTGTTAACGGCCGATTTCGGGCGGATCGACGAAGCCTTTGCCGGGAACCGCCTGCTCGCGACCTTTCCGGTCGTGGCGCGCAATCTGCTCAAGTCGCATTCGACTGTGGTCGATCTCGATGTCGGCTTCATCGTCCATGCCAGCGGCGACAATGTCGTCAGCAGCATTTTCCCGTTCGGCCCGACCATGATCTCGCTCGGCCGCACGCTTGCGGACGGGCGCGAGGTCGAAGTTGCGTCGATCGGCCAGGAAGGCGCAGTCGGGGGCATCGTCAGCTGCGGCCATGCGCCGGCGTTCGCCCAGGCCCAGGTGATCGTCCCGGGCCCGGCGCTGAGGATCCCGATGCGGCTGCTCGAAGAGGTCAAGGCCAGCTCCGGCCACGTCCGCAACCTGTTCTGCCGCTTCTCCGATTATCTGCTGTCGCAAGTGATGCAATCGGTCACCTGCAACGCGTTCCACCCGATCGAGGCGCGCGCGGCGCGCTGGCTGCTAACCGCGCAGGACCGCGCCGGCGATCGCATCGAGCTGACCCAGGAAGCGCTCGCCGGTCTGCTCGGTGCGCAGCGCACGACGGTCAATGCGGTGGCACGGGTGCTCCAGGAAGAAGGGCTGATCGTCAGCCGCCGCGGCATGATCGTTGTGCTCGATCGGGCCGGCCTCAAGCGCCGCTCGTGCGAATGCTATGAAGCGGTCGAATCCCATTTCGGCGGGATCATCGGCACCAGCGGCAGCGGTGGCAGCGCCGACTGCGACTGAGGTCAGGCGCTCAACCGCCAGCGCAAGGTTTCGCCGGCATGGAACGGCACGACTCCGCCGATCTCACCCGCGACGACATGGTCGACCCGCTCGAGCGTGACCGTGCCCTGGTTGAGCGGCAGGCCGTAGAAGCGCGGGCCGTGCTCGGACGCGAACCCCTCCAGCCGGTCGAGCGCATCGTCCTGATCGAATACCGTGGCATAGCTTTCGAGCGCGAACGGGGCGTTGAAGATGCCGGCGCAACCGCACTCAGATTGCTTCGCTGCACGGGTATGCGGCGCGCTGTCGGTGCCGAGGAAGAATTTGGGCGAGCCCGATGTTGCCGCGTGGCGCACGGCGAGGCGGTGGCGCTCCCGCTTGGCGACCGGCAGGCAATAAGCGTGCGGCCGCAAACCGCCGGCGAACAGCGCATTGCGGTTGATCGCCAGATGATGCGGCGTGATCGTCGCGGCGATGTTGGGCCCGGCATCGCGGACGAAATCGACCGCCTCGGCAGTGGTGACATGCTCGAGCACGATCTTGAGGTCCGGCAGGTCGCGCGCCAGCGGCGCGAGTATGCGTTCGATGAACACCGCCTCGCGGTCGAATACGTCGACGTCGGGGTCGGTCACTTCGCCGTGGACCAGCAACGGCATGCCGATCGCCTGCATCCGCTCCAATGCGCCGCGGATATTGCGCACGTCGGTCACGCCGCGGGCGGAATTGGTGGTCGCATTGGCCGGGTAGAGCTTGGCCGCGGCCCATGATCCGGATTCGAACCCGCGGGACAACTCGCCGGCGTCAGCCTGGTCGGTCAAATAGCAAGTCATCAGCGGGGAGAAGCCCTCGCCGGCCGCCGCGACGATCGCGTGGCGATAGCGCTCGGCCGCTTCGATCGTGGCCACCGGCGGGTCGAGATTGGGCATGACGATCGCCCGCGCGAACTGCCGCGAGGTGTAGCGGGCAACCGCTTCGAGCATCTCGCCATCTCGCAAATGCACGTGCCAATCGTCGGGCCGGCGGATGGTCAGCGTTTGCAATGCCACGGCGGCTCCCTAACTGAAGGTCATGCCCCAGAACAGCCCAAGCGCCACCACCCTGGCCGACCGCGCCATCATCCGCCTGTCGGGCGAAGGCGTGCGCGACTTCCTCCAGGGGCTGGTCACCAGCGATGTCGAGGGCGCGCTGCCAGTGTGGGCCGGGCTGCTCACTCCGCAAGGCAAATGCCTGTTCGATTTCATCGTCTGGCCAGATGACAAAGACTCCGGCGAGGACTTGCTGCTCGATTGCGAGGCGGCCGCGGCCGACGACTTGGTCAAGCGACTGTCGATCTACCGCCTGCGCCGCCCGATCGTCATCGAGCGTGACGACAGCCTCGCCGTCCATTGGTCACCCGACGGCGCCGATGATCCGCGCTTGTCCGAACTCGGTCGCCGCTGGCCTGGTCCGCCGTCGGAGTCGGCTCAGGGCTGGCTCGAACACCGGCTGCGGCTCGGCGTGTGCGAAGGGCGCGCCGAATTGGGCGACATCCTTTGGCTCGAATGCAATGCAGCCGAATTGAACGGCGTCAGTTTCGCCAAGGGCTGCTTCGTCGGTCAGGAGAATACCGCGCGGATGAACTGGCGCTCCAAGGTCAACCGCCGGCTGGTGGTGGTCGAGACCGCCGCGCCCGGCCCGCGCACGCGCATTGCTTACCCCGAACTCGGCCTCGCGGTCGAACACCGCCGGCTCGACGATCTCGCCGGAGCGATCGTCCCCGCCTGGCTTCAGGCGTCGATCACCGCATAAGCGCGCACCGGGAAGGTGCCCATGCCGGCGACCTTGGGCGGCGCCGCGGAGAAGCGGAAGCCGTGATCGGGCAGCTTGCCGAGGCCGGTCATATGCTCGCAAATCGGAATCCCGGCGCCGAGCAGAGCGGTGTGGACCGGGCGGGTGCGGACCCGCGTGTCGTCGATGTTGTGGCTGTCGATGCCGACCAGCGCGGCCCCCTCGGCCACCAGCCGCTCGGCGGCTTCCAGGGTCAGGAACGAATGATCGTGGTAATAAGCGTCGCTGCCCCAATGGCGGTCCCAGCCGGTGGCGATCAGCACGGCCTTGCCGCGCACATCGAGCCCGTCGACGGCGGGCAGGTCGACCGCGAGCCCGCTTTCGAACGGCTGGCGGACGACCAGCGCTGGTAAATTCGCGAACGCTTCGACGCCGACCTGGCTCAGATCCTTGCCGTCGGCAAAGCGGTGCGATGGGACGTCGACATAGGTGCCGGTGTTGGCGACCATGTCGATCCGCCCGATCTGGAAGGTCGCGCCGTCATCATAATTGCCGGCCGATTGCTCGCGCGAGATGAAGTCGCAGATGTGCGGACCCGGCAGGCCTTTGTAGGTGACCATGCCGTCCTTGATCACATGGCTGAGGTCGACGATTTCCGCTTTGCCAATATTCGCCATAAAGCCACCGCTCCAATCAGCATCCAGATCACATTCAACACCGCCGACGGCAAGGCGCCGTGCCACCAGCCGTTGATCGTAAAACCCGCCGCACCGACGATATTCATCCCCTGGTAAAGCCGCGATTGCCCGGTCAGCCGGCCCATCGACAGCAGCAGATACGCGAGCAGGATCAGCGCCGCGCCGGCCCAACCGGCCGCTTCGATCGCGAGCTCGACCAGCGTCATTCGTCCCAGCTCCGGCCGTCCACTGCACGCGCTTCGACGCCGTCGAGCAGCGCCGGGTCGACCAGCCGCGCATTGACCCCCATGCGCTCGTGCGGCGGCGGCGTCAGCGGCTCCCAATGGGTCGGCGTGCCGCAGGTCGCGCAGCGCAGCATTTGCAAATATGTTTGCTTCAGGTCGCTTCGCTCATAAGCGTCGAATTCGCCTTCGATCGCCAGCTCATCCGACGCGAAATAGATGCCCTGGAAGCCGGTCGCGGTGCACAGGCTGCAGTTGCGGTGATTGACGTAATCGGGCGTGCGCGGAATCTGGATCGTCGCCCGCCCGCAATGGCAGCGGGCGATCAAAACTTCGACTCGCGCACCAGCCAGCCGACGATTTCAACCACTAGGTTCAAGCCTGAGTTCCAGATGTGAAACGCCGGCGGATTGCGCCTGCACCTGCGGCGACGATCATGCCGGGAAGCGAAAGGATCAGCGCCATCACAATACCTGCTCCCACCATGCTTCCAATCTGGCCCGCGGGCAGAAGCATGACTGGAAACTGCGCAAACATCACTGCCAAGGGCCAGCGCCAGGTCCGACGAGGGAATGCGAAGCCAAGCAAACCGCATAGCAGATATGCGGCGGGAAGATAAATCGTCCAGTATTCCGTGGCGTCCCAAGGTTCACGGTGGCCGGAGATCATCGCAGCCGCGCTCCAAAGCGCAGCGCCGCTGAAAAACGAAACGACCCAACCGGCGGCGTTCACACAGCCAGCCTCCGCAACACGTATTGAAGGATTCCACCAGCGTGGAAATATTCGAGCTCGTTGAAGGTGTCGATGCGGCACCGCGCGGTGAATGTGCGGCTCGATCCGTCGGCCTCGGTGACCGTCACTTCGACGTCCTGGCGCGGCTCGATCGCACCGACCCGGCTGATCGAGAAGGTCTCGGTGCCGTCGATGCCGAGGCTGGTCGCGGTGTCGCCGTCGTGGAACTGCAACGGGAGCACGCCCATCCCGACCAGGTTCGACCGGTGGATGCGCTCGAAGCTCTCGGCGATGACCGCGCGCACGCCCAACAGCACGGTGCCCTTGGCCGCCCAGTCGCGCGAGCTGCCGGTGCCATATTCCTTGCCGGCGATGACCACCAGCGGCGTGCCGTCGGCCATGTAGCGCATCGCCGCGTCGTAGATCGGCAGGGTTTCGCCGGACGGGATATAGCGCGTTAATCCGCCTTCGATTCCGTCGAGCATACGATTGCGGATGCGGATGTTGGCGAAGGTCCCGCGCATCATCACCTGGTGATTGCCGCGCCGCGCGCCGTAGCTGTTGAACTCGGCCCGCGGCACGCCCTGCTCGATCAGATATTTGCCCGCCGGACTGTCGAGCTTGATCGCCCCGGCCGGCGAGATGTGGTCGGTGGTGATCGAATCGCCGAACACGGCGAGAGCATGGGCGCCGGCGATGTCTCCCGGCGGCACCGGGGTCATCGTCATCCCGGTGAAGTAAGGCGGGTTCTGGATATAGGTCGAGGCGGGCGGCCAAGCGTAGGTTTCGCCGCCGCTGATGTCGATCGCGCGCCAGCGATCGTCGCCGGTGTAGACGTCGCCGTAGCGCGAAGTGAACATGCTCGAATGCAGATGCTGGTCGATCAGCCCGCGGACTTCGGCATTGGTCGGCCAGATGTCCTTGAGGAACACCGGCTGGCCATTGGTCGCAGTGCCGATCGGCTCGCCGCCGAGATCGCCGCGGACGGTGCCCTTGAGCGCATAAGCGACGACCAGCGGCGGCGACGCGAGATAGTTGGCGCGGCAGTCGGGCGACACCCGGCCTTCGAAGTTGCGGTTGCCCGAAAGAACGCTGACCGCGACCATATCATGGTCGGCAATGGCCTTCGAAATCGGTTCGGCAAGCGGCCCCGAATTGCCGATGCAGGTGGTGCAGCCATAGCCGACCAGGTCGAAGCCGAGCGCGTTCAGATCTTCGCTCAGCCCGCTTGCGTCGAGATAATCGCTGACCACCTTGCTGCCCGGCGCGAGGCTGGTCTTGACCCATGGCTTGCTGGTCAGGCCAAGCGCGCGGGCTTTGCGCGCGACCAGCCCGGCGGCGACCAGCACCGACGGGTTGGAAGTATTGGTGCAGCTGGTGATGGCGGCAATCACAACGTCACCATTGCCGAGATCATAGCTTTCGCCGTCGACTGCGACCCGCGGGTCCTTGTGCTTGTTGTAGGTGGTCTCGAGCTCGGCGTTGAACTGGTCGTCGACCTCGCTCAGCAGCACCCGGTCCTGCGGCCGCCGAGGTCCCGCCAGCGACGGTTCGATGGTCGTCATGTCGAGCTCGAGCGTGTCCGTGAACACCGGCTCTGGCGAGGCGTCGTCGCGCCACAGGCCCTGCGCCTTGCAGTAAGCGCGGATGAGCGCGATCCGCTCGTCCTCGCGCCCGGTAAGCTTGAGATATTCGCAGGTCCGCTCATCGATCGGGAAGAAGCCGCAGGTCGCGCCATATTCGGGCGCCATGTTGGCGATGGTCGCGCGGTCGGCGAGGCTCAGCGCGTTGAGGCCGGGGCCGTAGAATTCGACGAAGCGGCCGACCACGCCTTTGGCGCGCAGCATCTGGGTGACGGTCAGGACGAGGTCGGTGGCGGTAATGCCTTCGCGCAGTTCGCCGCCGAGGCGGAAGCCGACCACTTCGGGGATCAGCATGCTGACCGGCTGGCCGAGCATCGCCGCTTCGGCCTCGATCCCGCCGACGCCCCAGCCGAGCACGCCCAAGCCATTGACCATGGTGGTGTGGCTGTCGGTGCCGACCAACGTATCGGGATAAGCGACCTGGTTGCCGTCCTGGTCGGCCGAGGTCCACACGCACTGCGCGATATATTCGAGATTGACCTGGTGGCAGATGCCGGTGCCGGGCGGGACGACCCTGAAATTGTCAAACGCGCCGCTGCCCCATTTGAGGAATTCGTAGCGCTCGCCGTTACGGGCATATTCGAGCTCGACGTTCTTGCCGAACGACTGCGGCGTGCCGAATTCGTCGACCATCACGCTGTGGTCGATGACCAGATGCACCGGCACCAGCGGATTGATCTTCTGCGGATCACCGCCAAGGCTCTTCATCGCATCGCGCATCGCGGCCAAATCGACGACCGCCGGGACCCCGGTGAAATCCTGCATCAGGACCCGCGCCGGGCGGTATTGGATCTCGCGCGCGACGCGCCGCTCCTTCAACCATTCGACCATCGATTCGAGGTCCTGGCGAGTGACCGTGACGCCGTCCTCGAAGCGCAGCAGGTTTTCGAGCAGGACCTTCATCGAGAATGGCAGGCGGGAGATGTCACCGAGCTGCTCGGCCGCCTTGGCCAGCGAATAATAAGCGTAGGTTTTCGATCCGACGGTCAGCGTGGAACGGGTGTTGAGACTATCCTGGCCAGTCGGAATCATGGAGTGTCCTCGAAAATGGGTGGGCCCACGCGGTGGTCCAGCGCCTTTAGCAAGACCCCGCCGTGATCGCCATGGCCTAGCGGGACAGCGCCTCGCGCGGCGCCTTGCCCTCATCCTTGCCGGCGCGAGCCTTGCCCGCCGCAAGTTTTTCGTTGGCCTCGTCGAGCTCCTGTTCGGCCGCTTTGCGCTCCGACGAGCCGTCTGGCTCGTCCTCGATGGTTTCGATCGCGTCCTGGACATCCTCCTTGAGGCCCTCGATGTCCTCTTCATCAAGGTCTTCGATGCCGGCCATCTCATTGCGGGCGCCCTTCATGGCGATGACCAGTTCGTCGATCTTGGCGTGCAGCGCGACGTCGCGGCGGTGGGCGTCGGCTTCGCGCTCGTTCTGGCGATTGAGCACCATCTGGGTCAGCGTGATCGCCAGGATCGACAGTACGGCGGTCAGGATGTCGGCCTTGAGCCCAACCACAAACCAGGCCGAGCAGATGATGACGACCAGGACCTGGGCGATCGGGTTGGCGGCGAGGTCCGAAACCCAGGAGGAAACCTGGCAGCCGATCCGCTCGAAGGCGCTCTTTTTCTTGCCGTTTGTCGTAGTCATGGCGCTGGAACGGCCCGGATGCGGTTCCGGTTGCGCCAAACGGAAGAACCGCTGCGCCCGAATGACGGCGAGCGACTCCATTCTGTCATCGTTTCGCTGTAGAAACTGCTCATGGCCCACGATTACGAATATTTCCGCCGTCGCGCCGCCGAAGCGCGCTCCGCTGTATTCAACCACGACGATGGCGACGGGATCGAAGTCGCCGGCCATCTCGCGCTGGCTTATGCGGCGCTCGCTCGCCGGCGCGGTGCTCCGCCCAAGGAAGATGCCGCCGACGCGGTCGATGCGATCGCGGTGTCCGCCACCGATTCTGCGCCGCTGCTGCTGCGCGACTAAAGGCTAAGGGTCAGATCCAGCCCCGCCGCTTGAAATACCACAAGGGAAACACCGCGCTGACGACCATCAGCGCCAGCGCCCATGGATAGCCGTGGAGCCATTTAAGCTCGGGCATATATTCGAAATTCATGCCGTAGACGCCGGCCACCAGGGTCGGCGGCAGGAACACCAAAGCGACCCACGAGAACAATTTCATGCCGGCGTTTTGCTCGATGCTGATCAGGCCGAGCGCGGCATCGAGCAGGAAGGTCAGATTGTCAGCCAGGAAGCTGCTGTGATCGATCAGTGAATTGACGTCGGTGGTGAGGCTCGCGAGATGGTTGCGGGCGTCGACATTGCGGTCGTCGTGGAACAGGCTCGATGCGCCGAGGAAGCTCAATAGCCGCCCGGTGCTGACCAGGGTTTCGCGAATCTTGGCAACCAGGGTCTGGTTGCGGCCGATTCCCGTCAGCAAGGCGGTCAGCCGAGTCGCTGGGATGCGCCGCTCGGCAATCTCCGGATCGAAGATCAGGCCTGAGACCTTTTCGAGCGCGGTGCCGGCCGCTTCCAGTTCATCGGCCAGCCGATCGATGATCGCATCGAGCAGCCGGACGACGACGGTCAGCGCGTCGCGCGCCAGCTCGGGTTCGCGGCAGACATGCTCGGCAAAGGCCTGGATCGGCTTGGGCGTCGCGTAACGCACCGTCACCAGCCGGTTACCAGCGAGGACGAAGCCGATCGCCGTAGTCGACGGCTTGCCTTCGGTCACACCGTAAAGCGCGCTCAGCGTCATGTACAAAGCGCCGTCGCGCTCGAACAGCCGGCTCGACGGCTCGATCTCGGCCAGTTCCTGCTGGGTCGGGACATTGTGGCCGATGGTCCGTTCGACCAAATCTTCTTCTTGCCGCGTCGGTTCTTCGAGATCGATCCACGTCGCACCGGGCGGAATCTGGTTGCGGTCGGCGTTGACGATGCTTCCGTCACAGTCCGGTCCATAAGCGCGCAGCATGGATCGCGTGATCGTTCGAACGTCCGCGCTTTGCAAGCGGTCAAGCTCTGCTAAGCCTGCGCTCGATGATTAGCCGATCGCGTGCCGCCCTTGGGGCGCTGCTCATCCTCGTCGTGACCGCAGCCATCTTGCTGGCGATGGGCCGCCCGCCGATCTGCACCTGCGGCACGGTCGCACTTTGGGAACCGAGTGCGCTGAGCCCGCGCACCAGCCAGATGCTCGCCGACTGGTACAGCGCGAGCCATGTGGTCCACGGTTTCCTGTTCTATGCGGCGCTGTGGTGGGTCGCCCGCAAGCGGCCGGTCGAGCACCGCTTCCTCATCGCCTTGCTGGTCGAAGTGGCGTGGGAGGTGGTCGAGAACACGCCGCTGATCATCGATCGCTACCGCGAGGCGACGACCGCCATCGGCTATACCGGCGACAGCGTGATCAATTCGATGTCGGACGCGGCGATGATGGCGATCGGCTTTTTCGCCTCGCGCAAACTGCCACTGTGGGCCTCGCTGGCGATCGTCGTCGTGCTCGAACTGGTGCCGCTGTTCGTTATCCGCGACAATCTCACGCTCAACGTGCTGATGCTGCTCGCCCCGAGCGATGCGCTCCGCGGCTGGCAGGGTGGCGGCTGAAAGCCCTGGCCCAGCGGCACGAAATGCACGGCCGAGCATTGATGTCCACGAACCATCTGGAGAAGCCGTGTGAAGCGTATTGCCTTGTCTCTCAGCGCCTTGGCCGTGACCGTCGCGGCGCCCGCACCGGCCCATGCCGGCGAGCTGTTCGGGGGACTGTACGTCCACGACGTCGACACCTCGTTGACCAAGAGCGGCTTTGAACAGGGCCTCGACGTTCAGCTCGGCTGGCGCGGCGGACGGATCGGCCGGACGCCGCTCCAGCCCTATGCGTTTGGAGCGCTCAACACCGCCGGCGACACCAGCTACGCCGCCGCCGGCATTTCGGCCAAGTTCGGCCGCCAGCTCTATATCCGGCCGGGGCTGGGGATCGCCGTCCACAACGGTTCGGCCGGCAATTTCCAGCGTACCGACCGCATCGCCTTCGGGTCGAGGGTGCTGTTCGAGCCGGAACTCGGCATCGGCTATCAGGTCAGCGAGCGGCTCGGAGTCGAGGCGAGCTGGGTCCACATGAGCCACGCCCAGCTGTTCGGGCGGCAGAATCCGGGCATCGACAATCTCGGCATGCGGCTCAACATCGGGTTCTGACCGTCAAAGGCAGCGCGTCAGTTCGCCCCTGGAGCCGCGGGTCAGGCTGAACGGTCCAAGCACGGTGCCGTCCTCGAGCCGGCCTTCCAGGGTCATCGTTTCCTTGTCGATCGTGCCCGAATAGACCGCCTGGTGGCTGATGAAGGACTGCCCGACCCGAATCGGGCCGCCTTGTCCGGTGCGGTGCGTGCCGGATGCGGTGAAATGGCCGTCCTTGCCTGGGTAGATCACCGTATCGATCGTCCCCGACGCGCAATCATAGTCGATCGCCCCGAGGCCGCCTTCGAGCAGCAGGCTGATGTGCGGCCCGCCCCATTGCCCTGAAACGTTGGTCGGCCCCGACGGTAGCGCGGAGCAGCCGGACAGGGCGGCGGCGGCAATCAGGATCGGCCAGGCTCGCATTACAATCTCCGCAATTGCGCCAGATGCTGGCGGATGATCGCCGCCGCATTGGCCGCGACCGGACGCAGCGTCGGGCTCCGTCCGCGCACTGCATACACGCTGTGGAGCCTGAGCGCCTCATCGTGAGCCGCAATCTGCTGGCGGCGGTAAGTCGCATCGAAATCGCGGCTGGCCGCCAATTGCTCGATCAGCGCCTGGTGGGCGGGTTGCATCACGGTCGGCGGCAGCAGGTTGAGCCGCCGCCCGGCGAACGACAATTGCGCCGAAGTGCCGCTGTGGGCGCGGATCATCATCTCGGCGAACGCCCGGATCCGCGGCGAAGCCGACCGGGCCAGCGCCATTTTAGCCGATTCGATCTCGAACAGGTCGAGCGACGCCGCGTGGGCGACATAATTGGCCGCCGACGGCGCTTGCGGCGCGGGTTGGTGCGAGGGCCGGGCGGCCGGCGGCCGCGGTCGAGGGCGCGGTGTCGGCTCGCGGGTCTGACAACCGGCCAGCGCCAGCGCGAGGCCGGCCACGACCGTAAGCCCGTTGCCGGTCCGAGCGAGCGCGATCGCGCGCGCGCTCAGCGCCCGACCATCTGTTCGGGCCGGACCACGCGGTCGAACGTCGCTTCGTCGACCAGCCCGAGTTCGAGCCCCGCCTCCTTGAGCGTCAGTCCGTTCTTGT
>JBDTRT010000015.1:0-13470 GCA_039931595.1 Sphingomicrobium sp.
GAAGGGCCGCTCGACCTGCTGCTGACGCTGGCCCGGGCGCAGAAGGTCGATCTCGGCGCGATCTCGATCCTCGAGCTGGTCGAACAATATCTGGTCTACATTTCCGAAGCGCGGGCGCTCAAGCTCGAGATCGCCGCCGACTATCTCGTGATGGCGGCGTGGCTGGCCTATCTCAAATCGTGCCTGCTGCTGCCCAAGGATCCTGAAGCCGACCCGAGCGCGGAGGAGATTGCGCTGAGGCTGCAGATGCGGCTCCAGCGGCTCGACGCGATGCGCGACGCCGGGGCGCGGCTGATGGGCCGCGACCGGATCGGCCGCGACGTGTTCGCACGCGGCGCGCCCGAAGGGTTGAGGTTGGTGCGCAAGTCGGCGTGGCAGGCGCGCGCGTTCGACCTGTTCGCGGCCTATGGCACGGTCAAGGCGCGCTCGACCCCGCCGCTCCATGTGGTCCACCCGCGCTCGGTAATGACGCTCGAAGAAGCGCTCGACCGGGTCGGGCGGATGATCGGCGCGACGCTCGACTGGACCGTGCTCGAAGCGTTTCTGCCGACCACGCTCGACCCGCAGTTCCGCCGCTCGGCGCTGGCCTCGAGCTTCGTCGCGGCGCTCGAACTGGCGCGGCGCGGGCGGCTCGACATCGCCCAGGACGACGCTTTCTCGCCGATCCTGCTGAGAACCGCGTGATGGAGGAATTCGTTCGCGCGGTCGAAGCGACCCTGTTCGCCTCCGCCACTCCGCTGACCGCCGAGGAAATCGTCGCGCACGTCGGCGAAGGCGATGTCGCCGCCACGCTGGCCGAGCTCGCCGAACATTATGGCGGGCGCGGGATCGAGCTGGTCGAGCGCGGCGGGCGGTGGCATTTCCAGACCGCGCCCGACCTCGCCCATCTGCTCCGCCGGACGCGCGAGGAGCCGCGGCGGCTGTCGCGCGCGGCGACCGAGACGCTGGCGATCGTTGCTTATCACGAGCCGGTCAGCCGGGCCGAGATCGAGGCGATCCGCGGGGTGCAGATCTCCAAGGGCACGCTCGATGTGCTGATGGACGCCGGCTGGGTTCGCGCCGCCGGCCGCCGCGAGGGGCCCGGCCGGCCGTTGCTATATGCCACCACGGCGGAGTTCCTGTCGCATTTCGGCTTGAGCTCGCGCCGCGACCTGCCGGGGATCGACGATTTGAAGGCCGCCGGGCTGCTCGATCCGCTCGACGAAAGCGTCGCCGAGACGCTTGGCCAACTGCAACTGGAAAGCGAGGACGAGGAAGACTAGAAGGCTCAAGCTTTAGTGGAGAACTTACATGGGCTCGTTCAGCCTCGTACATTGGATTGTCCTGGCCGTTTTGCTGCTGCTGCTGTTTGGCGGGAACCGCTTTTCGGCGATGATGGGCGACGTCGCCAAGGGCTTGAAGAGCTTCAAGCAGGGCATGGCTGACGAGGACAAGCCGCACGCGCCCGACCCGCGCCAGATCCCGCCACAGATTCCGCCAAAGCAGAATTATCAGCAGCCGCCGATCGACGTCACGCCGCAACCGCGGCCGGCCGATCCGACTGCTGCACCTCCGCCGCCGCCGACCGACGACAGCGCGCGCTAAGCCGCCTGGTCGATGTTCGGCGTCGACTCTTCAGAGCTGATTGTCGTCGCGGTCCTGGCTTTATTGTTCATCGGGCCCAAGGAACTGCCGCGCACGATGATGACGGTCGGCCGCTGGGTCGGCCAGATCCGCGGCTATGCGCGCCACTTCACGGCCGGCATCGAGAACGTCATCCGCGAGGCCGAGCTCGAGGAAATGGACCGCAAGTGGCGCGAGGAGAACCAGCGCATCCTGACCGCTCATCCGGCCGACGGCGACTATCCCGATCCGGTCATGACGGCCCTTCCTAATCCAACAGGGCCCAATCCGACCGGTTTTGCCGACGACGAACCGCCTTTGCCGCTCGAAGCGCCGGCCGCGCCCGATGACGACCCGACCCCGCCGGCCGAGCGGCCGCTGCCGTGATCGGTGACATCGATGAGCGCAAGGCGCCGCTGCTCGAACATCTGATCGAATTGCGCCGGCGCCTGCTGTGGTGCGCGGCGTCGCTGGCGGTGGCGTTCTTCGTCTGCCTTTATTTCGCGCGGCCGATCTTCGCCGTGCTGGTCCAGCCGTTGCTCAAGGCGGGGCAGGGCAAGCTCATTTACACCGACATTTTCGAGGCCTTTTTCGTCGAGGTCAAAGTCGCTTTCTTCGCCGCGTTGATGATCAGTTTCCCGGTGCTCGCGACGCAGATCTGGCGGTTCGTCGCGCCCGGCATGTACGTCAAGGAAAAGAAGGCGTTCCTGCCGTTTCTGCTGATGACCCCATTCTTCTTCGCGGCCGGGGCGAGCTTCGCTTATTTCCTGGCGATGCCGTGGGCGCTGCATTTCCTGTTGAGCTACCAGGGCAATGTCGGCGGAGTGACCCAGGAGGCGCTGCCCGGGGTCGGCAATTACCTGTCGTTCGTGATGCGTTTCCTGTTCGGCTTCGGGGTCGCCTTCCTGCTGCCGGTGCTGCTGATGATCCTCGAGCGGGCGGGAATCGTCACGCGCGAGCAACTGGCCAAGTCGCGGCGCTATGCGATTGTGGCCGCGGCGGCGATCGCGGCGGTGCTGACGCCGCCCGACGTGGTTTCGATGCTGCTGCTGCTGGTGCCGCTCTACGGTCTCTACGAGCTGGCGATCCTGGCGATCCGGGTGACGCACTGGCGCGCCGCGCGGCGCGCCGGCTTCTCGTCAAAAGCGTCGAAAGCGCCGAGCGATGCGGCATCGAACGCCGCCGCTTCAGTCAATGATGGGGAAGGGCCCTAGACAAATGCGGGCCCGGAACCGCCACCGGGGGGGGAGGGTTGGCGGTTCCGGGCCCATTTGATCGGATAGCGAGAGCGGGGGGGCAAAAGGTCACTATCCGAACATAATAACGTCTTTCCTTCGGGGACGGTTCCTAGCTTCAGGAACTTTTTTTCGCCGCCGCCGTAACGATTGGCAAGTGCGTTCACACCTCCGGAAATATGGGTAGATCAACGCTGTAGCGGCCAAGCTTGCGTTCCAGCGTCGACCGCAGCTGTTTGGCGAGGCCGCCGATCACCCGTTCGAACTGGACTTTGTCAGGGGCGTCGATGTCGTCCGGCACCAGCACCGGGCTGCTGACCTGGAGGCGGGCGGTTAGCTCGCTGGTGCGGCGGAGCGAGACCTCGACCAGCTCGGTCGGCGCGCGGAGCATCGCGAACTCGATGATCTCGGTGATCAGGAAGGCGACCGCAACCGCGGCGTCCTGCGTCGTGTAAGCGGTTTCGAGGTCGAGATCGATCGCCAGCCCGCGCGCTTCGTCGGGCGCTCCGGCGCGCAGCTCGGCGGCTAGTTCCGACAGCAAGGGCCGCAGCGCGATCCCGCGGTTTTCCTCCATCTCGGCGAAGTGGTTGCGGTGGACGATCGACAGCGCCCCGACCCGCCGGCCGATCGCCGCATAGGCCGCGCGCGCCTCGGTCGTCTCGGCGCTGCGGCCGTGAATGTTGAGCAGCGAGGCGATCACCTGGAGGTTGTTCTTCACCCGGTGGTGAACCTCGCGCACCAGCCGCCGCTGGCCGTCGAGCGCGTCGGCCATCTCGCTTTCCGACTGCTCGATCCGCATCAGCCCGCGGGCGAACGCGTCGCGCAGCTCCTGAATTTCGGTCGCCGGGCCCAGTTTGTCGGGCAGCATCGCGCTTTCCCCCGGCTGGAGCCGGGTCACCGCGCGCTCGAGCCGGCGCAGCGGGCGGATCAGCAGGCGGGTGACCAGCAGCCAGGTGATCAGGGCGGCCATCACCCACATCAGCAGTGGCAGCAGCAGCAGCAGCCGGTCGAGATTGGTGACGTGCGGCACCTCGGTCCCGACCCGGGCCACCAGTTCGCCGTGGCCGAGCGGCCATTCGCTGTAGGAATGGACCCGATCGCTGTCGGAGCCACGGCGGTCTTCGATCAGGCGCAGCTCATGCCGGCCGTCGCGGACGGCGAGCGCGCCGATCGATCGGTTGCGTTCCAGCGCGACGCTGCGCAGCTCGTCGGCCGGGATCGCGGCGGTCGCGATGCCGCCGATCACGCCGACCCGCAGGATCAGGGAATCGACCGTCGGGGCGACCCTTAAGTCGATGTCGCCGGGTGCGATCGGGGCCACGTCGCCGGGCGCGACGACTTCGCCGATGGCGCACAACGGGTTGCCGTCGGCGGTGCTGAGCGCGAACCGTTGCGCCACCGCCGGTGCCACCGCGAGCGAGCGCTGGGCGCGGTCGCAGGCGCCGTCGGGGCCGCTGGCGAAGGCGCCATTGGCGGCGATCCGCAGCGCCAGTGCGTTGCGCGCGACCAGGCTTTCGATGGCCCGCGCCGAAGCTTGCGCCCGATCCTGGGCCAGCGCGCGCGCCGACCGGTCGGCCTGCTGGATGCCGGTCTGGGCGAGCCACATCAGCCCGAGGCCGATCGGAAGCAAGACAGCACTGAGGATGAGCAGCAGTTTCGCCGCCGTCGGCAACGCCGCGAAGCGCTGGGCGGCGGTGGTCATGGAAAGGCTCTGAACAGGATGGAACCGGCCCCGGCGGGCTTAGCTGAGCTTGCCGAGCAGATCGAGAAAGTCGTCGGGAACGGATTCGCGCAAGGTGTCGTCGTAAACCGAGCGCAAGGCGCGGCCGAGATCGGCCGTGCGATGCCGCCGAGCGCCCTTTTCGGGGGCGACAATTTTAGCGGTGTCCGTCGCCGCGCTCGAGCTCTTGGTTTTCCGAATGCCCCGAGCCTCGCCTTGATGCCTGCCACTCAACCTCTCGTCCCCCCTCGCGCAGGTGCACGCGCGTCTCTTACTAACTTGGACCCACGGTGCAACGGACTAGCGCCGAATGCCTAATATTGTCCGTAATTCCCAAGCACCTTGAGCCCTTACGCAGCGGCTATCGAGGATCCCGATGACAGTGCTGAGCCGCCTTGGAAACCAAGTCGCGGATGCTTTGTTCCAGTCGCTCGTCACTTCTCTGCGGACTAGTGCACAACGGCCACGGTTTCATCCTTCCAGGGTTGCAACAATCAAGGCGCGCGCTCAAAGAGCCGCAAACCGCTTTAAGATCACGGAGATCCTCCCGCTATGTCGCTTGGACAGGAACTAGCCCCTCATCTGCCCTTCCTTCGCCGCTATGCGCGCGCGCTGACCGGGAGCCAGGCACACGGCGACGCCTTCGTCCGCGCCGCCCTCGAAGCGATCGTCGCCGAGCCCGATGAATTCCCCCGCGACGTCGATCCCCGCCTCGGCCTGTACCGTACCTTCCACGCGATCTGGTCGACCGCCAATATCGAGGAAGGCGAAGAGCCTTCGCGCAGTTTCTCGGGCGGCGAAAGCATTGCCCAGGCGCGCTTGTCGCGGATCACGCCGCTGTCGCGCCAGGCGCTGCTGCTGACCTCGCTCGAAGGCTTTTCGTCGGAAGACGCGGCCTATCTGATCAACGCCACTCCGGCCGACGTCGACAGCCTGGTCGCCGAAGCATTGGGCGAGATCGAGCGCCAGACGCTGGCCGACGTGCTGATCATCGAGGACGAGCCGATCATCGCGATGGATATCGAAACCATCGTCCGCGACCTTGGCCACAATGTCACCGGCGTCGCCGTGACTCGCGACGAAGCGGTCGCCCAGGCGCGGTCTAACCCGCCGGGGCTGGTGCTGGCCGACATCCAGCTGGCCGACGATTCGAGCGGGATCGACGCGGTCAAGGACATCCTCGCCGAATTTTCGGTGCCGGTGATTTTCATCACCGCCTTCCCCGAGCGGCTGCTGACCGGAACCCGGCCCGAGCCGACCTTCCTGATCACCAAGCCGTTCCAGCGCTCGACGGTCAAGGCGGCCATCGCCCAGGCGCTGTTCTTCGACGCGGCGACGGTCCCGGCGACCTAGCGGTTCGGGCGCGCTGGGCCGACCCAGCGGCGGCTGGGGAACAAGCGGAACATGGGCTGACGGGACGCGTTGGCCCGCGAAACACCCTTTGACGGGAAGATTATGGCCGACGAACAGCACCCCGAGCATCTCACGACCACCGAAGCGCGGGCGGGCGCAACCCCGCACATGACTCGTTATGTGTTGTTCATCGGCACCGGGCTAGTGATCGTGGCGTTCGCGATCATTGTCTTCGTTGCGTCGTAAAGCATACTCTGACGCGACAACAGATAATGCTAATGTTGCATGAACTCGGCGCCGTGGCGTGCGCCAATTGGGTGGGGGTCTAGTGGCCGACGAAGCCGACGAACTTGAAGATAAAGCGGAGACGGGCGTTGCGCCCGATCCGATCCCGTTGTCCGATCCCGAATTCAAGGATCAGCTGGCAGCGGTGATCCCGCATCTTCGCGCCTTCGGTCGCTCACTCTCGGGCAGCCGCGACCTCGCCGACGACCTCGTCCAGGAAACCTTGTTGAAGGCGTGGGCGGCGCGCAAGCGCTTCCAGGCCGGGACCAACATGCGCGCCTGGACCTTCATCATCCTGCGCAACCTGTTCCTCAGCCAGATGCGCCGCGCGCGCTTCAAGGGCGAGTGGGACGAGATCACCGCGGCCAAGATCCTCGCCGCTCCGGCGAGCCAGGACCGCCATATCGAGCTGGGCGACATGCAGCGCGCGCTGATGCACTTGCCGCAGCCCCAGCGCGAGGCGCTGATCCTGGTCGGCGCCGGCGGCTTTGCCTATGAAGAAGCGGCGGAAATCTGCGGTTGCGCGGTCGGCACGATCAAGAGCCGGGTAGCCCGCGGCCGGGTCGCGCTCGAGACCTTGATGTCGAGCGGCAAGATGCCGTCGCGGCGCCAGCACAAGTCGGACCCCAACAAATCCGCGCTGCAGACCATAATGGGACAGGTCGACGAGCTTAGCCGCGACCGTTAATCACGATTTGGGTGGTTCCCGGCCGTGGCCGGGTTAGGCTCCTGAAGCCTAGTTAAGCTGGCGCAGAAGCTCGGCGAAGTCGCGGTCGCACGGCTCCGCCGCCGCATCCTCGAAGGCCTTGCGGAGCGCCGCCGTGATGCCGGCATGAGCGGGCGGAAGATCGACGCGGATGATTCTACGATCCATGTTGAACTCCGGTCCTGTCTTATGTTCAGATTCCACGATCATCAGGAAATGTAACGATGCCGGACAGTGGAAGTTTCGTCCGTTACGTCCAGCTAACGGCCAAATGTGGGTGAAATGGACGTAATCGGGACAGTGCAGCGCAACGGCGCGGTCAACCGCGCGCGCGACTATTCGCCGTTCCTGCGCGAAGCCCTCGAAGCGCGGCCGGAGCTTGCCCAGATCTTCCTCGAACAGGGCAGCAACGCCGCGATTACTCGCGCGCTGGAGCCGGGCGAGGCGGGCGTCGAAGTTGAGCTGCGCCGCGCCCGCCACGGCCTCGCACTGGCGATCGCGCTCGGCGACCTTGCCGGGGAACTGTCGCTCGAACAAGTGACGCGGGCGCTGTCGCAATTCGCCGACGGCGCGATCGACCAGGCGCTGGCGGCGGCGGTGCGCGAGCGCGTGCCCGGCGCCGAGCCGGTCGGAATCGCGGTCGTCGCGCTCGGCAAGCTCGGCAGCGGCGAGCTCAATTATTCATCCGATGTCGACCTGCTTTTGCTGTTCGACCCGCTGACTTTGGCGCGGCGCGAGCGCGACGACGCCGGCGAGGCGGCGGTGCGGATCGGCCGGCGAATGATCGAGTTGCTCCAGAAGCGCACTTCGGACGGTTACGTCGCGCGGGTCGATCTCAGGCTGCGACCGTCGCCCGAAGTGACCCCGATCGTGCTGCCGGTGAACGCCGCTATCTCGCACTACGAATCCTCGGCTTTGCCGTGGGAGCGGGCGGCGTTCATCCGCGCCCGGGCGGCGGCCGGCGACCGCGCACTGGGCAAGCATTTCCTGGCCTCGATCGAGCCGTTCGTGTGGCGTCGCTCGCTCGATTTTGGAGTGATCGACGACATCCGCCAGATTTCGGCGCGAATCCGTGACCATTTCGCGCAAGGCGGCCGGCTCGGCCCCGGGTTCGACCTCAAGCGCGGCCGCGGCGGCATCCGCGAGATCGAATTCTTCACCCAGATCCAGCAGATGATCCACGGCGGCCGCGACCCGTCGGTGCGCGCTCCGGCGACCGGCGACGCGCTGACCGCGCTGGCCGCCGCCGGACGGCTCGAGCCGGGCGATGCCGCCGACCTGGCCGACGCCTACCGGCTGTTGCGCACGATCGAGCACCGGGTGCAGATGGTCGAGGACGCGCAGACCCACTTCCTGCCGCCCGACGGCGACGGGCTCGATGGGGTGGCGAAGCTCCACGGCCTTGCTGGCGGCGACGAGCTGCTCGACTTGCTGCGGCCGCACGTCGAGCGCGCCGGGGCGCTGTTCGACGGACTCGCGCCGGAAACCAGCGGGCGCTTGTCGAACGATCCGGACATCCTGCTCGGCGAATTGCGCACGATCGGCTTTGCCGACCCGGCTATGGTCGTGCGGCGGATCGGCGACCTGCGCTCGGGCCGCGCCCGGTCGCTGCGCTCGCCGGCCGCGCAGACCGCGTTCGAGGCGATGCTGCCGGGGCTGCTGACGGCGATCGCCGCCGGGCCCGATCCCGAACATGCGCTCAACCGGCTGAGCGACATCGTCGAGCGGCTGTCGAGCGGTATCAACCTCTATCGCCTGCTCGAGGCGCGGCCCAAATTGGGGCGGCTGCTGGCCAAGATTCTGGCCCACGCGCCGGCGCTGTCGGACCAATTGGCGCGGCGGCCGGAGCTGCTCGAAGGCCTGTTCGATTCGTCGAGCTTCGACCCGCCGCCGGCGGCTGAGGAATTCGCCCGCGGTCTCGAAGAAGCGATGCACGGCCACCCTTATGACGTCGCGCTCGACCGCGCGCGGCGGCTGGTCAACGAGCGACGCTTTGCGCTCGGCGTGCAGATGATCGATTTACGCAACGACCCGCTCGACGTCGCGGCCGGCTATGCGCGGGTCGCCGAAGGCGCGCTGCTGGCGCTGGCCGACCGCGCGATGCGCGAATTCGAGGGCGTCCACGGCACGATCCCGGGCAGCGAACTGGTCATCCTTGGGCTCGGGCGGCTCGGCGGCTGCGCGCTGACCCACGCCTCCGATCTCGACCTGATTTTTCTCTACAGCGGCGCGCCCGATTCGCCGTCGAACGGGGCCAAGCCGCTCGGCCCGGCCAATTACTTCAACCGGCTGGCGAGCCGGGTGACTGCGGCGCTGAGCGTGTCGACCGCCGCCGGTCCGCTCTACGAGGTCGACACGCGGCTTCGGCCCGAAGGCTCCAAGGGCATGCTGGCGGTGCCGCTCGCCGCGTTCGCCGCTTATCAGCGGGCGGAAGCGTGGACTTGGGAGCATATGGCGCTGTGCCGGGCGCGGCCGGTGTTTGGGTCGGCCGCGGCGCGGGCCGAGACCGCCGCCTTGCTCGCGGAAATTCTGCGCCGGCCGCGCGACGCCGGCGCAACCGCGGCCGACGCGGCGACGATGCGGGCCGAGATCGAACGCCACAAGCCGCCGTCGGGACGGTTCGACGTCAAGCTCGGGCCGGGCGGGCTGGTCGACCTCGAATTCGCGGTCCATTTGCTCCAGCTGACCCGCCATATCGGACTCGATCCGCGACTCGACGCGGCGGTCGAAGCGCTCGCGGAAGCCAATCTGCTGGATACAAACATTATTGATGCACAACGTTTGCTAACGCGCATGCTGGTCATGATGCGATTGGTCGCACCCGAAGGAAACGAGCCGAATCCAGGGACTTGGGAGTTGGTCGCAGCCGCCTGCGGGCACCCCGACGCCGAGCACCTGCTTGCCGAACATGACGCGGCGCGGCACAGCATCGCGGCGCTGTGGCAAGGCATTAATGGAGTCGGCGATGATCGCGAAAAATGAGCATGCACCGGCACTTCTTTTAATTGCCAGCGACGGCTCGACGACCGACCTCTCCGCGCCGGGCCAGCCGCTGGTGGTCTATTTCTACCCCAAGGACGATACTTCGGGCTGCACCCGTGAAGCGCAGGACTTCACCGCGCTGGCCAAGGATTTCACGGCGGCCGGGGTCAAGGTCGTCGGCGTGTCGCGCGACCCGATGGCCAAGCACAACAAGTTCATCGCCAAATATGATCTCGCCGTGCCGCTCGCCTCGGACGAGGACGGGCGCATCTCCGACGCGTTCGGGACCTGGGTCGAAAGATCGATGTACGGCCGCAAATATATGGGGATGGAGCGCTCGACCTTCCTGATCGGCAAGGACGGCCGGGTCGTGCGCGAGTGGCGCAAGGTCAAAGTCAACGGCCACGCCGGCGAGGTGCTCAACGAGGCGCGCGCGCTCGGCTGAGTCCAATGGACAGCGTCTCCCTTCCGAACTTGGAAACGGTCTATCTGGTTTGCGACTGGACCATTCGGATTGCGATGCTGCTGGTGATTCCGCTGCGCCGCCCGCCCGAGGCGACGCGCAGCTGGCTGCTGCTGGTGTTCTTCCTGCCGCTGGCCGGCCTGCTGCTGTTCCTGGCGATCGGCCGGACCCGTTTTCCGGCGTGGCGCCGGGCGCGGTTCGCCAGCCTGTCGCCGTTCCTCACCCAGGTGTCGGCGAAGTTCGCCGCCCGATCGGCAGCCACCGCTGGTTTGCCACAACCCGCCCAAGACCTGGTCAAGACCCTCGGCGGATGGCCTGCGGCCGGCGGCAATTCGGTCATTTTCCTCGACGAATATGATGAGGTCACCGACCGCCTGGTGGCCGATATTGACGGCGCCAAGCGCAATGTCCGCTTGCTCGCCTATATCCTCGCCGACGATGCCACCGGCCGGCGGGTGATCGAAGCGCTCGGCCGCGCGGTCGAGCGCGGGGTCAGCTGCCACGTACTGGTCGATCCGGTCGGCTCGCACCACTGGATCCGCAATACGCTCAAGCTGCTCTGGCAATACGGCGTCGAGACCCGCCAGACGCTGCCGTGGCGCTGGCTGCGCGGGCGCACCCGGCGCGACATGCGCAACCATCGCAAGCTGTTCATGATCGACGGCAGCATCGGCTACGCCGGGTCGCAGAACATCGTCGATAAGGATTTCCGCCCGGGCGTCGTCAATCGCGAACTGGTGCTACGCGTCACCGGGCAGGTGGTGGCGCAGATGGACGCGTTGTTTGTCAGCGACTGGTTTCTTGAGACCGAGACCATGTTGCCGACTGCGCCCGAACTGCCGGCAGCAACCGGTTCGGCGATCGCCCAACTCCTGCCGAGCGGTCCCGATTATGGCATCCCGGGGTTCGAGACCTTCCTCGTTTCGCAATTCCATGCGGCGCGAGATCGGGTGATGATCACCACGCCTTATCTGATCCCCGACGAGGGCTTGCTTGGGGCGATGCGCACCGCCGGCTTGCGCGGCGTCGAGATCGACCTGATCGTGTCGGCCGTGGTCGATCAGCGGCTGGTCAATCTGGCGCAGCGGTCATTCTACGACGAACTGCTCGTGGTCGGCGCGCGGATCCATCGCTACGCCGACTTTCTGCTCCACGCCAAGTCGGTCAGCATCGACGGCACGCTCGGCATCGTCGGGTCGAGCAATGTCGATATCCGCTCGTTCCAGCTGAACGAGGAAGCGAGCGTGATTCTCTACGATCCGCCGTCGGTGGCGGCGCTGGAATCGATCCAGCGGAGATATATCGAGCACAGCGCTGCGCTGGACCTCGAAACCTGGCGCGGGCGTTCGCCGCTGGCCAAGGTAGCCGAGAATCTGGCGCGGCTGGTCACCCCTTTGCTTTGAATCATTCCCCAGACGATCACGCGACGGAGACGGGCCGATGCCCAAACATTCCCAGATACTGAACGCTGCTTCGAACCTGCTTGGAATTGCACTGATCATCGTCACTGCGATCCATGTCACCGGCGGCAGCGCGGGCAGCACGGCCGATGAAATCGCCTGGCTGTCGGCGGTCTGCTTCAGCCTGAGCTGCCTTTTCTCCTATGTCGCCATCCGCGCGGGATCGAACGCGGCGCGCTTCGAGCTATGGGCCGACCGTGTGTTCCTGGTCGGCCTGTTCGGCCTGCTCCTGGCGGTGACGACGCTCGCCTTCATCGACAGCTGACCGGCTGCGCTGCCGGGCGCTTATTTGCCGGCGAGGTCGCGCAACATCAGCTGCCAGTGGACGACATTGTCATAGAGCGACTGGATCGGCAGGCGCTCGTCCTTGCCGTGAGCGCGGAAATCGATCGGGACCACGACCCAGCCACCATTGGTGCCATAGACCGGGATCCCGGCCACCCGGAACGGCCGCGCGTCGCTCGCCCCGGTCGACATTTCGGGGAACACCGCCATGCCCGGGTGCAGCGTTTGGACAGCGCGGGTATAAGCGGCGGTAACGTCGGGGCGAAGCGGCGAGCTGATCGACGAGACCGCTTTGTCTTCGCGCGTGACGACCACTTCGGGGTCGGCGACGATGCGCTCGAGCTCGGCCTTGACCGCATTGGGATCGGTGCCGGGAAAGATCCGGCAGTTGATCAGCGCGGTCGCCAGCTGCGGCAGCGCATTGTCGGCGTGACCGCCGAACAGCCGCGTCGGGACACAGCGCGTGCGGGTCAGTCCGACCTCGCTCTCGCTGGCTTCGATGAAGTCGGCCGCCGCATCGTCCTGGGGATTAGCCAACCAGGCGCGCATCGCATCACCGAGCGGTCCCTTTTCGGTCTTCTCGCGACCAGCGAAATAGGCCCGCGTGGTTTCGCTCTGCATCGGGGTGAAGCGATAGGCCTCGATCTTGTCGAGCGCGTGAGCCAGGCTGTAGATCGCATTGTCCTTGCGCGGCTTGGACGAATGGCCGCCGCGGTTGCGCACCGTCAACGTGTAGCCGGAGAAGGTCTTCTCGGCGGTCTGCATGGTGAAACCGGCGTTGGAGCCGTCGGCGTTGAAGCCGCCGCCGCCACCGTCGGCGTTGAGGCCGTATTCGGGATTTCCTAGCATCTCGAGCCATTGGTGAGCGCCGTTTTCGGCACCGAGACCGTTGGTTTCCTCATCGCCGGTGAACAGCACGACGATGTCGCGCTTTGGTTTGAAACCCGCCGCCTTCAGATTGATCATCGCCTGGGTGATGCCGACGATGCCGTCCTTCATGTCGATCGTGCCGCGGCCATAATAATAGCCGTCCTTCTCGGTCAGGACGAACGGGTCGGTGGTCGAATCCTCGCGCTTGGCCTCGACCACGTCCATGTGGCCCATGAGCATGATCGGTCGCGCCTTCGAGGCGCCCGCCGCGCGCCAGCGGACGATCAGCGCGGCGGTGTCGTCCTCGCCGGTGGTCGCGCTGCCGGTGTGATAGGGCATGACGTGGACGTCGGCGGCTGGGAAGCCGGCGGCCTTGAACTGGTCGGCGACATATTGCGCCATGCCCGGCACGTTGTGGCGGCCGATCACGGTCGGGGTGTTGATGACATGTTCAAACATCGCGTGGGCGGCGTCGTGCTGGGCCTGGGTCAGCGCGGGCTTGGCCGGTG
>JBDTRT010000016.1:0-5340 GCA_039931595.1 Sphingomicrobium sp.
GGCCGGGCGTGATGCCGAGCTTGGCGACCAGCCGCTCGCCGCTGTCGCGCATGGTTTCGGCAATGCGGGTGAAGTCGCCCTTTTCCCACAGCGCCTGGTTGGGATTGATGCTCAGAACGTCGAGATCAGACATGGATTGGATCCTGATAAAAAGAAGAAGTGGCGCCGCGGACGGGCGGGGGAGTTGCCCGCCGCGGCGCCTGGTGCCGGCAATCAGCCGACGCGGAGCGACCCGTTCATTTTGATCGGGCGGCTCATGTTGAAGTAGTTGGGCGAGGTCTTCATCACCGTCTGGTGAATGTCCTCGAAGTCCTGGGGCGAGCCGTCGCCCTTGATGCGGACTTCATAGTCGATCGCCTCATAGCCCGGGGCGACATCGTCGAGCAGGCCAAGGAAACCGCGCAGGTCGAGCTCGCCCTTGGTCTCGATCTCGACCGAGTCGAGGGCGATGCCCTTGAGCGACGCGCCGGCGACGTAGCCGACCATGATGCAGGCGTTGAACGCCGACATCAGCAGTTCCTGCGGGTTGGGCGCTGAATCGCCACCGAGCAATTGGCACGGCTCGTCGGCGACGATCGTGTGCTGGCGCGCGATCCGGTCGCCGCCGAGGTCGTAGCCTTCGACGATCGACTCGCTGCGGGTCTGGCCGGTCCAGCGGGTGGTCACCCGGAACGCCGCCTTGGCCTTGCCGGCATCCTGTTCGATCGCTTCGACCATTTGGCCGAGGGCGCCGAGATCGAGGCCGTTGACCGGCGTATTCTTGACTGTGTCGAGCATGATATTTGTCCTTTTTGAGTTAGGTTGGAGGTCAGGCGAAGAGCGGGGCCGCTTCGGCGACTCGAGCCGCCGCGCGGGGGGAAATTGCAGCGAGCGTCGCCGTGAAGCGCTCGTGCACCATTCCAGAGCCGATGTAGGTCCAGCGCGCCGCCTGGTGTTGCTGCGCCTGGATCGCATCGCGGTCGTCGAGCTTGCGGCCGATGACCGTTTCAAGCGCGTCGAGGTTGAACGCCGCCTGCGTCGCCAGGCCGTCGTCGAGGAACGCTCCGATTTCGAAGAATTCGTCCATGACGCGGTCGATCTGGTCTTCGCTGCGGCCCTCGGCGAGCGCGTCGACGATCAACGTGTCGAGCTTGGCGTGCTGCGCTTCCTCGATCCAGTGGTTGCGCATCAGGCTCTTGAACAACGGATCGAGGTCGCCGTCGTCGCGGATCGAGCCGAGGTAATGGGCCTGGCTCATCCACTCGATCATGAGGATGACGAGCCCGACCGCGAGCGGGTCGTGACGCAGGATCTCGGCGCCGATCGATTCGGACGGGCCGATCATCCCCGGCTCGACCGGAAAGCCGCGCACGAACGCCGTGTGGAAGCGCTTGAACAACTGGATGTGTTTGGCTTCCTCGCCGGCGAAGTTGAGCAGCGCGCGCACCCGCCAGTCATCGCCGCGCAGCGCCGGGCGCGCGTGGTCGAACAGGAACGGCAGGATGAATTCCTCGACCACTCCGAAAATGCCCAGATACTGGTGGGCGCAAATGTGATTGAGGATGCGCTGCTCGTCGGCCGTCAGTGAGGTCAGCGCCGCCGTTCGCGACAGGCTTTCGGGCATGAAGCGGCGCGTGAAATCGAGCTCCTGGTCTTCGCGCAGGACGTCGTCGAGCTGCCACGCGCCCTTGAGCGACGAGGCTAGCGCCGTCTCATAGTTGAAATCATGGTACATCACTTATCTCCTTCGATTTTGATCAGTGGGCGATGACAAGCGGGATGACTGCTGTCGCAGCCGTCGAAACGGCCGAAAGAAATGCAAACAACAGGGCCATTGAAGCGGGCACCTGAAACTCTTGACGCATGCGGTTCACGTTCATTCTCCTATGTGTTTTCGGTGCAAGTCGGCCCATCTCCGAAAGCAATGCTTGCCGAAGCGGGTTTTCATCCCTGCGATGTGGTGGGCATTCTCTATGCGATCTGCCGACTTGCCAAAATGATCGGCTTGCCGGATGAATTGATCGAAACGCCGGATCTGTGCCGGCGGAAGGCCACTTATGGACGTTCTCGAGGACATCCTGGGATCGCTGCGCCTGTCCGGCGGAGTGGTGGTGGATGGCGAGTTTAGCGGAGACTTCTGCGTCAGCGCGGAGTTCACGCCGGGCCATTTCGAACCGTTCTACGCGGTCCCCGACAAGCTCATCTCTTACCATTATGTGCGCTCCGGAACGTTGATCGTCGAGGTCGAAGGGCAACCGCCGGCGACGCTTGGCGCGGGCGGCATCGCGATCCTGCCGCGCAACGATCCGCACCGGCTGGCGAGCCGCGCCGGCCTGACCCCGGCCGGAGTCGGCGAGATCAGCCGAATCACCACCGAGGGCGTCCACCGGGTGACCACCGGCACCGACGGACCCAAGGCCGAAGTGTGGTGCGGCTTTCTCGAAACCGCCAAGGCCGGCGACCATCCGTTGCTCGAAGCGCTGCCGCCGTTGCTGACGCTCAACGTGGTCGGGGCGAGGCCAAGTGGCTCGACAGTTCGATGCGCTTCCTCGCCGAGCAGCAGCCGTCGTCGGAAGTGGTCGCGCGGCTGGCCGAATTGTTCGTCGCCCAGGCGGTGCGCGAATATGTCGATCGCCTGCCGCCGGGCGCGAGCGGGTGGGTCCGCGGCCTCGCTGACCCGGCGGTGTCGAAAGCGCTAGCGATCATCCACTCGCGCTTTGCCGAGGAGCTCGACGTTGAGACGCTGGCGCATGAATCGGGCGTTTCGCGATCGGTGCTGGGCGAGCGCTTCGGAGAACTGATCGGCGAGCCGCCGATGCGCTATTGCGCGCGCTGGCGGATGCGGGTCGCGTCGAACATGCTGCGCGACGGCAAGCAGAACACGGCCAACATCGCCTATTCGGTCGGGTTCAACAGCGAGGCCGCGTTCAACCGCGCGTTCAAGCGTGAATATGGCATTCCGCCGGCGACCTGGCGGCGCCAGGCCGAAGCCGAAGCGAATGAGGCGCGGGCCGCGGCGACGCGCAAGCTGCCCGAACAAACCGTCCGCCATTGCACCGCCAAGGACGGTACCCGACTCGCTTTCTCGATCGTCGGGAACGGGCCGCCGGTCGTCAAAACGGCCAATTGGCTCAACCATATCGAGCACGATTGGGACAGCCCGCTGTGGCGCCACTGGATTTTCGAATTCACCGACGGCCGTAGCCTGATCCGCTATGACGAGCGCGGCAACGGCCTGTCCGACTGGGACACTCCTGAACTGTCGTTCGAGGCCTTTGTCGACGACCTCGAGAGCGTGGTCGAATGCCTCGACCTTGAAACCTTCGACCTGATGGCGATCAGCCAGGGCGCGGCAGTGGCGATCGCTTATGCGACCCGCCACCCCGAGCGGGTTCGCCGGCTGGTGATCTGCAACGGCTACGCCGCCGGCTGGGCGGCGCGCGGCGACAACCCGTCGGAAATCACTCGGCGCGAGGCGATGCTGACGCTAACCGCGGTCGGCTGGGGGTCGGACAACCCGGCCTATCGCCAGCTATTCACCAACCATTACATCCCGGGCGCGTCGGCCAAGCAGATGGGCTGGTTCAACGAAATGCAGCGGCTTTCGGCGTCGCCCGAGAATGCGGTCAAGCTGCAGCGCGTACTGGCCGCAATCGACGTCCGCGAACTGCTGCCACTGGTCCGCACGCCGACCCTGATCTTTCATTCGCGCGAGGACCAGGCGGTGCCATTCTCGCAAGGCGAGGCGCTCGCCGCGGGCATCAAGGACGCGACCTTCGTGCCGCTCGACAGCCACAACCACATCCTGCTCGAATCCGAGCCGGCGTGGCGCATGTTCTCCGATATCAGCCGCGAATTTCTCGACCACGGACTGCCGCGCGGGCGGCCGATCAACGACCGCACCGAGCCGTCCGAACCGGTCGACGCGATCGACCATTGCACCGCAGCGGACGGCACCAGGATCGCCTTCGCATCGAGCGGGGAAGGCTTTCCGCTGGTCAAGGCGCCAAACTGGATGACCCACATCGGGCACGACTGGAAGAGCCCGGTTTACGGCCATTGGCTGCGCGAATGCACCTGCGCCAACCGGTTCGTGCGATCCGACATGCGCGGCTTTGGACTGTCGCAACGGGAGGTCGGGAAATTCGACTTTGAAACCCTGGTCGGAGATCTCGGCAATGTGATCGACGCGGCCGGAGTCGAGCAGTGCGACTTAATCGGCTTGTCGAACGGGGCGGCGGTGGCGATCGCTTATGCGGCGCGCAACCCCGAGCGGGTGCGCCGGATGGTGCTGGTCAACAGCTTTGCCGCCGGCTGGCGCGTGCGCAAGGACGAAGAGGAAATGGCGTGGCGTGAGTCGCTGCTCGAAATGAACCGGCGCCAGGCGAGCTTCCGCCGCAGCCTGCTCGGCGAGATGTTTATTGCGCTCTATTTTCCGTCCGCCGATCAGCGGCTGATCGAATGGCACAATGAGCATTTCGAGGCGCTCGGGCTAATCCCCAACACGCTGACGATGATCGACATCGCGGCCCATATCGACATCCGCAACGAGCTTTCGAAAGTCCGCGCGGCGACCCTCGTGTGCCACGCCCGGCAGGACGGCAATGCGCCGCTCCACGCCGGGCGTGAAGTCGCCGATGGGATCGCCGGGGCGCGCTTCGTCGAGCTCGACAGCGCCAATCACATCCTGCTCGGTAACGAACCGGCGTGGCCGGTTTTCACGCGCGAGCTGCGCGCTTTCCTGCGCGAGGCCTAGCGAACGCGCTTCTAGCGGACTCGGGGTCCACCGAACGGCAGGGGGGGAGGCGGACGGCGGTCGCGGCGCGGCAGCTGGGCCTGGTAGGCGACCCCGCAATGCTCGACGCAATAAGGAAAGCCCGGGTTGGCGGCGTTGCCGCAGAAGTGGAAGTCGGGCTCGCCCGGATGGCCCAGCGGCCATTTGCAAATGCGGTCGTTGAGATCGAGCAGGCTGGTCTTGTCGGCAACCTCGGCGCTCGGCTTGGCCGGGACCAGCCGCCGCGGCGGGGCCGGCGGGATCGGCGCCTGGGTGTCGCCGGGACCCTGGCGGATGAAGCCGCCGGGGCCGATCGAACGGTACTGGATGCCGTCGGGCTGGACCCGCTGGGGCGTGCGCGTGATGACCGGGGACTCGGCCGGCTCGGCCGCGGCGGCGGCCGGCTGGCGCGAGGCGGCGCCGATGCGCGGCGCCGGCTTGGCGGCCGGAGCGGCAGCGGGCTTCTTGATCTTTTCCTCGCCCGCCTTGACCGGCGACGGGCGGGCGTCGAGCCCGAGGCGATGGGCCTTGCCGATCACGGCGTTGCGGCTGACTCCGCCAAGCTCGTCGGCGATCTGGCTCGCGGT
>JBDTRT010000017.1:0-3800 GCA_039931595.1 Sphingomicrobium sp.
CCGGCGAAGTGTATGTCGCGACCGAGAGCCCCAAGGGCGAGTTCGGCGTCTATCTCGTCGCCGACGGCACCAATCGCCCCTACCGCTGCAAGATCCGCCCGACCGCTTTCTCGCACCTCCAGGCGATGGACTTCATGATGAAAGGCCACATGCTCGCCGACACCACCGCCGTGCTAAGCGCGATCGACGTCGTGTTCGGGGAGTGCGACCGGTGAAGTTCGACCCGCACTTCCTGTTTCTCATCGTGATGCTGACGGTGTCATCGCTCGCCAGTTTACTTCCATTCACTGGCAGCTTTGGCCAATTCACGCCCGCTCAGAGCATCTCTTTGTTTCTAATTTCGATCGCGAGTGCATTCCTGCTTGGCAGGCGCGTTGGAGCGGGAGCCCAGTAATGGTTAGCCCAGCTTCCATCATCGACGACGCCGAAATCCGCGCGCGGTGGTCGGGCTTTGCCTGGACCGATGCCAACGCCAAGGCGGCCAAGGCGATCATCGCGCAATATCCCGAGGGACGGCAGATGTCGGCCTCGATCCCGCTACTCGACCTCGCCCAGCGCCAGGTCGGGGCGGAAACCGAAACCCAGGGCTGGCTGCCGATTCCGGTGATGGAGTTCGTCGCCGCCGAGCTCGATATGCCGGTCATCCGCGTGCTCGAGGTCGCGACCTTCTACACCATGTTCAACCTCGTCCCGGTCGGCCGTTTCCACGTCCAGGTGTGCGGCACCACGCCGTGCATGCTGCGCGGTTCGGACGACGTGCTCGAGGCTTGCTTCAAGCGCGGCCTGAGGAAGGGCCGCACCACCGACGACGGGCTGTTCACCTTGACCGAGGTCGAGTGCCTCGGCGCCTGTGCCAACGCGCCGATGGTCCAGATCAACGACGAAAATTTCGAGGATCTGACCGAGGCCAGCATGGGCGCGGTGCTCGACGCCTTGGCGCGCGGCGAAACGCCCCGGCCCGGCCCGCAGATCGACCGCCAGACCAGCTGCCCCGAAGGCGGCCCGACCACCTTGAAGAAAATGGCCGAGCGCAATTACGATTATCGGGGGCAATGGTGAGCATCGTCGCAATCCTCGTCGCGGTCGTGCTGGCGTTCCTCGCCTTCCGCTTCGTCACCGGGCTGATCAAGTTCGCCGTGCTCGCGCTGATCGCGATCGCGGTGATCTATTTCCTCAGCCAGGGCGGGCTCGGCTGATGGCCGGCTTCACTCCGCTGAGCGACAAGGATCGCATCTTCACCAACGTCCACGGCTTCCAGTCGCCGCACTTGAAGGCGGCGCGCGACCGCGGCGACTGGGACAACACCGCCAAGCTGATGCAATTGGGCCAGGACGGCATCATCGAAGTGGTCAAGGCGTCGGGCCTGCGCGGCCGCGGCGGCGCCGGCTTCCCGACCGGCATGAAGTGGAGCTTCATGCCCAAGGAGCCCAAGCCCGGCAAACCCAATTTCCTGGTGGTCAACGCCGACGAGAGCGAGCCCGGCAGCTGCAAGGACCGCGAGATCCTCCGCCATGATCCGCACAAATTGATCGAAGGCTCGCTGATCGCCGGTTTCGCGATGCGCGCCCGGGCCGGCTACATCTACGTCCGCGGCGAATTCATCGTCGAGACCCAGGCGCTCAGGAAAGCCGTCGCCGAAGCCTATTCGGCCGGCCTGCTCGGCAAGAACGCCTGCGGTTCGGGCTACGACTTCGACCTGTTCGTCCACCGCGGTGCCGGCGCCTACATCTGCGGCGAAGAGACCGCGATGCTCGAAAGCCTCGAAGGCAAGAAGGGCTTGCCGCGCTTGAAACCGCCGTTCCCGGCCGGCGCCGGGCTCTACGGCTGCCCGACGACGGTCAACAACGTCGAATCGATTGCAGTCGTGCCGACCATCCTGCGCCGCGGCGCGGCGTGGTTCGCGGGCATCGGCAATCCCAAGAACGAAGGCACCAAGCTGTTCCAGCTGTCGGGCCATATCAACACTCCGTGCGTGGTCGAGGAAGCGATGGGCATCCCGTTCCGCGAGCTGATCGACCGCCATGGCGGGGGTATCCGCGGCGGCTGGGACAATCTCCTCGCGGTGATCCCCGGCGGATCGTCGGTGCCGCTCGTCCCGGCGCACGAAATCATCGACGCGCCGATGGATTTCGATGGCTTGAAAGCGCTCGGCTCCGGCCTCGGCACCGCGGCCGTGATCGTGATGGACAAGTCGACCGACATCGTCCGCGCGATCAGCCGCATCTCCTATTTCTACAAGCACGAGAGCTGCGGCCAGTGCACCCCGTGCCGCGAAGGCACCGGCTGGATGTGGCGGACGATGGAGCGGCTGCGCATCGGCGACGCCGAGGTCAGCGACATCGACAAATTATTGGACGTCACCAAGCAGATCGAAGGCCACACCATCTGCGCGTTGGGCGACGCCGCAGCGTGGCCGATCCAGGGCCTGGTCAAGCATTTCCGCCCCGAAATGGAGCGGCGCATCGCCGAGCGCGCCGGCCGCGACATGCTCGAGGCGGCAGAATGAGTATCGCACTGATCATCGGCCTCGCGGTTATCGTCCTGATCGTCGCCATCGCCGCGGTGCAGCGCTTAAGCCCGCGCGTCACCACCATCGAGCGTCGGCGCGGGACGGACGACGGGCCCAAGGGCACCGATCAGTGAGTGTCGCTGGCAATTTGGCGCGGGTCGGCCGCACATTGGCCTGTACGGCGATCCTGTGCTTGCCGGCCGCTGCCTGGGCGGATGAGCCGGTCACCGGCACCCGCCTGGGTGGCCATACCCAGCCGGGGCCGGCGCTCACTGCCAGGGACCAGGCGGTCGGTGCTAAGCAGATGGCGACCTGCCTCTACAATCGTAAGATGCCGGTTGCCCGGGCCCTCCTGCTGGCGCCGACCATGGCCTATGGCAATTCGGCCAACGCCAAGCTGATGGGCGACGTGCAATGCTTCAACGCCCAGTTCGCCAACGACATGGTCGAGGAGCGCCGCGTTACGTTCCCGACCGAAATCATGCGCGGGATGCTGGCCGAAGTCGCTCTAGTCAGATCGGCCGCCGAGGTCGCCGCGCTGCAGCCGCTCGCGCTGCAGAAGATCTATCAGCGGGACTGGTTCGCAGTGACCGGGCGCAACATCACGGTTGACGAGATGGGTGCGTGCATCGCGGACACCAACCCGGCTGGAATATTTGCTCTGTTGAAAACTGAACCGACCTCTCCCCAGGAAGGCGCCGCGTTCGGTCAATTGGGCGACAATCTTGGCAAATGCCTGCGCGCGGGGACGAAGTTGCAAGCCAATCGCCAATCGCTTCGGGCGGCTCTCGCCGACGCGCTGTTCCAGCGCATCTATCGGCCTCAGCCGGACAGGGTGACCCACTGATGCCTAAGGTCACCGTCGACGGCATCGAGCTCGAGGTTCCGCAGGGCGCGACCGTGCTCCAGGCGTGCGAGCTCGCCGGCAAGGAAATCCCGCGCTTCTGCTATCACGAACGCCTCAGCATCGCCGGCAATTGCCGGATGTGCCTGGTCGAGGTCGCGCCCGGGCCGCCCAAGCCGCAGGCGAGCTGCGCGCTGCCTGCCGCGGATGGACAAATGATCCGCACCGACTCAGCGATGGTCAAGAAGGCGCGCGAGGGGGTGATGGAGTTCCTGCTCATCAACCACCCGCTCGACTGCCCGATCTGCGACCAGGGCGGCGAGTGCGACCTCCAAGACCAGGCGATGGCCTACGGCCGCGGCTTCTCGCGCTTCGAGGAGAATAAGCGCGCGATCGAAGACAAATATATGGGTCCGGTGATCAAGACCGCGATGACCCGCTGCATCC
>JBDTRT010000018.1:0-10731 GCA_039931595.1 Sphingomicrobium sp.
TGCAGATGCGGTAAAGGGCCCTAAAACCAGCGCTCAATACGCCAAGTCCAAGTAATCGGGCACTCGCAGCCTAGGCGTATGGCGGCTTGTCGAGGCCTCGCGGGCTCTTAGTGAAAATCTCGCAGCCGTTCTCGGTGATCCCGATCGAATGTTCGAACTGGGCCGAGAGCGAGCGGTCGCGGGTCACGGCGGTCCAACCGTCGTCGAGCAGCTTGACGTCGGCGCGCCCGATATTGATCATCGGCTCGACCGTGAAGAACATGCCAGGGCGCAGTTCGACGCCGGTGCCGGGGCGGCCGGCGTGGACCACTTCCGGGCTGTCGTGGAACAGCCGGCCGACGCCGTGGCCGCAGAAATCGCGGACGACCGAGTAGCGGTTGGCTTCGGCATGGCGCTGGATGGCGTTGGAGACATCGCCGAGGCGGTTGCCGGGGCGGGCCTGCTCAAGCCCGAGCATCATGCATTCGTAAGTGACGTCGACCAGCTTCCGAGCTTTGATCGGGATGTTGCCGGCGAGGTACATGCGGCTGGTGTCGCCGTGCCAGCCGTCGACGATCGGGGTGACGTCGATGTTGACGATGTCGCCGTCCTTAATCGCCTTGTCGCCGGGGATGCCGTGGCACACGACGTGGTTGATCGAGATGCAGCAGCTCTTGGTGTAGCCGCGATAGCCGAGCGTCGCCGGGACCGAGCCGGCGCGCAGCATGTGATCGTAAACCCGCTGGTCGAGCTCACCGGTGGTGACTCCGGGCACGACGAACGGGGCGATTTCGTCGAGGATCTCGGCGGCGAGGCGGCCGGCGACGCGCATGCCGGCAAATCCCTCGGGCCCGTGGAGCTTGATGACGCCGTTGCGAGCCTCGACCCGGTCGTCGTCGGAGACAGTGATATATTCGGTCATCGTCCCTAGATAAGAGTTCGACGCGCTGATGTCGAACCGGAGAATCGATGCAATCCCACCCCAAGCAGTGGACCGCGGCGCTTTGCGTGATCGGCGACGAGATCCTGTCCGGACGGACCCAGGACAAGAATGTCGCGCAGGTCGCGGCGTGGCTCAACGACCAGGGCATCCGGTTGGCCGAGGTGCGCGTGGTGCCCGACGATGAGCAAAGGATCGTCGCGGCGGTCAACGCGCTCCGGGTCAGCCACGACTATCTGTTCACGACCGGCGGAATCGGCCCGACCCACGACGACATCACGGTCAATTCGATCGCCGCGGCATTTGACGTGCCGGTCGTGGTCCACCCCGAGGCGCGGCAGATCCTCGAGAAGTATTACTCGGCCCGCGGGCTCGAGGTGAACGAGGCGCGGCTGCGCATGGCGCGGGTCCCGCAAGGAGCCGAGCTAATCGCCAACCCCCATTCCGGAGCGCCCGGGGTACGGATCGGCAATGTGCTAATCCTGGCCGGTGTGCCCAACATCGCCGCGCGCATGCTCGAGGCGCTGAGCGGGACGCTCGAGGGCGGGCGGCCGATCGTCTCGGTCACGGTCGGCGCCTATGCGGCCGAAAGCGAGGTCGCCGACCTGCTGCGCGCGACCGAGGCGGCGCATGACGGGGTCTCGATCGGCAGCTATCCGTTCTTCAAGGACGACCGCTACGGCGCCAATTTCGTCATCCGCTCGGAAGATGGCGCGCTCGCCCAAAGCGTCGCTCGGCAGCTCTACCAGGGGCTCGCCGAGGCCGGCCACGAGGCGGTCGACGGCGGCATCTAGGGCCAGCCGGCTCTAGCTTTCGTCGACCGGCCGGACATTGTCGTCGCTGTTGCGGTCGACGTAGAAATTATACGGATCGACCCCTGCAAAGCCTGGCTTGCGCTTGCTCTTGAGCGTGATCCGCTGGGTGCCGCCGTGGATCGGCTGGCGCACCATCACGATCACGTCCTTGGCCGAGAAGGCGCCGAGCCCGGGCCGGGCAGCGAACAGCCCGACCTCGATCGGCTCGTCGAGCCTGGCCTTGGTTTCGGCGCCCTTGCCGTTGGCGTAGAACTTGTCGGCGGAGACCACGAGGTCGGTCACCCAGTCGTCCCCGACCTTGCGGGTCGAGGCGCTGGTAATCTTCAAGTCATAGAGCGTGATGCGCTCGAACAAATCGGTGATCAGCTGCTGCTGCTCGGGCGTCCGCGCCTCCTTGCGCAATTCGTCGATCAGGTCGGTCGAGCGCAGATAGGGCGCGCCCTTGAAGCGGAACTTGGCGTCGAACCTGGCCAGCGCGCGGTTGACCGCCGCTTCGCCCAATCGCTCCTGCAGCAGATACATCACCACCGCGCCCTTGCGGTAATGGATGTAGCCCTGGTTCTCGACCCGGTTGAGCGGCAGTTCCTCGACCGCCTCGCCCTTACGGTTGCTGAGATACTGGTCGAGCTCATATTTGAGGAAGCGGCGGATCTTGTCGGGTCCGTAGAGGTGCTTCATCACCATCAGCGCCGAATATTGGGCGAGCGTTTCGCTGGTCAGCGTGCCGCCCTGCATGTCGGCGCCGATGACCTGGTGGGCCCAATATTGGTGGGCCATTTCGTGGGCCACGACATAGGTCGTGAAATCGATCTTCTCGGGATCGCTGGTGTCGGCGTTGAAGCCGATCGTTTCGGAATACGGCATGGTCCCAGCGAACGCCTGGGCGAAGCTCTGATAGCCTGGGAATTCGATGATCCGGGCGTAGTTGAACTGGTAGGGCCCGAAATTGGCGCGGTAATAATCGAGCGCCGCGCCCATTGCGTTGAGCATCTTGGGCACGTTCCAGTCGTGCCCCCGGTGGTAATAGACCGATAGCAGGATACCGTTGTGCATGCGCTGCGCGAGCCGGTAGTCGGCCGACTGGATTGAGAAGAAGTTCAGAATCGGCGCGGTGCTGACGAAGCGCGCGGTGCGGCGGCCATCGCGGGTTTCGTCCGAGACCAGCGCGCCGGGCGCGATCGGGGTCTGGCCGGCGTCGGTGGTCAGGCGAATGTCCGACATCACCCAGCCCGAGCCGACATAGTTGCGCGCGGTCGCCGACAGGTCTTCGAGCTTGGCCGGGCGCAATTCGGCCGGCAGGCCCTGGCGGCGGCGCTTGGTCCGATCGCTAAGCAAATTCTGGCGCGACATGCCGATCACCGGCGCGAACTGGCTGTTGTTGGCGAAGGTCCCGTTCTCGATCACGTCGGTCGCCGGGGCGGCCGCCTTGAAGCCGCGATGCCAGATGCGCGATGTAAACGTCATGGTGGCCGTCGCGCCGGGGGCGAGCGGGGTGTCGAAGCGGTAGATCCGGTATCCGAACTTGGTGTCGTTCGAGACCAAACGGGCGCCGGACAGGTCGAGCTTGAGGAACTCGGCATCCTGGTCGCCCTGGCGGACATGGACGTCGCGGATCGGGGTCTGGGTCAAATTCTTGAGATCGTAGCGGCCGGTGACCATCAGCCGCCGCTCCTTCGGGTAGAGCTGGACGTCCATCGTCACCTTGGTCGCAGTCGGCTGCGGCAGCGCCTCAAATTTGAGATATTTGCGCTCATAATCGGCGCTGTATTTTTCGGCCTCGTCCGAGGTCTGATACTGGTTGAGGACCTTGATGTTGTAATAAGCGTACGCGCCGGTCGCGGCCATCGCCAGCGCGGCCACGCCGGCAATCGCCAGCGGGGCGGTCTTGGCATGGCGGCGCAAGCGCATGACCCGCGTACGCAGGCCGACGTCGGTGCCGCGCGGCCACAGCATATGGGCAAGCACCGCGAGCACGACCGCGAAGCAGGCCCAGTAGAATTGCAGCACCGTCGCGCCCTGCCAGAAGCTGCCGGCGCCGACGAAGTCGCTCAACGGTACCAGCGGCGTGGAGTCATAATTATAGAGCGGGTTGGAATAGCCCATGTTGGACAGGAAGATGGTCCCCACGAACCACACGAACATGATCCCCCAGCCGACATATTTGTTGGGGCTGAGGACCTGTGTGACGACCGCCAGCACCGCGATCAGCAGGCCGTCGATCGCCGCCGGCAGGATGAACCAGCCGAGATATTGAGGGATCCCGAGCTGCCCGGCGCCGGACACCGCCATGTAGAACAGGCCGGTCACCATGCCGACGCAGTTGAGCACCAGCAGCACGAGGAAGATGGCGAGGATCTTGGGGATGGTCATAACCCAGCTCGCGACCGGCGTCGAATCAAGGATTTCGTTGAGCTTGCGGTCGCGTTCGCGCCACACCAGCTCGCCGCCGTAAAATACGGCGACCATCAGCAGGACGATCTGAAACCCGCCGCGGACGTTGTTGATGGTCGCGGCCAGCGTCGGGTGCTCGGTCGTGCCATAGGTCGACTGGCCAAGCCACAGTGCCGCGGCGGTGTTACCGATTGCGAACAGCGACAGGACGATCAGGCCGGGGCTGGTCAGCACCTGGCGCACCTCGACCCGCAGGCGGGCCATGAACTGGACCCAGCGCGACGGCTTTGCGTCGCGCGCGATCACGCCGCCACCGTCGAGCGCCGGGGCGACCGCGGCGACGCGGGCGTCGCGCGCCTCGCGCCGGGCGAGCTTGCGCAGCTTGCGTTTGGACGGCGCACGCTCGGTCATCGAGAAGCGCCACACGGTGAAACCGAGGAACAGCAAGGCGAGGAGGACCGCGAGCCCGCGGTTGAACAGCAGGGTGCCGCTGAGATCGACCAGCCGGCCGTTCATTTCGCTCTGCGTCCAGTAGCGCGTGGCTTCGCGCAGCGCGCCGTTGCCGAGCGGTTCGAAGCGCGCGAAGGTGTCGCGATATTCGATCTTCTGGCCGACGATGCTGATCGTCACGAGATAGCCCATGACCAGCAGAACGGCGCCGATATAGGCCGCCATCATCGAGCGCAGGATGGTCGCCACGGCGAACAGAACCGCGCTGGTCAGGAGGATGTTGGGCAGGCCGAAGACGGCGTAGTTCCAGGCGTAATAGGATAGCTTCTGCGGACCGACCGTTTCGGGGTCGACCCACGGCATCATCGAGCCCGCGGCCATACCGAGGGGGACCGCGAGATAGCCGAGCCAGGCGATGATCAGCCCGCCGAGGAAGCGGCCGAGCACGATCTGACTGTTGGTCACCGGAGTGGCGCGGACAATCGGCGCGAAGCCGCTGGTTTCGTCGCGGACGATGGCGTTGGCGACGAACGCGGTGACAATGAACAGATAGAATAGGGACAGGATCGCGGTGGCGATGGCGATCGCGAACGGGGAGTTTTCGTGGACCGCACCGGGCGTTCCGATGCTGACGTTCTCGCTCGCAGTGAGGCCGAAGCCGAGCAGGAAGAAAATCGCGATCGCGACCCAGAATACCGGGTTCTTGAGCTGGTAGCGGATTTCAAATCCGGTGATTCCAAGCAGCATCTCCGGGCCCCCGCTCAGGCTGCGCCGCGAAGCGTGGAGAGGGTCGAGAAATAGACGTCCTCGAGCCCGCCTTCGACCGGCTCGAACCCGTCCGGGCGGCTGTCCGAGAGGACGTGGATGATGGTGTTGCCGGCGAACATCCGGGTCGAGATCACTTCGTGGCTGGCCTGGTAGGCCTCGAGCTCGGCGTGATCGATGACCTTCTTCCACACCTTGCCGCGGGTCGAGGCGATGAGATCAGTCGGCTTGCCCTCGAGCTGCAGCCGGCCGTTGGCGAGCACCGCCATCAGCGGGCACAAATCGGCGACGTCGTCGACGATGTGGGTCGAGAGGATGACGACGACATTGTCGCCGATCCCTGCCAGCAGATTCAAGAATCGATTGCGTTCCTCCGGGTCGAGGCCGGCGGTGGGCTCGTCGACGATGATCAGCTCGGGGTTGCCGATCAGCGCCTGGGCGATCCCGAAGCGCTGCCGCATGCCGCCCGAGAAACCGGCGATGGCCTTGTCGCGCACCGCCCACAAATTGGTCTGGTTGAGCAGGGTTTCGACCACGCTCTTGCGCTCGCCCTTGCCGGTGATCCCCTTGAGCACGGCCATCTGGTCGAGCATCGAATAGGCCGAGACGCGCGGGTAGACCCCGAAATCCTGCGGCAGATAGCCGAGCGTCCGGCGCAGGCGGTCGGGCTCGGCAAGGACGTCGATGTCGCCGAAGCGGATAGTGCCCGCGGTCGGCTCCTGCAGGGTCGCGACGGTCCGCATCAGGGTCGATTTGCCCGCGCCATTGGGGCCGAGCAGCCCGAACATTCCGCGCGGGATCGACAGGCTGACGTCTTCGAGCGCCACGGTGCCGTTCGCATAGGTGTGCGACAAGTTGGCGATTTCAATCATTTAGTCCCCCTGCAGTCGGCGCAGAGTTAGTGACCGGTTTTGAAATTCACAACCGGGCTTCGATCAGTCGACGAACGGCGGTTTTTTGCACAGCACGGCGCTCTATTCCCACCGTCGGCCGGACACGGTAGAGCCTTGGATACCGATCCTTTGGGGGGCGGTTGGACCATGCCGACGGATGTCCTTCAGCCGACCATTTTCCTGAGCTACGCGCATTACGATCGGGTCAAGGCGCAGCGCCTCGCCGGGGCGCTCGACCGGGCCGGCTATACGGTCTGGTGGGACGGGCTGATCGAAGGCGGCGCGCAGTTCGACAAATCAATCCGCGACGCGCTCGAGGCGGCCGACGCAGTAGTCGTGCTGTGGTCAAAGCATTCGGTCGAATCGGACTGGGTGCGCGACGAAGCCGCGCAGGGCCGCGACCGGCGGCGGCTGGTGCCGCTGTCGCTCGACGGCAGCGCGCCGCCGCTCGGCTTTCGCCAATATCAGATGATCGATGTCTCCGGCTGGCGCGGCAAGGCCGACGCCCCCGAGCTCGACGCGATCCGCCGGGCGATCGCCACCGCGGTCGGCCACGAGGTGCCCGTGCGCGGGATTGCGGCCAGCCCAATAACCCGGCGGCGCGCATTGGCGACCGGCGCTGGCACCATCGCCGCGCTAGCCGGCGGCGCGCTGGTCGCGTGGAGGACCGGCCTGCTCGGCCCGGGTGAAGCGGCAGCGACGACCGTCGCCGTGCTGCCGTTCAAGAATCTCGGCGGCGATCCGGGACAGGCCTTCCTCGCCGATGGGGTGACCGAAGAAGTGCGCTCGGCGCTGGCGCGCAATGCCCGCCTGATGGTGTTGGCCACGACCTCGTCCAACACCGTCCGCGACGAGCAAGGCGATGCCAAGTCGATCGCTAGCAAGCTCGGCGTGGCGTTCCTGCTCGAAGGGTCGATCGAGCGCGCCGGCGACGTGGTCCGGGTGGCGACCGACCTGACCAACGGCAAGACCGGGTTCAGCGTCTGGTCGCAACGGGTCGAGCGCCAGCTGCACGACATCTTCGCGTTCGAAAGCGACGTTGCGCAGATGGTTTCAAACGCTTTGTCGGTGCGGATGGCGACCACCGCGCCGGCGCCCGGCGGAACGCGCAACGTCGCGGCCTATGAAGCCTATCTGCGCGGGCGCGCCTTGTTCAATCTGGCCAAGGACGAAGCGACCGATCGCCAGGCGCGCGCGAATTACGAGCTGGCGGTTGCCGCCGACCCCAAGTTCGCGCTGGCGCATTCGGGCCTGTCGCGGGTGCTCGCATCGATTGCCGCGGGCAGCGCCAAGGCGAGCGAGTTGAAACCGCTTTATGCCGCCGCGATCGCCGAAGCGCAGCGCGCGATCGACCTCGCGCCGACCTTGCCCGACGGTCATCTGGCGCTGGGCTACGCTCGGTTCGCTGGCAATCTCGACATTCGCGGCGCGCGGCCGTCGTACGACAGGGCCTATCGCTACGGCCACGGCGATGCCGACATCGTCCTGCTGTTCGCGTTGTACGCCGTGCGCACGCGCCGCTTCGCCGAAGCCCGCGCGGCGATCGACCGCGCGCTCGCGCTCGATCCGCTCAACCCGCGGACCCATCGCGCGGCGGGGACCATTGCTTATGCGGCGCGCCGCTACGGCGACGCGGTCAGCCATTACCAGCGCGCGCTCGCGCTCAATCCGGGGATATCGAACGCGCACGCCTTCATGGGCGATTGCCTGATGGAGCTGGGCCGGCTGGACGAGGCCCGCGCCGCTTTTGCGGCCGAGCCCCATGCGATGTTCCGCCTGCGCGGCCAGGCGGTGCTCGAAAACCGGCTGGGCAACCAGCCGGCAGCCGACCGCGCGCTGGCTCAGCTGGTCAGCGAGGTCGGCGACGCGGCAATGTATCAGCAGGCCGAGGTGATGGCGCAGTGGGGACGGCCCGACGACGCGCTCGCCCGGCTCAAGCGGGCGCGCGTCATCGGCGACTCGGGGTTGAGCCAGATCATCACCGACCCATTGCTCGATCCGCTCGCGAGGAGCCCGGGATTTACGGGCTTTGTCAAAGACATCGGGTTCGCCTGAGCGACCCTATCCATGATCGGTGGATTCGTGCGACCTTAGCCGGCGACAATCAGGAGAAACGCGATGTCCGACATCCAGCGAGTGCCGACCGACGAAGAAGAAGATCGCGGCAGCGGCGATGACCGTGGCAGCGGTGACGATCGCGGATCAGGCGACGATCGCGGCAGTGGCGACGACCGGGGCTCAGGCGACGATCGCGGCAGCGGCGACGATCGCTAACGCAGCTCGTTGACCGTCGGGTCGGCCGCCATCGCGCGGTCGATCCACTCGCGATAATGGTCGCGGTCGATGCGGACGTAGACGCCGGCGCTGTCCTCGCGGTAGCAGCCGATCCCCCAGCTGACGATCCCGACCAGCACCGTATCGTCGCCCTCCAGCACGAGCGGCCCGCCGCTGTCGCCGGTGCAGGTATCGTTGTCGGCCGATGACGCGCACATCATGTTGTCGTCGGTCTTGCCGTCGTAAACCGCGAGCGATCCGCAATCGACCGTGACCAGGTCGACCTGGGTCAGGTCGGACTGGAAGCCGCGGTCCTTGCCTTCCTCGAGCTGGCCCCAGCCGGTGGCGAACGCCTTGACGCCGTCACCGAGCGGCTCGCCGTCATAGAGCGCGATCGGCTCGATCAAATGGTTCACGTCGCTGTTGCCGGTTTCCTCGTCGGCGACATAATGAACCAGTGCGATGTCATTGAGGTGGCGCGGCTTGTCATAGTCGGCGTGGCGCACCATCCGGTCGATGCGATAGGTCACGCCCTCGCCCGTATCGAGATATTCGGCGCCGAGCCGGACCCGATAGCCCTTGTCGACCTTGGCCTGGTCGATGCAGTGGGCGGCGGTCAGCACCCAGCCGTCGGCGATCAGCGAGCCGCCGCAGCGGTGGGCGAGGTCCCACTCGTCGCGAGTCGCCAGTTCCTGTTCGGTCCAGCCGGTGAAATTGGAATAGATTTGTGCCTGCCACGGTGTGCCTTCGGCTTGTTCGTCACTGGCCGGCGTGGTTTGCGCGGCGAGCGCCAGGCTTAGTGCAAACTGAACGAGCGGCGGATGCATCGGCGGTCCCCCCGCGGGGACTATGCCACAGGCCGTAACGGGCGCGCAATCAGCGCTGTCGCGCTTCGCTCCCAATTCCAACCTGCCCCGCGAGATCGGACATTGTCGCCACTCGCTTCGCTCGTGCGCTCCTATATCCGGCCTGCCACCGGCAGGTCGGAAATTGGAGCGGGTGAAGGGAATCGAACCCTCGTCGTAAGCTTGGGAAGCTTCTGCTCTACCATTGAGCTACACCCGCTCGCGCGGCCCGCAGCGATTGCCACGGCGGGCGGCGGACGGTCAACCGGCTTGCTTGAGGCCCTGTTCGAGGTCGGCTGTGAGGTCATCGGGATCCTCCAGGCCGATGTGCAGGCGGACCATCGCGCCCGCGGGCCGGTCGCGGCGGACGGTTCGCGCGCGGTCGGGGTGGACCGGGATCGCGAGGCTTTCGAAGCCGCCCCAGCTGTAGCCGATGCCGAACAGTTCGAGGCGCTCGACCAAGCGGTCGGCCGCGGCATCGTCGGCGTTCTTGAGCACGATCGAGAACAGCCCCGACGAGCCGGTGAAGTCGCGCTTCCAAAAAGCGTGACCGGGGCAGTCCTTGAGCGCCGGGTGGATCACCGAGGCGACTTGCGGCTGGTCCACTAGCCAGCGCGCGATCTTGATCGCGCTGTCCTCGTGCCGCCGCAGCCGCACACCCAGGGTGCGCAGGCCGCGGGCGGCGAGGTACGCATCGTCGGGGCTGACATATTGGCCGAACTGCCGGGCGGTCTTCGACAGCCTGTCCCAATAGGCTTCGGTGGCGGTGACCGATCCGAGCATGACGTCGGCGTGGCCCGCGACATATTTGGTGCAGGCGACGATCGCCAGGTCGACGCCGTGCGCCAGGGCCTGGAAAAACAGCGGCGTCGCCCAGGTATTGTCGAGCAGCGTGGCAATGCCGCGCGCCCGCGCCATCGCGCAGATGCCGGGCACGTCCTGAACTTCGAAGGTTAGCGAGCCCGGGCTTTCCATAAAAATCGCGCGGGTGGTCGGCGAGACCATCGCTTCGACCGCTTCGGCGTTTCCCAGCGGATCGTAATAACGGGTGGTGATGCCCAAGCGCTTGAGCATCTGGTCGCAGAACGTCCGCGTCGGCTGGTAGACGCTGTCGACCATCAGCAGTTCGTCGCCCGGCTCAAGCACACTCATCAGCGCGAACGCCACCGCTGTCGCGCCCGATGCGTACAGGCGGGTCCCGGCGGCGCCCGGTTCGAGCTCGGTCAGGGCTTCGGCCAGCCCCCATTGGGTCGGCGTACCGTTGCGGCCGTAGCTCAAGTCACCGTCGCGCGGCGGGTAAGCGGCGTTCATCGAGGCGACGTCTTCGAACAACACGGTCGAGGTCCGCGACACCGGCACGTTGACCAGCCCGTGGAGCC
>JBDTRT010000019.1:0-20153 GCA_039931595.1 Sphingomicrobium sp.
TATCGCCACCGCGGTGGCGGTGTCGGGGACCAGCCCGGTGCTGATCGACCGCTATTTGCGCGACGCGATCGAGGTCGATGTCGACGCGATCTGCGACGGCAAGGCGGTCGCCGTCGCGGGCGTCCTCCAGCATATCGAGGAAGCCGGGGTCCATTCGGGCGACAGCAATTGCGCGATCCCGCCGCACGGCCTGTCGGACAAGGTCATCCGCAAGATCGAGAAACAGACCAAGGCGCTGGCGCTGGCGCTCGACGTCAAAGGGCTGATGAACGTCCAGTTCGCGGTCAAGGAAGACCAGGTCTATCTGATCGAGGTCAATCCGCGGGCGAGCCGGACGGTGCCGTTCGTGGCCAAGGCGATCGGGCGGCCGATCGCCAAGATCGCGGCGCGGGTCATGGCCGGCGAGCCGCTGTCGGCCTTCGACCCGATCGAGCGCGCCATCCGCCACATCGCGGTCAAGGCCCCGGTATTCCCCTTCGCGCGCTTCCCGGGGACCGACCCGGTGCTTGGACCGGAAATGAAGAGCACCGGCGAAGTCATGGGAATCGATTACGAATTCGATATCGCCTTCGCCAAGGCCTTGCTCGGCGCGGGGATGGCGCTGCCCGACCGCGGCACCGCCTTCGTGTCGGTCAAGGACGCCGACAAGGACAATATCGTGCCGGCGGTGGAGAAAATGATCGAGCTCGGCTTCGCGATCATCGCGACCAGCGGCACCGCCGCCCATCTCGCCTCGCGCGGGCTGACCGTAAGCCCGGTCAACAAGGTCGCCCAGGGCCGGCCGCATATCGTCGACCGCTTGCTCGATGGCGACGTCGATCTGGTGTTCAATACTACCGAAGGCTGGCAGTCGCTCAAGGACAGCCATTCGATCCGCGCCACCGCGCTGGCCCGCAAGGTGCCCTATTTCACAACCGCCGCCGCCAGCCTGGCCGCGGCGCGCTCGATCGAGGCGGTGCGCGGCCATGCGCTTGAAGTTGCCTCGCTTCAGTCCTATTATTCCGCTTCCGTAAACTGATATTCAGCTGAAAATTCGCTCATCGAGCGCGGGCCGGTGTGGCCGCGCAAGAGCGGGATTTTTCAGAAGAGAAAGGCATTTTTCAATGGCAAGCGCCGACAAAGTGCCAATGCTGGCCGAAGGTCACCGCAAGATCGACGACGAAGTTCGGCATCTGAAGATGATCGAACGGCCGGCGATCATCGAGGCGATCGAGGTCGCCCGCGCCCATGGCGACCTGTCCGAGAACGCCGAATACCATGCCGCGAAGGAGCGCCAGGGCCAGGTCGAGGCGACCATCGCCGATCTTGAGGACCGTCTGAGCCGCGCGCTGGTGATCGATCCGACCACGCTGTCGGGCGACAAGGTGGTGTTCGGGGCGACCGTCGACCTGGTCGACGAGGACAAGAAAAAGGTCCGCTACCAGCTGGTTGGCCAGACCGAAGCCGACGCCCGGGTTGGCCGGATCAGCTATAATTCGCCGCTCGGACGCGCGCTGATCGGGCGCTCGGCGGGCGACGAAGTCGAGGTTTCGACCCCGTCGGGCGACCGTTACTACACCATCAAGGCGATCGAATTCGTCTGATCAGGCTGGCCTGAGGATGCGCATCCCGCGCACCGCAACGATCGTCATCAGCGGTCTCACCGCTCTGGCGTGGCTGCTGACCATGATCCTGGCCGCGGGCGACCGCGCGGCGGCGCTGATGGGCTTCATCCCGGCGCGCTTCGGCGGCCTGATCGACATTTCGCCGGCGGTGCCGGCCATCCTCACCCCGCTGAGTTCGACCCTGGTCCATGCCGGCCCGCTCCATCTCGCGTTCAACCTGCTGATGCTGGTGTGGTGCGGCACGCAGGTCGAGCGCGTGCTCGGGCGCGGCGCGCTGCTCATGCTCTATGTCGTTGGCGCTTATGCCGCCGCCGCGGCGCAGTGGCTGACCGATCCGGGCTCGATCGTGCCGGTGATCGGCGCCAGCGGCGCGATCAGCGCGGTGATCGGCGCGTTTGCGTTGAGCTTCGGCCAGGCCAAGCGAGTCACCCGCTCGCCGCGCCTCAACCGCCTGTTGAACGCCGCCTGGCTGCTCGCGGCGTGGGTCGTGATGCAATTGCTGGTCGGCTGGTCGGCGGGCGGGCAGGGGCTGCTGCTGGCCACTCCGGCCCATGTCGGCGGGTTCCTCGCCGGCCTGCTGATGCAGCGGCCGTTGCTGCTGTGGCGCTACCGCAAGGCCTAGGTCGAGGTCCGTTAGGTCGAGGTCCCCGCGCCGGCCGGGACCGAGTCGCTTTTCTCGCCTTCGGGCTCGAGCAGCCGGTGGAGGTGGACCACGACATATTTCATCTCGGCATCGTCGACCGTGCGCTGCGCCTTGCCGCGCCAGGCCTCCTCGGCCTCGGCATAATTTTCGAACAGGCCGACCAGGTCGATCTGGTCGAGATCCACGAAGTCGAGGCCGCGCGGATCCTTGACCCGGCCGCCGAACACCAAGTGGAGCTTGCTCATTCGGCGGTCCGCGCCGCGCTCAGCGCCGCCTGGGCGGACGATCGCGCGGCGTCGCCGGCGCCTTCGAAGATCGAGCGCAGGGTCTCGGCGCCCTTCTCGCGGGTCAGCCCGAGTTCGGACAGGCGCGACGTGCCGGCTTCTTTGGCGGCGGCGGCCGCGGCGCGGGCGGTATCGCTCAGGCGATCGCCCACCGGACGCAGCAAGCGCGCTTCGCTTTCGGTGCGCGGCAAAAGCGCGGCGATCAGCGCACCGGCGGCGAGCCCGGCGGCAAGCGCGATCAACGGCGCCTCGTCGATCCCGTCATTGGCCCGGCGACCAGCGCCGGCGACACTGTCGCGAGCGCCGTCATAGGCTTCGATGGCGCGCTGGCGGACGGTCGGCTCGTGCGCACCGCGCGGACGGTCGGGCGAATTGGTGCTGGTCATTCGATAGTCTCCGTATTCTTGCGTCTGGTCTGAGGTTTGGGCGCGGCCGCGGCGGCCGTCTTGCGCGATTTGCGGGCCTTGCGCTTGGTTCCTACGCCATCGGCGAGCTTGCCGGCCATGCCGATCAGCGGCTCACGGGCGAGGAACAGAGCGATCGCCGCCAGCACGCCGCCGGCGACCGCCGGGCGATTGCGCACCGCGTCGACCGCCTCCTCGGCGAGGTCCGCGCCTTTCTCCTTTGCGCCCTCCCAAATATCGCGGGCCCAGTTTTGCGGGCTGAACATTTCGATCAGTTCGGCCTGCAATTCGCTCGCGCTCTCGAGCATTCGGGCGCGTGCCCGCTCGACTTCGATTCGCGCCGCGGCGACTTCGGGCGTGTCCTCGCTCATAGCGCCTTCCGGATCATCTCGACCCCGTACCAGCCGAGACCGCCGGCGAGACCGGCGAAGACCAGGAACGCGACCAACCCGGCGAAAATCGGGCCGATCAGCGGGCTCAGCCCGAGCAAGAGCGCGACGGCAAGCGCCGTGACCCCGGCCTGGAGCAGCAGCAACGCCGCTCCAAGCAGGATCACCGGGACCTTGAGGACCGCGACCTTGGCCTCGGCCATCGCCTTGGCCAGGCCGATCTCAGCCGTGGCATAGGCACGGCCGTGGTCGACCAGCTCGCCGACAAGCTCGCCGACCGGGCGATCGGGATCAGGCTCCGGCCGCATCGCCGGTTCGGCGGGTTTGAGCATCAGCCCTCGCGCGATCCGCCAGATTTGCCCGAACCGCCGCGACCCTTGCCGCGCCCGTCGTCCCTGGCGAGGCCGGTCTTAACCAGCCGGGCCAGCGCGAAACCGACGATGGCGGCGCCGGCCAGCGCAATGCCGGGGCTCTTGCGGACGAACTCGCGGGTGTCGTCAATCAGCTCGTCGGCGTCCTTGCCGGCGAGGCTGGTGGCGGCATCGTCGATCGCCGTCGCGGCGCGGCGGGCATAATCTCCATAATCGGCGCCGAGGCGCTCATCGAGGCCGTCGGCGGTGTCACCGACCAGCCGGCCGACGTTGCCCAGCGCTTCGGCCGAGCGCTCGAGGCCCTGGCTAACCAGCCCGCGCGCCTTGTCGGCGGCCTGGCCCGACAATTTGTCGCGGCCGCTGCGGAATTTATCGGCGAGGGCGCCGCGGGCCAGCGCCTTGCGCTTGCCAGCAGGTCCGCCGCTATCGTCCGAATCGCCGACGTCGCCGACCAGCAGGACATCGTCGTCATCGGTGACATCGGTCTCGGGGTCGGTGCGGACGCCCATCGCCCCGCTGTTGCTTACGGTCGGGTCAGAGGCGCCGGCGATGATCCGGTCGGTCCCTTCGGGGAGCTCGGTCTTATTGTCTTGCATGGTAATTCTCCTTTGCACCCTCAACCCCGTCCCCTCTGGCTTCGTTCCGGTCTGCCGAGGCGAAAGTTGCACGTCTCGACGCGCGCCGTGTAGGGGCTTTTGCGCACTCTATCATACTGCCCACGCACGGGGGAATTCCATGACTGCGATCGTCGATGTCCATGGCCGCCAGATCCTCGACAGCCGCGGCAATCCGACGGTCGAGGTCGATGTCACGCTGGACGACGGCAGCATGGGCCGGGCGGCGGTCCCGTCGGGCGCATCGACCGGCGCGCACGAGGCGGTGGAGCTGCGCGACCGCGACAATTTCCGCTGGCAGGGCAAGGGCGTCGAGCGGGCGGTGCGAGCGGTCAACGGCGAGATTGCCGAGCATATCGTCGGCCGCGAAGCCGAGGACCAGGCCGAAATCGACGCCGCGATGATCGCGATCGACGGCACCGACAACAAGGCCCGGCTCGGCGCCAACGCGATTCTCGGGGTCAGCCTGGCGACTGCCAAGGCCGCCGCCGACGCGCTCGGCCAGCCGCTCTATCGCTACGTCGGCGGAGTCGGCGCCGAGCTGCTGCCGGTGCCGATGATGAACATTCTCAACGGCGGGGTCCACGCCGACAACCCGATCGATTTTCAAGAATTCATGGTCATGCCGGTCGGCGCCGCGACCTTTTCCGAAGGCCTGCGCTGCGGCGTCGAGATCTTTCACTCGCTCAAGGCAGCGCTGCACGAGGCCGGGCTGTCGACCGCGGTCGGCGACGAAGGCGGCTTTGCCCCCAACATCGCCTCGGCCCGGGCCGCGCTCGACCTGATCGTCCAGGCGGTCGAGCGCGCCGGTTATGCGATGGGCAGCGACGTGCTGCTCGCGCTCGATTGCGCGGCGACCGAATATTATCGCGACGGCGCCTATGTGCTGGACGGCGAAGGCAAGCGGCTCAACCCGGCGCAGATGGTCGACGACCTCGCCGGTCTTGCCGGAGCCTATCCGATCGCGTCGATCGAGGACGGCATGGCCGAAGACGACATGGCCGGGTGGAAGCAGCTGACCGAGCGGCTCGGCAACCGCATCCAGCTGGTCGGCGACGACCTGTTCGTGACCAATGAGAAGCGCCTCGCGCAGGGCATTTCCGACGGCATCGCCAATTCGATCCTGATCAAGGTCAACCAGATCGGCACGCTGACCGAGACCATCGGCGCGGTTCGCATGGCGCAAAGCGCGGGCTACACCACGGTCATGTCGCACCGTTCGGGCGAGACCGAGGATTCGACCATCGCCGACCTCGCCGTCGCGCTCAATTGCGGGCAGATCAAGACCGGCAGCCTGGCGCGCTCCGACCGCACCGCCAAATACAACCAGCTGCTGCGCATCGAGGAGGAGCTGGGCGAAACCGCGCGTTACGCCGGCCGCGAGGCGATCAAAGCCTATGTCGCTGGCTAATCCACGGATTCGCCAAGGAATTCGTCTCCGATCGGCGCTTTTCGCTTGCCTTCATGACGTCATCGTGATTCTTTGATTGCCATGGGGGGAGCGACACGCAGTTTTGGAATGATCCGCCGCGCGGCGATGCCCGCGCTGGCGTTGATCGTGGTCGGCAATTTCGCCGGCTATGCGGTCGCCGGTCCCAACGGCCTGCTGGCCTGGGGCGGCTATCACCGCAGCCTCAACCAGCGCAAAGCCGAGCTTGCCCAGCTCGAGGCGAGCCGGGCCCAGATGCGCCATCGCTCAGCGCTGCTCGACCCGCGCAAGGCCGACCCGGACATCGCCGACGAACTGGTCCGCCGCGATCTCGGCCTGGTCCGGCCCGATGAAGTGATCATCCCACTCAATTAAATGCTGATGCTGGTCCTTGCCGTGGCAGCGCTCGACCCGGCGCGTTTGCCACCGATCGATCAATGCGCCACGGACCGCAGCTTCGTCGCCTTTCGAGCCGCGCTCCAGCGAACCATCGCGCAGCGCGATGTGGCGGCCTTGCTGAAGGTCGTCGCCGACGACGTCGAGGCCAGCCTCGGCGGTCATGCCGGCAAGGCCGATTTCATCGCGCTGTGGGGCCTCCAGCGGCCGCGCAGCAGCAAACTCTGGAGCGAGCTTGGCAGCGCGCTGCGGATCGGCTGCACGCTGCGCGCCGGGGTCGCGACTGCGCCATCGATGGCCGATCAGCTGAGCGGTGAGCGCGACGCCTTCGAAACCCGCATTGCCTTGCCCGGCGCGGTTTTGCCCAAAGGCCCGAGCGAGCGGAGGCCGGCGATAGCATCACTCGACTGGGATGTGCTGACGCTCGATGGGCCGTCGGACGGTGGTTCGTGGATCAAGGTCACGCTCGACGACGGGCGGGGCGGCTATGTCCGGGACGCCATGGCCCGCAGCCCGATCGATTACCGCGCCTGGTTCCACAAGCGCCGCGGCCACTGGCAGATGGCGGGCTTCCTCGCCGGGGACTGACGCCCTCGTCCGAATGGGCGCAGTTGCCAGCTGGCCTGCGCCTTTCCTATAGAGCGCCGCTAACCAGCCGCACGAAAGGCAACGCCTTGGCGCGTCCCGCTAAATCCAAAGCCGCGAAGTCCGCAGACCCGCAATTGTCCAACCGCGAACGGCCGCCCGAACCCAAGCGGTACAAGGCGCCCAAGGCCGAGCTGCTGGCGCTGTACAAGCAGATGCTGCTGATCCGCCGCTTCGAGGAACGGGCCGGGCAGCTCTACGGCCTCGGGCTGATCGGCGGCTTCTGCCACCTCTACATCGGCCAGGAAGCGGTCGCGGTCGGGCTCCAGTCGGCGATGACGGTCGGCAAGGACAGCGTCATCACCGGCTATCGCGACCATGGCCACATGCTCGCCTACGGCATCGATCCCAAGCTGATCATGGCCGAGTTGACCGGGCGCGCCGCCGGCATTTCCAGAGGCAAGGGCGGATCGATGCACATGTTCTCGGTCGAGCGTGGCTTTTACGGCGGGCACGGCATCGTCGGCGCCCAGGTCAGCCTCGGCACCGGGCTCGGCTTCAAGCATCAGTATAATGGCGACGGCGGGGTCTGCCTGACCTATTTCGGCGACGGCGCGGCCAACCAGGGGCAGGTCTACGAAAGCTTCAACATGGCCGAGCTGTGGAAGCTGCCGGTGATCTACGCCATCGAGAATAATGAATATGCGATGGGCACCAGCGTCGCGCGGTCGTCGTCCGAGCCGTTGTTCTACAAGCGCGGCGAGAGCTTCCGCATCCCCGGCATCCAGGTCGACGGGATGGACGTGCTGGCGGTCCGCGGCGCGGCTGAAACCGCGCTCGAATGGACCCGGAGCGGCAAGGGGCCGATCATGCTCGAACTGAAAACCTATCGGTATCGCGGCCATTCGATGTCGGACCCGGCCAAATATCGGACGCGCGAGGAAGTGCAGTCCTATCGCGAGGGCAACGACCCGATCGACCATGCCGCCAAAGAACTTGGCAAGCTTGGTGTCGGCGAGGATGAGCTCAAGGCGATCGACAAGGAAATCAAGGACATTGTCGTCGCTGCTGCCAAGTTCGCAGAAGATGCGCCGGAACCCGATCCGGCGGAATTGTACACCAACGTGCTGGTGGAGAGCTACTGATGCCGACCGAGCTCACCATGCCCGCGCTGTCCCCGACAATGGAGGAGGGGACGCTCGCCAAATGGCTGGTCAAGGAAGGCGATGTCGTGAAGTCCGGCGACATCCTGGCCGAAATCGAAACCGACAAAGCGACGATGGAGTTCGAAGCGGTCGATGAGGGGACGATCGCCAAGATCCTGGTCCCAGAGGGGAGCGACGGGGTCAAGGTCGGGACGCTGATCGCGATCCTCGAAGAGGAAGGCGCGGTCTCCATGCCGGCGGCGGTCGCGGTCGAAGACCACAAAGCGGTCCAGGGCCCCGACCAGGCAATTCCAAAGCCGTCCGACCAGAAAACGCAGACCCACGACATTGAGAAGGCGACCCCGCATTTGATGGAGACCGCCGCGCGCGAGCTCGTCGCCGACGTCGCCCGAACCCATGACGCGCCCGAAGTGCCCGATGGCACGCCGGTCACCAACATGACCCTGCGCGAGGCGCTGCGCGACGCCATGGCCGAGGAAATGCGGCGCGACGAGCGGGTGTTCGTGATCGGCGAGGAAGTCGCCGAATATCAGGGCGCCTACAAGGTCACGCAGGGGCTGCTGGAGGAGTTTGGCGCCAAGCGGGTGATCGACACCCCGATCACGGAATATGGCTTCGCCGGGCTCGGCACCGGCGCGGCGATGGGCGGCCTCAGGCCGATCGTCGAGTTCATGACCTTCAACTTCGCGATGCAGGCGATCGACCACATCATCAATTCGGCGGCCAAGACCAATTACATGTCGGGCGGCCAGATGCGCTGCCCGATCGTGTTCCGCGGCCCCAATGGCGCGGCCGCCCGAGTCGCCGCCCAGCACAGCCAGAATTACGGGCCGTGGTACGCATCCGTGCCCGGACTGATCGTGATCTGCCCGTACAGCGCGGCCGACGCCAAGGGCCTGCTCAAGGCCGCGATCCGGACCGACGACCCGGTCGTGTTCCTCGAGAATGAGCTGCTGTACGGCCAGCATTTCGACGTCCCCGAGCTCGAAGACTATGTGCTTCCGATCGGCCAGGCGCGGATCGTCCGCCCGGGCAAGGACGTCACGCTGGTGAGCTACTCGATCGGGGTCGGGGTCGCGCTTGAAGCGGCCGAAGAGCTGGTCGGCCACGGCATCAGCGCCGAAGTGATCGATTTGCGCACGCTGCGCCCGCTCGACAAGGCGACGGTGCTCGCCAGCCTCAAGCGGACCAACCGCATGGTCGTGGTCGAGGAAGGCTGGCCAACCTGCTCGATCTCCTCGGAAATCATCGCCATCGCGATGAACGAGGGGTTCGATGACCTCGACGCGCCGGTGATGCGGGTGACCAACGTCGACGTGCCGATGCCCTATGCCGCCAATCTCGAGAAACTGGCGCTGATCAAGGCCGCCGACGTCGTCACCGCCGCGAAAGCCGTCTGCTATCGCTGAACTGGACATCGGCGCCGACCGTACGCTGGCGCTGAGTTATGTCCCCGGGCGGCATCGGCCGGCGCTGAAGGCGCTGTTCGCGATCGATGCGGCGATGGGCGACGTGGTCCGCACCTCGACCGACCCGACCCTCGGCGCGATCCGACTGGCGTGGTGGCGCGAACAGCTCGAGCAGCTCGACCAAGCGCCGGCACCGGCCGAGCCGCGCCTCCAGGCAGTAGCGCGCGAACTCGGGCCGCGGGGCGTGACCGGGGGCGACATCGCAGCGCTCGAGGGCGGCTGGCGGCGGCTGTTCGAACCGTTCCCGTGGGATGTCGGGGTTGCCGAGGCGATCTGGTTGCGCGGCCGCGACCTGTTCGCGCTGGGCGTACGGGTTTTGGGCAAGCCCGACGCGATGCTCGAGACCGCCGGTGGGGCGTGGGCGCTGGCCGACATCGCCCGCCACTGCAGCGACGATGTATCGCGCAAGATGTTGATCGAGCAGGCCCAAGCGCTTTCGGCAGGGCTGCGCGGCGCCAGGTTTGCGGCGGCGCTGCGCCCGTTGTCGATGCTCGGCGCGCTGGCGCTGCGCGATATCAGGCGCGGCGACCGGTTCGAGAGCGAAGGATCGCCGGGGCGGATCGCGGTCATGCTCGGCCATCGGCTGTCGGGCAGAATCTAACATAGATTGACTCGGCGCGCGGCGAAGCGCACCCCTGCCAGCGCCGGATCTCCTGATGGAGGTGGCCCGATGATGCGCTTTCTCGCCGGGGCCGGAGCCTGCTTGCTGTTCGTCACCGGCGCCTTCCTGCTGTGGCAGGGCCAGGCGCAGGAGGTGCCGCGGCTGCCCGAGGCGCCGGCGGCGCGGGACATCACGCCCTCGATGCTGCTCACCAACGTCGTTCCCAAGGCGCCCGAGGCGACCGCGCAAAGCCGCGAGCAGAAGCGTTTTGCGCGCGCCGACAAGGACAAGGACGGACGCATCGCCCGCGAAGAGCTGCTCGGGCCGCGGCGCAAGGCCTATGCCAAGCTCGACGCCGACCACAGCGGCTCGGTCTCGTCGACGAATGGGCGGTCAAGACGATCGACAAGTTCGGCGGCGCCGACAAGGATCATTCGGGCTGGCTGTCGCCGGCCGAATTCGCCAGCACCGCACCGCCGCCGCCCAAGAAGCCGCGCTGCGGATGTTGACGCTTGAGCATCGAGGAGGCGACGCCTAGCGTCTGAATTATGAAACTTAAGTCGCTGACCTATACCAGTTTTGCGCGGCTCGATTTGACCGCGGACGACCTTGCCGCAATCCACCGCACAGCGGTCCAGCTCAACGCCCTGGAAGGCGTCACCGGGCTGTTGATCTACAACGGCACCAACTTCCTCCAGATCATCGAAGGGGCGCAGTCGGCGGTAGACGATCTGCTCGAGCGGTTGCGCCGCGATCCGCGCCATTCGGGCCTAGAAGTGCGCGACGAGCGGGCGATCGAGCAATTGGCCTTTCCCGAGTGGTCGATGGAGCTGGCGATGGTCAAATCCAGCTATTTCGAAGCGCGCGAGAGCGTCGCCAAGCGGCTTCCGCACGATATCCCCGATGCGGTCCGCGAGCGGCTGTTCGCGATGACAGAGAAAATCTCGGGCGAAGTCGAGATGCCCGACTAAGCGAACGCCTTGGCGGCGATCGTCTCGTGCCAGGTCTTGAATGCGGCGCGGGCGCGGTCGGTATAGGCTTTCTTGCGGTCGGCCTTGCGGACGCGCTCGGGCGGCGGCGGCATCAGCCCGAAATTGACGTTCATCGGCTGGTAGCTGTCGGCATCGGCGCCGCCGGTGAGGTGCGCCAGCAGCGCGCCGAGCGCGGTCTCGACCGGCGGGACGGGCAGGGCCTCGCCGCGCAGCTCGGCCGCGGTGAAGCGCGCCGCGAGCAGGCCGATGGCGGCGCTTTCGACATAGCCTTCGCAGCCGGTGATCTGCCCGGCAAAGCGGATATTCGGCTTGGATTTCAAGCGAAGTTCGCCGTCCAACAATCTGGGCGAATTGATGAAAGAGTTGCGGTGGATGCCGCCGAGCCGGGCGAATTCGGCATTTTCGAGCCCCGGGATGGTGCGGAAGATGCGGACCTGTTCGCCATGCTTGAGCTTGGTCTGGAAGCCGACCATATTCCACAGCGTGCCGAGCGCATTGTCCTGGCGCAGCTGGACCACAGCATAGGGCCAGCGCCCGGTACGCGGATTGTCGAGCCCGACCGGCTTCATCGGCCCGTGGCGCAGCGTTTCCGGTCCGCGTTCGGCCATGACCTCGATCGGCATGCAGCCCTCGAAGTAGGGCGTGTCCTTCTCCCACTCCTTGAATTCGGTCTTTTCGCCGGCGTTGAGGGCGGCGATGAACGCGTCATATTGCGGGCGGTCCATCGGGCAGTTGATATAATCCTTGCCACCCTTGTCCCAGCGCGCGGCCATCCAGCAGATGTCCATGTCGACGCTGTCGCGGTGGACAATCGGAGCGATCGCATCGAAGAAGGCGAGCGCGTCGCTGCCGGTTTCGGCGGCGATTGCGGCGGCGAGGCCGGAGCCGGTCAGCGGGCCGGTGGCGATGATCGCCGGACCGCCCGGCAGAGCGTCGAGCCGCTCGCGCACGACCGCGATGTTGGAATGACCCTCGATCCGGCGCGTGACTTCGGCCGCGAACGCCGAGCGATCAACCGCCAGGGCCGATCCGGCCGGGACCCGGTGCTGGTCGGCGCAGGCCATGATCAGCGAGCCCAGGTCGCGCATCTCCTGGTGGAGCAGCCCGACCGCATTATGCTCGGCATCGTCGGAGCGGAAGCTGTTGGAGCAGACCATTTCGGCCAGATCCTCGGTCTCGTGGGCCGGCGTGGAATCGCCCCCGTCTGGCAAGTTGGCGCCGCGCATTTCGGAGAGGCGCACCGTGAGCCCGGCTTCGGCCAGCTGCCAGGCGGCTTCGGAACCGGCGAGGCCGCCGCCGATGATGTGGATGTCGTGGGTCATACTGCCCCATACCCGTTCGTCGCGAGCGCAGTCGAGGGACGTGTCTCGACTTCGCTCGACACGAACGGCAGGAAAGACGCAATGCGCATATTCACCATTGGCTATGAAGCCACGACCATGGCGGACTTCCTCGCAGCGCTGGGCGCGGCCGGGGTCAAACAAGTGATCGACGTCCGCGCGCTGCCGCTGTCGCGGCGGCCGGGCTTTTCCAAGACGCCGTTCAAAGGCGCGCTGGCCGAGGCCGGGATCGATTATGTCCATCTTAAAGCGCTCGGCACCCCGGCCGCCGGCCGCGAGGCGGCGCGCAGGGGCCGCCACGCCGAGCTCGAGCGGATCTACGCCGGACAGCTCGAACTGCCCGAGGCGATCGCGCAGGGCGCGCAGATGCTCGAGCTGGCGCGCGAGACGCCGAGCGCCTTGCTGTGTTTCGAGCGCGACCCGGCGGCGTGTCACCGCACCCTGCTGCTGCGGGCGGTGGCGCCCGACGCCGCAGTGGTCGATCTGTTCGCCTAACCTTCGGCGGGAGCCCCGGCCGCGGTTTCGCTGGTGATCAGCGCCTCGATGTCCGGGGTCGTGCGACCGCTCATTTCCTTGTTGATGGTGACGACGATGCGCCGCTCGACTTCCTTGTGGAGCGCCTTGCGCAGCACGCCCAGCGCCTTGGGCGGGGCGATGATCGCGAGCGCTTCGAAATCATTGGCCAAAGCGCGCGCCTTGAGATCGGCCGCTGCGTCTTTGATCCACTGGTCCTCGGCCTGCTGGTGGAAGTCGGTCTCGTCCATTGCCGGACGGCCGTAGCCGCCGATCTGGGCAGTGGTCCCCGGCGCATCGGTTTTCAGATCGCTGTCCTTGGCGTCGACGCGCTGGTCGTGCGCCTCGGTCCTGAGGTCGATCTGATTGGCATCGCCGTGGTTGCGCAGGAACAGCGTCTTGCGGCCATCGGCAACCAGTACCAGCGCATTGTGGGGAAGGGCCATGGGTGTCTCCTTGTTCATCCAAAAACGAACGCGGCAGAGCAGTGCGCCGTTCCTTTACTCGTCGCTGCCCGCCGCCAGGTCCTCTCCGACTACCGCGCCATCGTCGGGCGCCAGTTCGTCATCGGCCTCAACCTCGATCTCGTCGTCGGTTTCCTCGATCTTGGCGACGCTGACGACGCGCTCGCCATCGGCGACGCGGAAGATCGTCACGCCTTGGGTGTTGCGGCCCATGACGCGGATGTCGCCGACCGTGGTGCGAATGAGCTTGGCCTGGTCAGTGACCAGCATCAATTGCTCGCCGGGCTTGACCGGGAAGCTGGCGATGACGTTGCCGTTGCGCGCCGAGGTGTCGATGTTGGTGATGCCCTGGCCGCCGCGGTTGGTGCGGCGATATTCATAGGCCGAGCTGCGCTTGCCATAGCCGTTTTCGGTTACGGTCAGGATGAACTGCTCATTCTCGGCCAGTTCGGCCACGCGCTCGGCGTCGAGCGCGCATTCGACGTCCTCGCGATCGCGCCACGGCGGGCATTTGAGATAGGCCTCGCGCTCTTCCTGGGTGGTGCCGACGCGGTGCAGGATCGACATCGAGATGACCTCGTCGTCGCCGAGCAAGCGGACGCCGCGGACGCCCATCGAATCGCGCGACTGGAATTCGCGCACATCGGTCGACTTAAAGCGGATCGCCTTGCCGTTGCGGGTGGCGAGCAGGACATCGTCTTCCTCGCTCAGCAGCGACACGCCGATCAGGCGGTCGTTGACATTATCCTCCTCGCCGTCCTCGCTCTCGGTCTCGCCGAAGCGCATGGCGCGCTTGCCGGCGGTGCGAATGCTGGCGAAGGCGTCCATGCTGTTGCGCCGAACGGTGCCGCGGGCGGTTGCGAACATGATGTGCAGGCCGCCCCATTCGGCCTCGTCCTCGGGCAAAGCGAGCACGGTCGAAATGGTCTCGCCTTCGGCCAGCGGAAGCAAATTGACCATCGGCCGACCCTTGGCGGTCGGGCCGCCCTCGGGCAGCCGCCACACCTTCATCCGATAGACCTTGCCGGCCGAGGAGAAGAACAGCACCGGATTGTGGGTCGAGGTGACGAACAAATTGGTGACTGCATCCTCGTCCTTGGTCGACATGCCCGAGCGGCCCTTGCCGCCGCGCTTCTGTTCGCGGAACACGGCCAGCGGCGTGCGCTTGATGTAGCCGGTCATGGTCACGGTCACGACCATGTCCTCATGCTCGATCAGGTCCTCGTCCTCGATGCCGTCGGCGGCGGCGGCGATCTCGCTCATGCGGGGAGTGGAGAATTCGGCGTCGACCTCGTCGAACTCCTCGCGCATCACTTCGTAGAGCCGGGCGCGGTTGCCGAGGATCTCGAGCAATTCGCCGATCGAGCCGGCGAGGCCCTCGAGCTCATTGCCGATCTCGTCGCGGCCGAGCGCGGTCAGGCGGTGGAGGCGAAGCTCGAGGATCGCTTTGACCTGGGCTTCGGACAAGCGGTAGCTCTCGCCCGCCTTTTGCGGCTCGACCGCTTCGACCAGCGCGATGTAGGGGCGAACCTGTTCACCCGGCCAGTCGCGCGCGAGCAGTTTTTCACGAGCGTCGGCCGGGGACGCCGAGCCGCGGATCAACTTGACCACCTCGTCGAGGTTGGTGACCGCGACGACCAGGCCGAGCAAAATGTGGGCGCGATCGCGGGCCTTGGCCAGCTCATGCTTCGAGCGGCGGGTGATGACCTCCTCGCGGAAGCGGACGAAGGCCTCGATGAAGTCGCGCAGGGTCAGCGTTTCGGGGCGGCCGCCGCGGATCGCCAGCATGTTGGCCGGGAACGAGGATTGGGCCGGAGTGTGACGCCACAATTGGTTGAGCACGACTTCGGGCGTCGCGTCGCGCTTCAATTCGATGACGATGCGCACGCCGTCGCGGTTGGATTCGTCGCGGATGTCGCTGACGCCCTCGATGCGCTTGTCCTTGGCGGCTTCGGCGATCTTCTCGACCAGGCCGTTCTTGCCGACCTGGAACGGGATTTCGGTGAGGATGATCGAGGCCTTGTCGCCGCGCCCTTCCTCGACGTGGTGGCGCGAGCGCTGCATGATCGAGCCGCGCCCGGTGGTGTACGCACTGCGGATGCCGGACAGGCCAAGGATGAAGGCGCCGGTCGGGAAATCGGGGCCCTTGACGTGTTCCATCAGCCCTTCGGAGGTGATCGCCGGATCCTCGATATAAGCGCGGCACGCGGCCAGCACTTCGCCCAGATTATGGGGCGGGATGTTGGTCGCCATGCCGACCGCGATGCCGCCGGCGCCGTTGACGAGGATGTTTGGAAAGCGCGCCGGAAGGACCTGCGGCTCGGTCTCGTTGGCGTCATAATTGGGCTGGAAGGTGACGGTGTCCTTGTCGATGTCGCCAAGGAGAAAATTGGCGACCCGGGCGAGCCGCGCCTCGGTGTAGCGCATCGCCGCCGGCGGATCGGGGTCCATCGAGCCGAAATTGCCCTGGCCGTCGATCAGCGGCACGCGCATCGACCAGCTCTGGGTCATCCGCGCCAGCGCGTCGTAGATCGCGGTGTCGCCGTGCGGGTGGTATTTACCAATGACGTCACCGACGATCCGCGCCGACTTGCGATAACCGCGGTTGGAGGTGAAGCCGTTTTCGTAGGCCGAATAGAGGATCCGGCGGTGGACCGGCTTCAAACCGTCGCGCACGTCGGGCAGCGCGCGGCTGACGATCACGCTCATCGCATAGTCGAGGTAGCTGGTCTTCATCTCCTCGACGATGGAGATCGGAGCGATGTCGCTGTCGCCGCCGCCAGTACCGCCCGGGCTGACCGGTCCGCCGGGTCCGCTTGGGCCGCCTGGGCCGCCGCCATTTTCGCTGTCAGTGAGGCCCTCGACGGGCGGTTCGGTGGCCAAGTGCTGTCATTCCTGAGGCTAGAGCTACGGGTACGGTTTTGGATGCGCCGAAGCGGCGCGCCCCCACGTCGATCAACTAGCGGATCAGGATGGTCAGCGCCACCCCGCGCGCACGCTCAGGCACGCGCGGGACGGCGGGCCAAACGACGGCAGCAAGGCCTTGTAGTTCCGTAACGATTCGCTCGAACGGGCGGTCCGAACGGCGCCCGGCGGAGGCAAATCGGCGGGCTCCGCAGGCGTCCCACAGAGGCGGCGGCCGGGGCAGGGGCGGAGGGCGGCGCAATCCGCTTGGCTCCGGCCACCGCTCCGATTATGGGGCGCTGCGTCCGTCCGTGTGACGTTGCAGCGACGCCCCCTTGGCGCACCCAGGAGAAGTTATGAAATCGACGCTCCCAATTCTCGCGCTGGCCCTGGCTTCGGCCGCATTCGGCGCCGCGCCCGCTTCCGCCCAATATGGCAGCCCGGCGCCCGCTCCTCAGCCGAAAATGCAGAACCCCGCGCCGGCCCCGGCACCGACCGGCAATGCGGCCGCGCCCGACAAAAAGGTCAACGTCTCGAAAGCCGCGCTCAAGCCCATTCGCGAGCTCCAGGCGGCGGTCGAAGCCAAGGACACGGCGTCGATCCCGGCCAAACTTGCGGCAGCGCAGGCGGTGGCCAAGTCGAGCGCCGAGAAATACATCGTTGCCCAACTCCAGCTCAAGGCGGCGGTCGACGCCAACAACGAACTGGCCACCGGCGCTGCGATCGAGGCGATGATTGCGTCCGGCGGGGCCGATGCGGCCCAGACCGAGCGTCTCGCCCTCAACCTTGGCAAGATCCAGTACACCAACAAGCAATACCCGCAGGCGGCGGCCTCGTTCGAGCGCGTGCTGGCAGCCAACCCCAACAGCAGCGAGGCGCTGGTCCTGCTCGCCGAAACGCGCAATTCGCAAGGCAAGCCAAGCGACGCCGTGGCGCTGCTCCAGCGCGCCCTCAAGGCCAAGGCGGCGAGTGGCCAGAAGGCCGACGCCGAATGGTACAAGCGCGCGGTCGGGCTTGCTTATGAAAACCAGCTGCCGAGCGCGGTCGACCTGAGCCGGCAATGGGTTGCGGCGTATCCGACGCCGAGCAACTGGCGCGACGCGTTGCGGGTCTACCGCAAGGTCGCCAACCCGCCCGATCCGGCGACGCTCGACGCGCTGCGGCTGGCGCGGGCGGCGGGCGCGCTCGAGGGCGACTCCGATTTCCACAATTATGCGGTGCTCGCTTCGGTTGATTCGCCGGGCGAAGCGCGGGCGGTGATCGACGAGGCCATCGCCGCCAAGAAGATCGATCCCAACAAGCAGATCTTCAGGATCCTGATCGCCGATCTCAAGACCAAGCGCGCGCTCGGCCGCGAACTCCTCCCGCAACTCGCCAAGGAAGCCAAAGCGAGCGCATCGGCGCGGCTCGCAGTGCGCACCGGCGACGCGTTCTACGGCTATGGCGACTATGCCCCGGCGATCGAGCTCTACCGCGCGGCGCTGACCAAGTCCGGCAGTGACGCCAATCTGGTCAATCTCCACCTCGGCATGGCGCTCGCCCGGTCGGGTGACAAGGCCGGCGCGGCCGCGGCGCTCAACGCGGTCACCGGCCCGCAGGCCGAAATCGCCAAATTCTGGCTGATCTACGTCGGCGCCCAGGCTTAGCTGGTTTTCCCCGAGCTGTGGGAAACGGAGAGGGGGTACCGGACTATTCGGTGCCCCTTTTTCGTTGTGTGGCGCAGGTATCGTTCGAGCTTCGGGCGGGAGGCTGGCCAAGCCGCTGCCGATGTACCATTTCGGGGCGGTTCAGGGACGGTGCCTTACGCGCGCCATAGGGTCGGATAGAGCAGCCGTTCCTGGAGACGGAATAGGATGCGAATCTAGCCCGTGCGTTTCGACGATCGCCTGATGACAGTGCTGGACCAGCCGGCCAGCGACCCGCACGACCGGGCGGTGCGTTGGCGCCAGCTGGTCGACCTGGTCGCGCGTGCCGGCAAGCAGGCCGATAATCCGCTGGTCGAACATGCCTTGAACCTGATCCGCTCGGACCGCCTGGCGGTCGACGATGCGCTGCGGGCGGCCGCGGCACGAGCGGTTGCGGCGCTGCCTTTGCCGTATGAGCTGGTCGCCTTGTTCGCGTCCGATACGCTGGCGGTGTCGGCTCCGATGCTCGCCGCGGCCCGGCTTGAGCGCGACGAATGGGCGACTTTGCTCGGTGCGTCCGACGACGAGACCCGCCGCTTCATCCAGACCCTCCATCCCGATCTGCCGGCCGCCGAGCCTTATGTTGAACGGCGGGTCGAGGAGCCGTATGTCGAGCGGCGCGCCGAACGCGGGCGGGCCGACCAGTCCGCCAACGGTCAATTGCCGTTCGACGACGCGGTCGCCGGGCAGGACCCGCCCGAGGCCGCGACCGCCGAACCCGCAGCGAGCGACGACCAGCAGGTTGAAGAGCCGCCCGAGGAACCAGATTTCGAGCAACCGGCGGTCGAGGAACCGGCGGACGATCAGCCCGATCTCGACGAGCCGCCGGTCGAAGTGCCGCAAATCGACGAACCGCCGGTCGAGGACCCCGGCTTCGACCAGCCGCCGCAAGAAGACCCGCCGTTCGAACAGCCGCCGGCCGAAGAGCCCGAGCCGGACGAACCGTCGCCGGTTGAAGAGCCCGAGCCGGGCGAACCCTATGTCGAGGAGCCGCAGGCCGAGCGCGAGCAGTCCGAGGTGCCGCAGCAGTTCGAAGAACCCGCGCAGGTTGAACAGCCGGCACAGGTCGAACAGGCCGTGCAGCCGAGCGCGGATCGGGTCGGCGACATCACCAGCCAGCCGGTGCCGTCGATCAGCGAAGTCGTCGCGCGGATCGAGCGGCTACGCCAGAGCCGGACCGAGCCGCCGCGCATTTTCGTGCCCGAGGAGAGCCGCAGCGTCGCTCCGGTCGGCGCTCCGGCGGTGTTTCGCTGGGAATGCGGTCCGTCGGGCGAAATTGCCTGGGTCGAGGGTGCACCGCGCGGTGCGCTGATCGGCCGCTCGATCGCCCGTTCGGAAGAAGGCGAGGGGGTCGACGAGGAAGTGGAGCGGGCGTTTGCGCTGCGCGCGCCGTTCCGCGACGCCCAATTGTCGCTGCCCGGCGAAGGGACCGCCGCGGGCACGTGGAAGATCAGCGGAGTGCCGGCGTTCGAGCCGCTCGACGGCCGCTTCGCCGGCTATCGCGGCATCGCGCTGCGCGAAAACGGCGGGTCCTACGACCATATGCGGCCCGATCACTCGCTGCTGAGCGATCCCAATTCGCTGCGCGAACTGGTCCACGAGATCAAGACGCCGTTGAACGCGATCATCGGTTTTGCCGAGATCATCGACGGCCAGCTGCTCGGCCCGGCCGATCGCCGCTACCGCTCGCGCGCGGCCGAGATCGTCGGCCAGGCGCGGCTATTGCTGTCGGCGATCGACGATCTCGACTTCGCCGCCAAGCTCCAGGCCGACCGGAACCGCCCGGGCAGCGGCACCGACCTCGCCATGCTGCTCGAGCAGATCGCCGCCGGCATGCGCCAGGGCGCTTCGGCCAATGCACCCCAGCTCGATTTGTCGATCGAGACCCGCAAGCGCCGCTGCGCGCTCGAGCCGGCGCTGGCCGAGCGGCTCGTGACGCGCTTCTGCACTGCTCTGTTCGGGGCTGCCGCCGATGGCGAGAATCTGGTCGTGCATCTCGACAACCGCTCGGGTGGCTGCGCTCTGTGGGTACGGCCGCCGCCCGGCCTCGACGCCGGCGACGGCGACACCGCCGGCGCGGGCTTTGGGTTGAGGCTGGTGCGCGGGCTGGCGCGGATTGCCGGCGGCGACCTGACCGTCACCAAGGCCCGCATAAGCCTGGTGCTGCCGGAGCTGTGACCGACTGGTCCGCTATAATGGGCCGTCATTTCTTGCACATGCGACCCGAGCGCCGCTATCGCTGCAAGGGCGGGCGGGGCCTGTAGCTCAACGGTAGAGCCGGCCGCTCATAACGGCTAGGT
>JBDTRT010000020.1:0-19635 GCA_039931595.1 Sphingomicrobium sp.
TCATCTGCCGGGTCATGGCGTTGACGATGTCCTGCGGCGGGCGGATGTCCTTCAGTTCGACGCGGGTGATCTTGACCCCCCACGGCTCGGTCGCATGGTCGACCACGGCGAGCAGCCGGGCGTTGATCTCGTCGCGCTTGGACAGCGTCTCGTCCAGATCCATCGAGCCCATCACGGTGCGCAAATTGGTGGTCGAAAGCGCCATCAGCGCCGAATAGAGATCGCTCACTTCATACGCCGCCTTGGCGGCGTCGATCACCTGGAAGAACACCACGCCGTCGACCGCGACCATCGCATTGTCCTTGGTGATAATTTCCTGCCCGGGGATGTCGACCACCTGCTCCATCATGTTGATCTTGCGCCCGACGCGGGTGACGAACGGCATGACGAAGTTGATTCCGGGCTCGGCGACGCGGACGAAGCGGCCGAAATGCTCGAGCGTGTAGCGATAGCCCTGGTGGACGATCTTGACGCCCATCATCACGAACAACAGCACGAGGACCGCAAATGCGATCATGAAGGCGGTTACCATATGTCTTCCCCGATCATGGTCTTCGCGCCATGATGCGACGGCGATGAGCCAAGCGGAAGAGAAAAGCGACAAATCGGTCAACCTCGGCGCGGTCCGCTCGATCCTGTTTCTGCCGGCCTCGAACCCGCGCGCGATCGCCAAGGCGCGCGGGGCAGGGGCCGACCTCGTCGTGCTCGACCTCGAGGATGCTGTTAAGCCCGAAGACAAGATTGCCGCACGTGCGGCGGCGATCGCCGCGGTGGCCGAGCCGTGGCCGATGCCGGTCGCGATTCGGATCAACGGCACGCTCAGCGAGTGGCATCTCGCGGACGTCGAGGCGATCGCCAATTCCAGTGCCGACCTCGTGGTCGTGCCGCGCTGCGCCGAGGCCGACCAGGCGCGGCTGGTCCACGCAATGACCCGCAAGCCGGTGCTGGCGATGATCGAGACCGCCGCCGGCGTATTGGCTGCGCCAGGCATCGCCCACGAGGTGTCAGCGCTGATCGCCGGCACCAACGACCTCGCCGCCGAACTGCGGCTGCCGCCCGACGCCGGCCGGCCTCCGCTGCAAATGGCGCTGCAGTCGATCGTGCTGGCCGCGCGCGCGGCCCGGATCGCGGTGTTCGACGGCGTCTTCAACCGGCTCGACGATGAGGCGGGGCTGGCTGCCGAGGCCGCCGAGGGCCGCCGTCTGGGGTTCGACGGCAAAAGCCTGATCCATCCTGACCAGATCGAACCGTGCCACCGCGCGTTCGCTCCGAGCGCAGCGCAGATCGACCGCGCCCGGCGCCTGATCGCGGCCGCGACCGGCGGCGCCGAGCGCTTCGAAGGCGAAATGATCGAGCGCATGCACGTCGCGACTGCGGAGCAATTGCTGGCGCGGGGCTGACGCTCGGCACTGGTCCGCCCCTTGGCGAATCGGGTTTACTTTGGCATGGGCCGATATGGCCGACCTCAACACCACTTCCGACATCCCGCTGGGCCTGACCTTCGACGACGTGCTGCTCAGCCCGCTCGAATCGAACGTGCTGCCGAGCCAGGCTGACACCAGCACCTTCCTGACCCGCGGCATTCCGCTCAATATCCCATTGCTGTCGTCGGCGATGGACACGGTGACCGAAACCGACATGGCGATCGCGCTGGCCCAATTGGGCGGGATCGGCGTGCTCCACCGCAACCTGACGATCGACGAGCAAGCGGCGATGGTCCGCGCGGTCAAGCGCTTCGAAAGCGGGATGGTGGTCAATCCGATCACGGTCAGCCCCGACCAGACGCTGGCCGAAGCGCTCGAGCTGATGCGGACCCACCACATCAGCGGCATCCCGGTGGTCGAGCGCTCGGGGAAATTGTGCGGCATCATCACCAACCGCGACGTCCGCTTCGCCGAAAATCCGAAGCAGCCGGTGGCCGAGCTGATGACCAAGGACAATCTCGCCACGGTCCCGCTCGGCACCAGCCAGGAGGAGGCCCAGCGCATCCTCCACCAGCGGCGGATCGAGAAACTACTGGTGGTCGACGATTCCAACCATTGCGTCGGGCTGATCACCGTCAAAGACATTGAAAAATCGGTCGCCGCGCCGTTCGCGACCAAGGATTCGGAAGGCCGCCTGCGCGTTGCTGCTGCGACTACGGTCGGCGATTCGGGCTACGCCCGCTCCGAAGCGTTGATCGACGCCGGCTGCGACTGCATCGTGATCGACACCGCGCACGGCCACAACACCGAGGTCTCGCGCACCGTCGAGCGCGTCAAATCGCTGTCCAACTCGGTCCAGGTGATCGCCGGCAACATCGCCACGGCCGAAGCCGCCAAGGCGCTGATTGGCGCCGGCGCGGACGCGATCAAGGTCGGCATCGGCCCCGGATCGATCTGCACCACGCGGATCGTCGCCGGGGTCGGCGTACCGCAACTGACCGCGATCCTCGATGCCGCCCGGGCCGCGGCCGACAGCGGCGTGCCGGTCATCGCCGACGGCGGCATCCGCACGTCGGGCGATATCGCCAAGGCGCTCGCCGCCGGAGCGTCGACGGTGATGGTCGGATCGTTGCTGGCGGGGACCGAGGAAGCGCCGGGTGAAACCTTTCTGTACCAGGGCCGGACCTACAAGAGCTATCGTGGCATGGGCTCGGTCGGAGCGATGGCGCGCGGCTCGGCCGACCGCTATTTCCAGCAGGACATCAAAGACCAGCTCAAGCTGGTTCCGGAAGGGATCGAGGGCCAGGTGCCGTACAAGGGCCCAGTGCGCGACATCGTCCACCAGCTGGTCGGCGGCGTCAAAGCGTCGATGGGCTACACCGGATCGAGCAGCGTGACCGAGCTCCAGCAGCGCGCCAAGTTCGTCCGCATCACCAACGCTGGCCTGTCCGAGAGCCACGTCCACGACGTCACCATCACCCGCGAGGCGCCCAATTACCCGACGCGCTAGCTCATGACCCCCGCCGCCCGCCTGCAGGCAGCGATCGAGATACTCGATGAGGTGATTGCCTCCGCCCGATCCGACGGTCCGCCCGCGGACATCATCGTCACACGTTACTTCAAGACCCGCCGCTATGCCGGCTCGGGCGATCGCCGCGCCGTGCGCGAATTGGTGTTCCGCGCCATCCGGCGCTCGGCCGAGCGACCGGCCAGCGGCCGCGCGGCAATGCTCGGGCTGGCCGACGACGACCCCGAATTGCGCGAACAGTTCGGGGTCGTGCGCGGGCCGCCGGCGATCGGCCAAGCCGAGCAAGGCAGTCCCGCCGCGGCGGTACCGGCATGGCTCGCGCCCGAGCTGTCGTCGCTGGTCGAACCGGCCGACTGGGCCGCGTTGCTCGAGCGCGCGCCGCTCGATTTGAGGGTCAATGCCGCGCACGCCAGTCGCGACGAGCTCATCGGCCAATTCCCCGGCGCGGAGCCGACACGGCTCAGCCCGTGGGGCCTGCGGCTCCCGCCTGACACGCGGATCGACGACCATCCGGCCTATGCCGACGGCCTGGTCGAAGTGCAGGATGAAGGCAGCCAGCTGATCGCTTTGGCCTGCCAGCCGGGCGAGGGGCAGCGCCTGCTCGACCTCTGCGCCGGTGGCGGCGGCAAGGCGCTGGCGCTGGCGGCGGCGGCGCCGGGCGCGCAGATCCTCGCCACCGATACCAACCGGTCGCGCCTGTCGAAGCTGGCGCCGCGCGCCGCCAAGGCCCGCGCGCAGATCGAGACCCGGCTGCTCAATCCGACCCACGAAGTCGAAGCGCTGATCGATTGGGTCGCAACCGCGGACGTCGTGCTGGTCGACGCGCCATGCTCGGGCAGCGGCACCTGGCGGCGCAATCCCGAGGGGCGCTGGCGGCTGACTCCCGAACGGCTCGAACGGCTGGTGCGGGTCCAGTCCGAATTGCTCGACATCGGCGCCGAGCTGGTCTGCCCGGGCGGCGCGCTGGTCTATGCGGTGTGCTCGGTGCTGTCAGCCGAAGGCGAGCAGCAGGTCGCGGCGTTCCTCGCCCGTTGTTCATCGTGGGTTGCTGAGGCAACACCTATCGAGGCTGGACGTTTGAGTGGCATGGGCCGGTTGCTGGTCCCAGGTCAGGACGGCACCGATGGCTTTTTCGTCGCGCGGCTCACCCGGCCATGCTAGATCAGGCCGGAACGAACTGGAGAACATGATGCGCCCGTTGCATCGCATTTTGATGGTCGCAGTCGCAGGGACGATTCTCGCTGCTCCGGTTGCCGGGCAAAAGCCCGACGACCAGATCAATCCACGGTCGATGGAATTGCTTCGCCAGGGCGAGACCCTGCTCGCCGCTGGCCGCTTCTCGGACGCCGACGATGTGCTCGAAACTGCACTCGCGGTGGACCCGCGCAACCGCGCAGCCTTCGTGGTCATGGCGCGCGTGGCGCAGAAGGAAAAGCTGTTCGGCCAGGCGATCCGTTTCACCAACAAGGCGCTGGCGCTCGAGCCGCGTGATCGCGACGCGCTGTTTGTTCAGGGCGAGGCGATGGTCGAATTGGGCGCGGTGCCGCGGGCCAAGGATAATCTGGTCAAGCTCCAGAAGTTGTGCCCGAGCGGTTGCCAGCAGCTGGCGATGCTGTCGGCGGCGATCAATCGCGGCCCGACCGTGGCCTCGGCCAAGGTCCCGGCGACCCCCAAGACCAACTAGCTCAGCGCCCGCGCGACTGCGACGAACTCCTCGACGCTCAGCGTTTCCGCGCGGCGTTCTGAACTAATTCCGAGCTGAGCCAATGCGTCGAGCGCGCCGGGCATCGCCTTGAGGCTCGATCGCAGCATCTTGCGGCGCTGGCCGAACGCCGCCTCGGTAACCTTCTCCAGCACCTGCGGGTCGACCCTAGGCGGCATTGCCGCCGGCACGATATGGACCACCGCCGAAGTGACTTTGGGCGGTGGCACGAACGCCGAGCGGTTGACGGTCAGCGCGATCCGCGGTGACGCCCGCCATTGGGCGGCGACCGACAACCGGCCGTAATGTTCGCTGTCCGGGCGCGCGACGATCCGTTTGGCCACTTCCTGCTGAAACATCAGGGTCAGCGATCGCCACCACGGCGGCCACTCGCCGTGCAGCCAGCGCAGCAGCAGCGCGGTCCCGACATTGTAGGGCAGATTGGCGATGACATGGACGCCGTTGCCGGCATGAGCCCGCTCGTCGATGCGCAGCGCGTCGCCCTCGATCACGGTCAGGCGCTCGGGATAGTCCTGCTCGAGCTCGGCCAGCGCCGGCAGGCAGCGGTGGTCGCGTTCGACCGTGATCACCTGGGCGCCGGCATCGAGCAAGGCGCGGGTCAGGCCGCCCGGGCCGGGCCCGACCTCATAAGCGGTCTGCCCGGCCAGCGGACCCGGCACGGCCGCGATCCGATCGAGCAACTGGCGGTCGAGGATGAAATTCTGCCCGAGCGATTTTCGCGCCTGCAAGCCGTGGCGGGCAATGACGTCGCGCAGCGGCTCGGCCGCCTTGGTCATGCCGGCCAAGGTCAGTCCGGCTTGGGTCATGCCGTGGGCGAGCGGTGGACGCCGCAGGCGGCGGCCAAGCGGATCGCCGCGGCCATCGCCCGCGGATCGGCGCGATCCTGGCCGGCGATATCGAACGCGGTGCCGTGATCGGGCGCGGTGCGGACGATCGGCAGGCCCAAAGTGACGTTGACCCCGTCCTCAAAATGCAGCGCCTTAAGCGGGATCAGCGCCTGGTCGTGGTACATGCACAGCGCCGCGTCATACTTGGCCCGCGCGCTGGCGTGGAACATGGTGTCGGCGGGGTGGGGGCCGGTTACCCGCCAGCCTTCGGCGCACAGCGCGGCAATGGCCGGTTCGATGATCTCGATCTCCTCGCGGCCAAGCGTCCCGCCTTCGCCGGCATGGGGGTTGAGCGAGGCGACCGCGAGCCGCGGATCCTCGATCCCGAAATTGCGCTGGAGCCCGCGCAGCGCCGCCCGCCCGCGCGATTCGATCAGCGCCGCGGTCAGCGCCGTCGCGACCCGCGCGAACGGCATGTGGGTGGTGACCGGCACGGTGCGCAGCGTCGGCCCGGCGAGCATCATCGCGACATTGGCCGAAGCGACCCCGCAGCGCTCGGCCACGAACTCGGTCTGGCCGGGGTGCGAAAAGCCGATCGAGTAGAGCTGCTCCTTGGACACCGGGCCGGTGACGACCCCGGCGGCCGAGCCGGATCGGGCCAGCCCGACCGCGATCTCGAGCGAATCGAGCGAACAATGCGCGCCGGCGACGCTCGGATGGCCCGGCGTGTCGCTTTGCGCCGCGGCCAGCTGGATCAGCGGCAGGCCGACGTCGAACGCCGAATCGGCTTCCTGGAGGTCATCGATGATCGCCAGCGGCCCATCCCAGATCGCGGTGATCGAGCGCGGATCGCCGATCGCCACGAACGGCGGCAATTCGAAGCGGGCGCGGTTGTCCCAGCATTTGGCGAGGACTTCGGCGCCAATGCCGGCCGGATCGCCGAGCGACACCGCTAGCGGTGCAAATGGAGTGCTACTCATCGTCGTACCGTGCTGGGGCGCGTCACCGCGGCTTGGCGGAAGCGCAAGATGGGTTGCCCTAGCGGAATTCGATCACCGCATCGCGCCTGAGGTCGCGCAGGTACCGGCGCGCGCGCATGTTGACCCGTTCTTCATTGAGCTGGTTGAACACTTCATCGTGGGTCGGCGCTGACGCGTCGACCTCGTCGCGACCGCAGATCACGAGGATGCGCACGCCTTCCTCGATCGACCCGAACGGCTGGGTCGCCTGGCCGACCTGCATCGGCAGCATCATCTGCTGCAAGGCGGCCGGCAGGTCGCGGATCTTGACCTGGTCGCTCTGGACCAGCTCGCCGTTGAAGTCGGCGGCGATCTTGTCGGCCCCGCCGCAGCCGCCAACGCTGCGCGAAGCCGCGGCGAAGCGGGCGACGATCGGTTCGGCCTGCTGGCGCGTCACGCCCTTGGGAAATCCGACCGAAACCTGCTTGAGGCTGAGCACCGCGTCGCGCGGGTCGGCGGTGAGGACCTTGCGAGTGTCCTGGACCGCGACGATCGAGAAGCCGCCCGGGACCTGGATCGGGTTGCTGACCTGGCCCGGTCCCATCGCGCGCAGCTGGGCCGCGATCGGCTCGGGCAGCTGCTCGGGCCGGACCCAGCCGAGGTCGCCGCCGACCGCCGCGGTCGAGGCTTCCGAATATTGCCGGGCATAGCCGACGAACGACGCTCCGTTGCGGAGCTGTTCGAGGATCTTGCCGGCGTTGGCGAGCGTCTGCGATTCATTGCCGGCGGTGGCCGACAGGAAGATTTCACTGACGTGGAATTCCTCGGTGCCCTTGGCCGCGGTCATGCGGTCGAGGATCGCCTTGACCTCGTCCTCGCCGACGCTGACCGAGCTTTCGATCTTGGCCCGTTGCAGCCGCGTCCATGCCAGTTCGCCTTCGATCTGGCGGCGCATCGTGCGGATTGACGAGCCATGGTTCTCGAGCAGAGCGGTCAGCTGGTCGACGGTCTGCTTGTTGTTGCCCGCGACCCGCACCAGGGTCTTGTCGATCTCGGCCGGCTTGATCGTGATGTCCTCGGCCTTGGCGGCCTGGATCTGGAGCGTTTCGTCAATCAGGTTGCGCAGCACCTGCTGGCGCAGGCGCTCGACCTCGTCGGTCGGGATCCGGCCGCCGTTAGCGATGGTCAACAGCGCGGTGCGCTGGTCGATGTCAGTCTGGGTGATGATCTCGCCGTTGATGATCGCGGTCGCCTTGATCACCGACGGCATGCTCGACCCGAACACTTGCGGATTTTCCGGCAGCCGCAAGGCCGAAGTGGAGCTGGGCGCCGGCGGCGCGGGATTGGCGGCTTGCTGCGCAATGGCCGTCCCGGCCCCGGCGACGAGCACCACGGCCACGCCGCAACGGGCACGTGAGAAAAAACCAGAACCTGCTGCCACGTCGTCAATTCCCTTGTAAAACAATGATCAAGATCGGCTGCCGTTGAGCCAGTCCCGCTGAACGCAGGCTTAGCGACCGAGCCCCTTGAGCGCCATCCGGAGTGAGAAAGTGCTTCCCTTCCGAAAATCCCCGATGCGCTCATAGTCGCGGCGCCAGGATAGGCCAAGCTCCAGACATTCATCTTCATACGCGATGCCGAGCCGCTGACGAACCGGCTGGAAACCGTCGGCCAGCGACAGCGGGTCCTCGGCGCGCCCGGTGAGGTCGAGCACCGTGGCCCCGAACAGCGACCAATAGCGAGCGAATTTGACGCGGCCGGCGAAGCGCAATTCCTCTTTGTCGCGCAAATCCTCAATGTCCGGGCTGATATCGCGGTTGAGCTTCAAATAGCCGATCTGGGCATAGGTCTGCTCGGTGCCGACGGTCAGGTCGACTTCGTTGCGACGCACCGCCAAGCTGTTCTTGTCGACCCGATAGCGGTGGGTCAGGTCGATCAGCCGGCCAAAGCGCACGCGGGTCCGGCCGACGATGTCCGAGAAGCGGTCGGAGAGGCCGGTCCCTTCGGGGAAAATGCCGGGGTGGCGGACGATCCGGTAGCTTTGCCCGATGTTGGTCGTGATCGACAAATTGGGCCGGTCGAGCGACCAGTCGACGCCATAGGTGATGCGCGATCCATCCTCCCACCGGTCGTAGCCGGGGAAGCGATTGAGGGCGAACAGATTGCTGTCCTCAAGGTCGACCGCGCGGGCGTCCTCGTTGGGAATGCTGAGATTGGGGGTCGGCGGGGTGAGCACCACCTGGACCCTCGGCACCAACCGCTGGATGCCGCCGAAGGCACCGCCGATCAGCGGCCATTGGGCCTCGGCGGCGAGAGCGCCGATGCCGCGCATGTGCCATCCTTCGGTGCCGCGGTAGATCGGCACTTCGGTGGTCGCTGATCCGACCGTATGATAGACGTCGCCGCGAGCGAAAGCAGTGAACAGCAACTGCTGCCCCAAGGTCGTCAGCCGCCGGATATCCCAGCGCCCGCTGACGAACGCGCGCTGCGTGTCCTGCCCGTCGATCCGCAAGATCGACAGACTGTTGGCCTGGACCTCGACATCGCCGTCGATAATCGGCGTTGCAAAACGGAAGCGCGCATCGATCGCCGGCAAGGCGATCGGGATGCGGCCCTGGACGTCGTCGACCCGCAAGCCCTGGAACGCCCAGCCGGCAATGCTGATGTACGAATCCGGGCTGATCCGCTCGGCGTTGATGAAACTGCGCAGCCGGTCGTCGCGGGTGATGTCGTAGCGCTGGGTGACGGTCTTGTCGCTGGCGACCCGGAACGAGGTCGTCACGCTCCACAGCGGCGTCAGCTGAAACTTGCCATTGCCTTCGAGATAGCCGCGGAACCCCTTGCGCGTTTGCGGCGTGGAGTCGTTCTGGTCGGGATCGTCGATCGTGCCGTAGGTCGCGAGCCCGCCGATCTGGAAGGCGCCGAGACGATTGAGCTCGCGATAACGCGCCTCGAGCGCCGGCCATGTCCCGGAATAAAGGTGCGGGGTCATCAACAGGTCGCGGCTGTGGGAGAAGCGCTGGTAATAAGGCGCGGCGAGCTCGAGCCCATTGCGCGAGGACAGGCTGAAGTTGGGGATCAGCCAGCCGCTGACATCGCCGCCATCGCTGCCGGTGCCAATGCTGAACACGGGCAGCAGCGGCAAGGTCACGCCGAACAGCTGCAACCGGCCGCCCTCGAACCGGACCCGGTTCTTGACCGGGTCGTGGATCACCCGCGCGGCCGTGATCGACCAGCTTGGATTGTGCGGGCAGCCGGCCGGCGTTGTCACCGGGCAGGGTGAGTAGATCGCATTGTCGAGCGTCGTCACATTGCCAGTCCGCTTGCCCCGGGCAGCGGCGATGCGGCCACCGGTGTCCAGCACCACCAGCAGATTTTCGATGCTGCCGTCGCGCAAGGTATCGGTCAGCACGACATTGTCTCCGACCAGCTTGTCGCCCCGCGGATCGATCACCACGACATTGCCGATGGCGCGAACCTCGCCGCTCTTGCGGTCCCAGAACACCTGATCGGCGGCGAGATAATTGCCTTCGCGCGACATCCGCACCGCGCCGGACGCGGTGACCATCTCGTGGTCGGTGTCGTACGTGACCTGGTCGGCGCTGAATTCGATATCTGGCTCGGCGCTGGCGTCGGGCGCTGCCGGCTGCCCAGCGCTCGGCTGGGCGCTATCGCTTGGCTGGTTCACGTCGCCCGCCCGCGCAGAATCGCTCGCCGCGCCTGTGTCGGCCGACTGGGCCCAGGCAGCTGCCGGCGTTCCAAGCAACATCGGCAGCGCCGACCAGCAAAGCAATCCCTTACGCAAACCTGTCGTCCCGCCGCTCACCTGGCTTTGCCTGAGGCGCTGCTATCGCACCTCGGGCCGCCCTCGACAATCCGACTTGGCTCCACTCCGGCCGGCGCGGGCTTGGGTAGCGCTTGGCCGGGCTCGGCTTTGCCTTTCGCCGCGCGCGTCCTAAAGGTCCGCCCAAGCCGTCATCCTTCAAGGACAATCCTTCATGCAAATTCGCTTCGCCGACCGCCTTCCCACCGGAGATCATGCGCTGGTGCTGCCGCTCGCCGGCAAGGACCGCGGCGCGCTCGAGCAACTCGGTGCCGAACGGGGCGAAGTCGAAGCCGCGTTGGGCCGCCAGCGGTTCGACGGCGATGCCGGCACCGCCGCCGAGCATTTCCTCGCCACCAAGAGCGGCGTTCGCCGGCTGCTGGTGGTCGGGACCGGAACCGGCAAGACGCCCGCCGAAGCAGCCGAGAAACTCGGCAGCCAGGTCGCCGCACGCCTCCTCACCTCGGGCGAGAAGCATGCCGTGGTCGATTTGACCGGCCTGGGCTACGACGCTGACGCGGCGGCCCGGGTCGCGCTCGGCGCTGCGCTGCGCGGCTGGCGCTACGACCGCTATCGGACGCGCCTCAAGGACAAGCAGAAGCCGACCCTAGCCGAGATCACCATCGTCGGCGCTGGCGCCGATGCCGCCAAGCGCTGGGAGCGGCGTTGGCAACCGGTGCTCGAAGGGGTCATGCTGACCCGCGAGCTGGTGACCGAGCCGGCCAACATCATCTATCCCGAAAGCTTCGTCGAACGCTGCCGCCACCTCGCCGATCTCGGGATCGAGTTCGAAGTGCTCGACGGCAAGGCAATGGCCAAGCTCGGCATGGGTGCATTGCTCGGCGTCGCTCAGGGTTCGGTGCGCGAACCGCAGATGCTGGTGCTGCGCTGGAACGGCGGCAAGAAGGGTGCTGCGCCGATCGCTCTGGTCGGCAAGGGCGTGACCTTCGACACCGGCGGAATCTCGATCAAGCCCGCCCAGGGCATGGAAATGATGAAGTGGGACATGGGCGGCGCGGCTGCGGTCGTCGGCGCCATGAAGGCGCTCGCACTGCGCAAGGCCAAGGCCAATGTGGTCGGCATCTGCGGCCTGGTCGAGAACATGCCGTCGGGCAACGCCCAGCGTCCGGGCGACGTCGTCACGACCATGTCCGGCCAGACCGTCGAGGTGATCAACACCGATGCCGAAGGCCGGCTCGTCCTGGCCGACGCGATCACCTACGTGCAGCGCCAGTCCAAGCCGACCACGATCGTCGATGTGGCGACCCTGACCGGCGCGATCTTGGTCAGCCTCGGCCATGAATTCGGCGGCCTGTTCACGCCCGATGACGGTCTGGCTACCAAGCTGCTCGCCGCTGGCGCCGCGTCGGGCGACAAATTGTGGCGCATGCCGCTCGCCGAACCGTTCGACCGGATGATCGATTCGCCGATCGCCGACATGAAGAACGTCGGCCCGCGCGAAGGCGGTTCGATCACGGCCGCCGAATTCATCAAGCGCTTCGTCGACGACGGCGTGCGCTGGGCCCATCTCGACATCGCCGGCATGGCCTGGTCGGACAAGCCGGGCACGACCTTCGACAAGGGCGCGACCGGCTATGGCGTGCGGCTGCTCGACCAGTTCGTCGCTGACACCGCCGAGGGTTAGGCCGGTCGCGGCCATGGCGCACTGATGCAGGTCGATTTCTACCAGCTCGGTCAGGCACCGTTCGAGCAGGTCATCACCAGCATCGCCGAGAAACTGCTGGCGCAGGATGCGCGGCTGCTGATCGTGGCCGAGGACGAGACCGTGCTGGCGCGGCTCGACCGGATGCTGTGGGACCATGGTGCGACTAGCTTCGTGCCTCACGGTTTGGCCGGTGGAAGCGACGATGCGCGCCAGCCGATCCTGCTCTCGACCAGTCCCGACGCGCCTAACCTGGCGCGCAACCTGCTGATCGCCGACGGCCAGTGGCGCGAGGCCGCACTGGGCTACGACCGCGCTTTCTATCTGTTCGACAATGACGCGCTCGAAGGGGCGCGGCTGGCGTGGAAGATGCTGTCGGGCAGGGACGGAGTCGATCGGCGGTTCTGGGCGCGGGATGAGGATGGCCGGTGGCAGGAGAAGGGCTGACCGTGGGGTGCGTGACCCTTGCCGCGCGCCGCGCTCGCGGCTAGGCGCGGCCAACATCCAATCGTTCAAACACGGGAGACCGCTCGGCCATGACGACCGAACGCACCTTTTCGATCATCAAGCCCGACGCCACCCGGCGCAATTTGACCGGCGCGATCACCAAGATGCTGGAGGATGCCGGCCTGCGCGTGGTCGCATCGCGCCGCATCCATCTGACCCGCGACCAGGCTGAAGGCTTTTACGGAGTGCATCGCGAGCGGCCATTCTTCGCCGACCTGTGCAGCTTCATGACGTCCGGCCCGGTGGTGGTCCAGGTGCTCGAAGGCGAGGATGCGGTCGCCCGCAACCGCGCCGTGATGGGCGCGACCAACCCGGCCCAGGCCGACGAGGGCACGATCCGCAAGACCTACGCCGAATCGATCGAGGCCAATTCGGTCCACGGCTCGGACAGCGCCGAGAACGCCCAGATCGAGATCGATTTCTTTTTCAAGCCGGAAGAAATCGTCGGCTGACGCTTACCGCGCTTCGCCGCGGACCCAACGCATGCGGTCGGGTCCCTTGGTCTCCGGGCGGCTGGCGACGGCGGCCGCGCGCAAGGCGCTGGTGCTGAGCGGATGACAGTCCTTGTCGAACCCCGGATAGGGATCGACCTGGCTCGATCCGGCTGTTTTGACGGTGCCGCAAGCAATGCCCCACAGGTTGAGGCTGGTCACCGCGCCGGCCGCATCGCGCTCGGTCGGTTCGACCGCCACGAATATGAAAGCGTGCTGTTCGTCGTCGATCGTGTCGACCTGGACGATCGGCGGCTGGCCTCCGGCGATCAATAATCCGACGATGCGATCGTCTTCCTTGTCGCCCGAGAAATCAACGAACTTGTTGCCGCTGACAATGGTCCAGGTGGCGCATTTCCGCCATTGTTCCTTCGGCAAATTCGTGTCGAACGCACAGTCGGGATCGTCGGCAACCCACAGCCCGTCCTTGAGCGGCGTGCTCAGCTGGTCAGCTTCCGAGAACATCGGATGTTCGGAGACCGCCAAATTGCAGGCCGCGAGAGCGAAGCAAATCGGCAGCAGCCTAAGCAAGATAAGCATGCTGTCCCCCTGCCGCTCGCTATAAGCCGATCCGTCGACCAATCTATCCCCGGCTAAACCCCGTCAGCCGGAGCGAGCGGCCGCCGAACAGGCCGCCACCTTCCCACCGGTATGCCAGCACATAATTGCCGCTGGCGTGGCGCATCACGCCCGCTTCGACATAGTCGGCCTGGATCCTGACCGGCTGGCGCTGCGTGCCCTTGGCGTGGTCGGATGTCTTGCCCAGTGCGCCTTCGACGTCACTGGCGCTGAGCGCGCCGTCGCTGGCGACGCTGATCGCGGTCTTCGATCCGGGCAGCCTGACGGCGAGCGATTGCAACGCGTGTCCGGGCTCGACCGCACTGATCTCGAGCGTTCGCCCGTCATCGGCCGCCTTGCCGCGCAGGGTCAGCGAGATCGGCCGGCGCTGCTCGACCACGGTCGTCGGCCGCTCGTCGCCGTTCCACGTCTTCCACAGGCCAAGCGCACTGATCGCGACCGCGACCACGGCCAGCACTTCGCCAAGCGTCAGCCAGCGCAGCCGTCTCCGCCGCTGTTCGGGGGTCTCACTCATCGGTTTACAAACTCCGCCAATGCCACCGGGTATAACGCATGCTCGGCCTTGAGCACCCGCAGTTCGAGCGAGTGGACGTCGTCGCCGGGCTCGATCGGCACTTGCGCACTCGCGACTACCGCGCCGGCGTCGACTTCGTCGGTGACGATATGGACCGAACAGCCGCTGGTGGAATCGCCCGCGGCGAGCGCCCGGGCGTGGGTCTCGAGTCCGGGATATTTGGGCAGCAGCGACGGGTGGATGTTGACGATCCGCGCTTGCCAACGCGCGACGAAGCCGGGTGACAGCAGGCGCATGTAGCCGGCCAGCGCGATCGTTCCGACCCGGTGATCGCGCAGCACGCGATCGAGCGCCGCTTCGAAGTCGGCGCGCGCGACGCCTCTGGTATCCCACGTCCAGGTGGCGATCTCGGCTCCGCGCGCATAGTCGAGCCCGGCCGCCTGCGGCTTGTTCGATGCGACCAGCACGACCTCATAGCCGCTCGCCTGCTCGATCAGCGCGCGCATGTTGCTGCCGCGTCCCGAGATCAGGATCGCAACGCGCTTCGGGTCAGCCAAATGCGGCTCAGGCATGATGGCTGGCGGTCCAGTCCTCGTTCGAACTCCAACTGCCGGCCGGCCCGCGCACCGTGCAGCCGCGTTCGCCGGTTTCGATCCGGCCGATCAGGTGGACGGTCTCGCCGGCCGCTTCGAGCGCCTGCACGACCAAATCGGCATCGCCCTCAGCGACGATTGCGACCATCCCGATGCCGCAGTTGAAAGTCCGCGCCAGCTCGGCCGGAGCGACCTCGCCGCCGGCCTGGAGGAGGGCGAAGATCGGCAGCAACGGCCACGCAGCGACGTCTACGATAGCGTGGCAGTTATCCGGCAGAACGCGCGGAATATTCTCGAGAAGTCCGCCGCCGGTGATGTGCGCGAGGCCGTGGACCCGGCCGCCGCGGATGACCGGCAGCAAGGCGCGCACATAGATTCGCGTCGGCTCGAGCAGGGTCTGCCCAAGCGTCCGCCCGTCGGGCAACTGCTCGCCCAGATCCCAGCCGCGCTCGGCAATGATCCGCCGCACCAGCGAGAATCCGTTACTGTGTACGCCCGAGCTGGCCAGCCCGAGGACCACGTCGCCCGGAGCGACCGCGTCGCCGCGCAGCACGTCGGAGCGCTCGACCGCGCCGACGCAGAAGCCGGCCAAATCATAGTCGCTGGCGGCGTACATCCCCGGCATTTCGGCGGTTTCGCCGCCGATCAGCGCGCAGCCGGCCTGGCGGCAGCCGTGGGCGATCGAGGCGACGACCGCCGCCGCGACATCATTGTCGAGTTTCCCGGTCGCGTAATAATCGAGGAACAGCAAAGGCTCGGCGCCCTGGACGATGAGGTCGTTGGCGCACATCGCGACCAGGTCGATGCCGACCCCGTCGTGCTGGCCGAGGTCGATCGCCAGCTTGAGTTTGGTCCCGACCCCGTCATTGGCGGCGACCAGGAGCGGATCGACGAACCCGGCCGCCTTCAGATCGAAGAAACCGCCAAAGCCGCCCAGCTCGGCGTCGGCGCCGGGGCGGGCGGTCGAGCGGGCGAGCGGGCCGATCGCTTTGACCAGCGCATTGCCGGCGGCAATCGACACTCCGGCATCGGCGTAGGTAATCGGCTTTCGGGTCACGGCTGAGGCCACTAGAGACAAGCCGCTTGGATTTCCACGCCGTTATCGCCAAAAGGCCCCACCAATGCTTCGCCGCACGTTCCTTCCTGCACTCCTGATGTTGCTCGCCTGCGCAGGGTTGTCGGGGGCGCTGTACGCGCAGCTCGAGAGCGGCGAGCGCGGAATCCTGCCGCTCGACAGCTCCGGAACGCTCGAAATTTCCGGGATCCATATCGACATCGGCGGCAAAGATGCCGAGTCCGCGCGCTATAACGGCTGGCGCATGGCGCAGCGCCTCGGCTTCCGCGCCTTGTGGGCCAAAACCCACGGACGGCCGCTAGCCGAAGCGCCCGATCTGTCCGATCCGGTGCTCGATGGCCTGGTCAGCTCGATCATTGTCGAGCGCGAGCAGATCGGGCCGACCCGCTACATCGCCGATCTCGGCATCCTGTTCGACCGCGCCCGCGCCGGCGAGCTGCTCGGGGTCGGCGGCGAACACCGCCGTTCGGCGCCGATGCTGCTGATCTCGGTGATCGTCAGCGGCGGCAATGCGACCAGCGTCGAATTGCGCAATGCGTGGCAGCGCGCGTGGGCCCAGTTCCGCACCTCGCAAAGCGCGATCGATTATGTCCGGGTGAGCGGCCTCGGGGTCGACCCATTGCTGGTCAACGCCGCCCAGACCGAGCGTCCCGGCCGCGGCTGGTGGCGCAACATCGTCGACTTCTACGGCGCGTCCGACATTCTGGTCGCCGAAGTCCAGCTCCAGCGGCTCTATCCCGGCGGCCCGGCACAAGCGCGGTTCATCGCCCGCCACGGCCCCGATGGCGAAATCATCGGCGGCTTCTCACTTACCGCCGCCAACAGCGACGCCATCCCGGCGATGATGGCCGAAGGCGTGCGCCGGATCGACGAATTGTTTGCCGCCGCGCTCGAGGCCGGCCGCCTGCAACGCGACTCGACGCTGGACATCCCGCCGCCGCCGCCGGTGCCCGAGGAGCTGGTCGCGCCGCCGCCCAAGGTGGAGCAGACCGGCAACGCCTTCCAGGTCCAGATCGCGGCCAGCAACGTCAACACCTACAATTTCGCGATGGCGCACCTGCGCACTCTGGGCGGCATCCAGCAGGTCATCCCGCAGAGCATCAACCCGACCGGGACGAGCTATGTGCTGGTCAATTATCGCGGTTCGGCGGCGCAGTTGTCGGCAGCGCTGATCGCCCGCGGCTGGACCTCGAACTTCGCCGGGACGATCGTGCGGATGTCGGGCGGGGCAGGGCCGCCGCCGCCGATACCGCCGCCACCGCCGGCCGCGGTGCCCGGCCCGCCGCAGACCAACCCGCCGCCCGGCAACACCCAGTGAAGAACGGCGCCGAACAGATTGCCTTGCCGCTCGACTGGCCGCGGAGTGCGGGCGATACCCGGTTGCTCCTGTCCGACGCCAACCGCGACGCGTTCGAGCATTTCCGCAAATGGAGCATGTGGCCGGTCAAGGCGACCATCCTGACCGGTCCGCGTCGGTCGGGCCGGACATTGCTCGCGCGCAGCTTCATCGAACGAGTCGGCGGACGGCTGTGCGACGGTGCTGACCGCATGGAAGAAGAAGAATTGTTCCACGCCTGGAACGACGCTCAAGACAGCGGCCGCCCGCTGGTCATGATCACCGACACGGTCCCGCCCGAGTGGGAGCCGCGGCTGCCTGACTTGCGCACCCGGATCGCGGTCACGCCGGTGACCCGCATCGGGCTGCCCGACGACCAATTGTTCGCCGGGTTGATCGAATTGCTGTTTGCCGACCGCGGGCTGCATGTCCCGGGCGACGCGATCCGCTTCATGGTCGAGCGCCTCGAGCGCGATTATTGGGTGGCCGAGCGCGCGGTCGAGGCGGTCGACCGTTTCGCCATGGCCGAGCGCGCGCGACTGTCGCTGCCGACCATCCGCCGGGCGCTGGCCGAGGCCAAGTTCATCGGGCCGCTGCCGTCGGACGAGGCGCCCTAGCCCGGGCAGGCCTCAAGCGTCGACCGGCTCTTCCATCACCCGGCTGAGCTTCAATTTGCCATGTTCGATTGCAAAGCCGATCCGGCCCTCGACCAGATCGACCGCGTCGCGCCCGAATTCGTCGAAGCGCCATCCCGAGAGGATCTTGAGATTTTTGCGAACCCCAGCTGCGAGCGCTTCAAGTTCGTCGGTGCGCGCGATCAGCTTGGTCGCGACCCCGGCCTCCTTCGAGCGGATCTTGAGCAGCAGCTTCAACAGATCGCTGACCAGCGCGCCTTCCTTGGTCAGCCCGGGCCGGCGCGGCTCGCGGTCGGGCAGCTCGCTCGGCTCGAGCGGCTTGGCCGACGCCAGCGCGCTCATCAGCCGGCTGCCGATGTCGTTCGAGCGCCAGCCCGACGACAGGCCGCGGACCTGGCCGAGCTCATCCTGGCTCTTGGGCGGATGAATCGCGATCTCGCCCATGGTGTCGTCCTTGACGATCCGGCCACGCGGCAAATTCTTCGACCGCGCTTCGGTCTCGCGCCACGCCGCCAGCGCCTTCAAGCGCCCGAGCACCGCCGGGTTGCGGCTCGGCAGCTTCAACCGCTTCCACGCGTCCTCGGGATCGAAGGCGAAGCTCGACGGGTCGGCGAGCCGCTCCATTTCCTCGTCGAGCCACGCGCCGCGGCCGTTCTTGCGCAGTTTCTCGACCATCCGCGGAAAGATCGTGGCGAGGTGGGTGACGTCGGCGATGGCATAATCGATCTGCCGCTTGTCGAGCGGGCGCCGGCTCCAGTCGGTGAACCGGGCGCCCTTATCGAGCGCGTGGCCAAGCAAGCTCTCGATCAGGTTGGAATATCCGATCTGCTCGCCGTGGCCGAGCGCCATCGCCGCGATCTGGGTGTCGAACAACGGGGTCGGGACCTTGCCGGTCAGATTATGGACGATTTCGAGGTCTTGGCCGCCGGCGTGGAAGACTTTGAGGACGTTGCGGTTCTCGACCATCAAGTCAAGGATCGGAGTGAGGTCGAGCCCGACCAGCGGGTCGATCGCCGCCGCTTCCTCGGTGCTTGCGACCTGGAGCAGGCAGAGCTCGGGCCAATAGGTGTTCTCGCGCATGAACTCGGTGTCCACCGCGATGAACGGTTGTTTGGAAAGACGGCCAACCAAATCGGAAAGTTCGTCGGGGCGGGTGATGAGTGGGTGAATGTGCATGAGTCTGTGGCGCAATAGCGAGCCGCCAGCGGGTTGACAAAGCGGCAAGTGAAGGGCGAAGCGCCACGCGCCATTTCCCGCCCCACCAACGACCGAGCGAGCAGCCTTTCAGATGCATGCCTACCGTAGCCATAACTGCGCCGAGCTGCGCGCTTCCGACGTCGGCTCGACCGTCCGCCTGTCCGGCTGGATCCACCGCAAGCGCGACCATGGCGGCGTGCTGTTCGTCGACCTGCGCGATCATCACGGACTGACCCAGATCGTTGCCCGCGCCGGCAGTGAGGCGCTGCGCCTGCTCGACTCGCTCAGGGTCGAATCGGTCGTCACGGTCAGCGGCGAAGTGGTTGCGCGCGAGGGCGGGGCGGTCAATTCCAAGCTCGCCACCGGCGATATCGAGGTCATTGCCGGCGAGGTCGTCGTCCAGTCGTCCGCCGCCGAATTGCCGATGCCGGTCGCCGGCGAGGCCGATTATCCCGAGGAAATCCGGCTCAAATACCGCTATCTTGATCTGAGGCGCGAGCGGCTCCACCACAACATCATGCTGCGTTCGTCGGTCATCGCCTCGATCCGCCGGCGGATGATCGACCAGGGCTTTTTCGAATTCCAGACGCCGATACTGACCGCCAGCTCGCCCGAAGGCGCGCGCGACTATCTGGTGCCGAGCCGGGTTCACCCGGGCAAGTTCTACGCGCTGCCGCAGGCGCCACAGATGTTCAAGCAGCTGATCATGGTCGCCGGCTTCGACCGCTATTTCCAGATCGCGCCGTGCTTCCGCGACGAAG
>JBDTRT010000021.1:0-11545 GCA_039931595.1 Sphingomicrobium sp.
TGGCGGTCAACGTCCTCGGCGGGGTCGCCGCGGGCGCGCTCGCCGGGTGGATTCTGGCGCGCGGCGCGGGCGGCGCGGAACCGGCCTCGCTGTTCCTGATGACCGGCCTGCTCGGCGGCTTCACCACTTTTTCCGCGTTCAGCGTCGACGCGGTCGCGCTGTGGCAGCGCGGCGAGCCCGGGCCGGCGCTGGCTTATGTGCTGGTTTCGGTGCTGCTGGCGATCGCCGGGGTCGCCGCCGGGATGAGCGGGGTTCGCGCAATCGCCTGAGCCCGGGGGCGCAATCGCCTGAGCAAGCGGGGCGGGGCGACATTCACCGCCGATCCTGTTATGGCTTGGGGCCAGGGAGAGGAACCGGGCCATGAACCAGAAAGACCGCGTCTATTTCGCGGTGCGCGCCGCCGAGGAGCTTGATCGCGCGCTGGCCGCCACCGACGCCGCCGCCGCCGAAGCTCATCGCCAGCTGCAACGCGCCTATCTCGAGCGAGCTTCGGTCGGGGATCGCCCGGCGTTATCCGACGAGGCCGTCGGCTAGCCTTCGGGCTGCAGCGAGCGGAATGCCTGCTCGACCGGCAGTTCGCGTGCCCTGGCGCGCGCATGCTCGAGCCGCGGATAGCCGTCCGCTTCCTCACGCGTGAGTTGCTCGGCAAAGCGCCCGGCGCGGATCTCGGCCAGCATATCCGCCATCCGCTGGCGCACCCCGGCATCCACGATCCGCCGCCCGCCGAGCGTCGCGCCCAGCTCGGCGGTGTTGGAAATCGCCTCGCGCATGCCGGCGATGCCGCGTGCTTCGATCAGCCCGGCGATCAGCTTCAGTTCGCCGACGCACTCGAGATAGGCGACTTGCGGGGAAACGCCGCCGGCGACCAGAGTGTCGAACCCGGCGATCAGGATTTCGGGCACCGCGCCCCACACCACCGCGCCTTCGTTGAACAGATCGGCTTCGCATTCCTCGGCGAAGCTCGACGCGATCAGGCCTTCGCGCGCGCAGCCAATTGCTTTGCCGTAGGCGAGGGCGAGCTCGCGCGCCGCGCCGCTGGGGTCCTGCGCCACCGCCCACAAGCCGATCATTCCCTGGCCGTCCTGGTAGAGCGTACGCAGCGCGCTGCCCGGGCCCTTGGGCGCGACCATCAGCACATCGAGGTCATCGCGCGGCGCGATCAGCTTGAAGTGGATCGCGAGGCCGTGGCTGAAGCCAAGCGCCGCGCCGGGGCGCAGGTGCGGCTCGATCTCGCGATAGAGCGCGCCCATGATTTCGTCGGGCGCGAGCAGCATGACGACCTCGGCCGAGGCCGCCGCCCGCTCGACCAGCGCAACCTCGAGCCCGTGGCCTTGCGCCTCGGTCGAGCTCGACGACCCACCACGCAGGCCGACCACGACGTCGATCCCGCTGTCTTTGAGGTTGAGCGCCTGGGCTCTGCCCTGATTGCCGAAGCCGATGATCGCCACCCGCTTGCCGGCGAGCGGTGAGGGGTCGATGTCGGCGTCGCGCAGCAGGTCCATCGCGCTGGGTTAGGCGCTCGCCGCGAGCAGTTCCAGCGCCGCTTGGCCTGGGATTTGCGTGAATCGCGGCCAATCGGCCGGCGGCTGATGGGTAAACCAGGTATATTGGCGCTTGGCGTAATTGCGGGTCGCCTGCTGGCCGCTCGCGATCGCTTCGGCGCGGTCGCTCTCGCCCGACAGCAAGGCGGCGATCTCGCGCACCCCGATCGCGCGCATCACCGGCAGGGCTGGGTCGAGACCGCGGCCGAGCAGCGTCCGGACCTCGTCGATTGCGCCGTGTTCGATCATCGCGCTGAAGCGCTGGTCGCACCGCGCATAGAGCCAGTCGCGCGGCGGCAGCAGGATCAGCGGCTTGAGCGTGATCTGGCCGGCGATGCCGCCGTGGCGCTGGTTGTGCCATTGGCCGAGCGGCGTTCCGGTCGACACCACCACCTCGAGCGCGCGCGCGGTACGCAGCGCATCGGCCGAGTTGAGCCGCGCCGCCGCTTCGGGATCGAGCTCGATCAGGCGCGCGCGATTGGCTTCGACGCTGGCTGCGCGGACCGCTTCCCGAATGGCCGGGTCGATCGCCGGAATCGGCGCTATGCCATTGAGAAGGGTACGTAAATAAAGGCCGGTGCCGCCGACCAATATCGCCATCTTATCATAGCCGTGGACTTCTTCGATCGTTTCCCGCGCAAGCTTTGCCCAATCCGCCGCCGAGCACGCCGTGGCGCCATCGATCACGCCATACAGCCGGTGCTCGGCGCGGCTGCGGTCCTCGGCGCTCGGTGCGGCGCTGACGATCGGCAGGTCGCGATAGAGCTGGGCGCTGTCAGCATTGACGATCACCCCGCCGCTGCGTTCGGCCAGCTCGAGCGCGAGCGCCGACTTGCCGCTCGCGGTCGGACCGGCAATGAGGGCGACTGGAGGACGCGACGTGGACGGTGGCATTGCGACGCTGATAGCAGCCGGGCGGCTCGATGACAGGCTGGTCGAGCGCGCGCTGGGTCTGCTGCGCGAGATCGACCCGGCGGCCGACTTTGCCGGCTGGATCGATGATGGCGACGCCGCCGACCTCCGCTTCTCGGCTGAGTATAAGGCGGCGCGCTGGGTGCTCGGCGGACTGCCCCAGGTCGACGTCGTCGTCCAGCCCGCCGCGCCGCGCCGCAAGCGGCTGCTGGTGGCTGACATGGATTCGACCATCATCGAGCAGGAGTGCATCGACGAGCTGGCTGATTATGCCGGGCTAAAGGTCGAGATCGCCGCGATCACCGAGCGGGCGATGCAGGGCCAGCTCGACTTCGCGGCGGCGCTGCGCGAGCGGGTCGCTTTGCTCGCCGGGCTGCCCGAAGCAACCATCGCCCGCTGCCTCGCCGAGCGGGTCCGTCACAGCCCCGGCGCGGTCACCCTGGTGCGGACCATGCGTACTTATGGCGCGACCTGTCTGTTGGTCTCGGGCGGTTTCCTGCCATTTGCCGAGCCGGTTGCGCGGGATGTCGGCTTCGACCGGGTCCGCGCCAATCGTCTCGGGATCGAACAGGGCAAACTGACCGGCGAGGTGGGGCTGCCGATCGTCGATGCAGCGGCCAAGCGCGCCGCGCTGATCGAAGCCCGCGACGAGCTCGGTCTGGCGGCGCCTGACGTGCTCGCGGTCGGCGATGGCGCCAACGACCGGCCGGTGATCGAGGAAGCCGGGCTCGGCATCGCCTACCGCGCCAAGCCGGTGCTGGCCGAAGCCGCCGACGCGTGCCTCGACCACCACGGCCTCGATGCATTGCTGTGGGCGCAGGGCATTCCCCGGCGCGAATGGGTGGTCGAATAAGGCCTATTTGGCCGCCACCGGAAAGCAGGGTTGCCCCTGCCGGGACAAAGCGGTGCAGGCCGCTGTGGCCGCGGCGCGGTTCTCGAACGGACCGGCCTGCAGCCGGGTGACCGCTCCAGCGTCGACATAATATGGCTGGCGTCCGGCGAGCGGCGCTACGCCCGACAGATTGGCGAACAAGCCTTCGGCCGACGCGCGCTTGGAAAAAGCGCCGAGCTGGATACGCCACTCGCCGACCGGCTTGCCGACGGTTTGAGCGGCCGCTGCCGCCGGCGCCGCCGGTGCAATCTCAAGCGGCAGGGCGGGGGCCGGCTTGGCGAGCGCGAGTTTGGCTGCCGGTTTGCTCTCGGGCCTGGCGGCGACCGGCTGCTCGGCCGGGTTGGCGGTGACCTTGATGATGGTCGGCTTGGGCTGGGCCAAGGCCAGACCCTGCTGACGCTCCTCGCGCGGCAGAACATGATCCATTTCGGCTAAGGTTCGCTGGGCTGGCCCGAGCCCCTGCGCCGCGGCGCGGCTGACGTAAGCATAGCCGAGCACCGGATCGCGCACGACCGCGTCGCCGTTGTACAAAGCGGTTCCGTAGATGAGCAGCGCACGCGGTTCACCCTGCGCCGCCGCCATCTTGAGCCAGCGCAGCGCAGCGACCCGGTTGCCCATTTCATAAAGCATCAGGCCGAGCGTCGTCTGGGCCTCGATGTGGCCCTTGCGCGCAGCCCGCTCGAACCAGGTCTGCGCCTCGGCCGGGTTGGCCTTGACGCCGCGCCCGAGCCGATAGGCCTGGCCGAGATTGAACGCGGCGTCGGCATCGCCGGCTTCGGCCAGCGGGCGCCAGACGACCACCGAAGCGACATAATCGTCGCGCGGCGCGGCTTCGGCGGCGGGTTTGTCCGACCGCGCCTGGCCGACGCTTGGGACCGCGCCGGAGACCGCCAAGGCAAATGCTACAAGTCCGAAGTTCAACATGGTTTTCCCCATCGCTCACTACTTACTGCTGCTTTCGTACGAGCAAAAGGTCGTCCAACCGTTAACCAGATTTTAGAGCCTTGAGTGTCACTCCCGCCATTCAACGCAGGTTACTGGGCGGGGGAAACGAATGCGCGTTCTGGCAATGGCATCGCAGAAGGGCGGGTCGGGTAAAACGACCCTGTCCGGACATCTCGCGGTGCAGGCGCAGCTGGCCGGTGCCGGCCCGGTCGTCCTTATCGACATCGATCCGCAGGGCAGCCTCGCCGACTGGTGGAACGAACGCCAGGCCGACATGCCGGCCTTCGCCCAAACCACAGTCGCGCGCCTCGCGTCAGACCTCGAGGTGCTCCGCCAACAAGGGTTCCGCCTGGCCGTCATCGATACGCCGCCGGCGATCACCATGGCCATCCAGAGCGTGATTGCAGTCGGCGAACTGATCGTCATTCCGACCCGGCCGAGCCCGCACGATCTGCGCGCCGTCGGCGCCACGGTTGATTTGTGCGACCGCGCCGGCAAGCCTTTGCTGTTCGTCGTCAACGGCGCCACGCCCAAGGCCAAGATCACGTATGAGGCGGCGGTTGCGCTGTCGCAGCATGGCACCGTGGCTCCGGTCACGATCCATCACCGGACCGATTTTGCAGCCTCGATGATCGATGGCCGCACGGTGATGGAAGTCGACCCCAACGGCCGGTCGGCACGCGAAGTGGTCGAGCTGTGGGACTACATCTCCGATCGCCTCGAAAAGAATTTCCGCCGGACAGTATTCGCGGCCCCTGGAGCAACGGCTCAAAACGCACCTCGCCCGGTCGGCGGCTTCGGCCGCCGCGTGGCCGGCCAGTAAGGGAAACGCGAAGTGAAAAGCGGACCCAACGTGAAAAGCGAACCCAAGGTTTTCGCGTCGCTCTCTTCGGGCTTGCTCGCGCGCAAGGGCGCGGCTCGTCCGGCGATGCGGCCGCAGGGCTTCGGCCAGGGCGGCGGCGCGCTCGAGGATCTCGGCTGGGACGACATGGGCTTCGAGCCGCCGCGGCCGGTCACTGCACCGCTGCGCGACGAGACTCATGACGCGTTCGGCGAAGAATTCGAGGCGCAACCGCTGCGCAACCCGGTTGGCGCGCTGACCCCGGTGCATTCGCCGGTCCATAGCCAGCAGGCCGAAATCACCGGCCGCCTCAATGCTACCGACGACCTGACCGAAGAAGGCGAAGAGCTCGACGAGACCGCCGAGCTGTTCGATCCGGAATCGGCCGAGGACCTGTCGCCGCTGGTCGAGGCGGTGGCTCCGGCCCGGGTTCAGATCGTCGATCCGGTCGGTCTTCCGGTTGCTCCTCCGGTCGCTGCCCCGGCAACTGCTCCGGCGCTCCGCCAGGTGCGGACGCCGCGTGCTGCTCCGGGCAGCAAGGCCAAGGCGGCGTTCACGCTCCGTCTCGACCCGGAACGGCACCTCAAGCTTCGTCTCGCCTGCGCCGTCGACGGGCGCTCGGCCCAGATGATCGTCACCGACGCACTCGACGCGCTGTTGAACTCCATGCCGGAGCTCAACGCCATGGCCGCAAAGGCCAACCGCAAGGGATAATGTAATGGACAATTCGCTCCGCTTCGGTCCTGCTCTCTCGGCAATCGCCATGGCCACGGTCATCGCGGGCTGCGCCGCTCCGCAGTCCGCGACGCGCAGCGCCTCCATTTTTGGCGGCAAGGTCGACACCGGCAACATCGGTCTCGCGACGAAGGCGCTGATGGCGCTCAATGCCAAGGATTACACGACCGCCGCCACTTATGCCGAGCGGGCGGTTGCCAACAGCCCGCGCGACGCCGGCTTCCGCGCTCTGCTCGGCCACGCTTACTTTGGCGCCGGCCGCTTCGCTTCGGCTGAATCGGCCTATCGCGATTCGCTGTCGCTGGTGCCCAACCAGCCGCAAGTGGTGCTCAAGCGCGTGCTGGTGACGATCGCCCAGGGCCGCAATGCCGAGGCGCTGTCGGTGCTGGAGGCTTCGCGCGACGTGCTCGACCCGTCCGACTACGGCCTTGCGCTGGCGCTCGCCGGCCGGCCGGAGGAAGCGGCCAACGTCCTTGAAGCGGCGGCTCGTGCACCCGATGCCGACTCGCGCCTGCGCCAGAATTTGGCGTTGGCCCATGCCCTCTCGGGCGATTGGGACGCCGCCCGCACCATTGCCGCGCAGGATCTTTCCGCCGACCTGGTCGACGCCCGGATCCAGCAGTGGATGACCTTCGCCAAGCCGCATGGCGCGTCCGACCAGGTCGCTGCCCTGACCGGCGTTACTCCCGTGCTGTCCGACCCTGGCCAGCCGGTCCGCCTGGCACTGACCCCGGTCAATACCCGTGTCGCGCAAGCCGCGCCGGTCGCTGCCCCTCAGCCGCAGGCCTATACCCAATTTGAGCAGCAGCCGGTCGCCGCGCTTGCGCCGCCGTCGGACCCGGCCTTTGCGCCATCGCCGCTGTCGCCGCGGGTCGCGGCCGCTGCGCAACCGACCCTCGATTATCAGGCCGCGGACGCTTCGCCGCCGCCGCCGCCACGGCCGGCCGAGCGCGATGCTTTGGCACCGACCGCCGAGCCGGCACCCCAACCGCAGCCGGTTGCAGTGATGATCGCCGCCGCCGCGGCCTCGGCGCCCGACGCGCCGGCCGCTTTTGCAGCGATGGCCGCCTTCGCTCACCGCCCGCAGGTCGCGAAAAAATCCGCCTCGCGCGGCCAACTCGTGCGTGCGTCGATGCCGCGCTCGACCGGCAAGTCGTCTTCGGTCGTGCAGCTTGGCGCCTACGGCACGCCGCAGCGGGTCGTATCCGCGTGGAGTGCCGCCGCTCACCGCTTTGCGGCGCTGCGGGCCTATTCTCCAATGAGCGCGCGCTTCAACAGTCCCAAGGGCGTGGTCTACCGCCTGTCGGTGCACGGCTTCGATAGCTCCGACCAGGCCAAGAATTTGTGCGTGACGCTGCGCCGTTCGGGCGGAAGCTGCTTCGTGCGCTCGGTCGCGGGCGACGCTCCGGTCCAGGTCGCTTCGCGCTAGGCGAAGCTTTGGCGAAGTCCTAGGCGACCAGGAAATCGAGGCAGGCCATGCGCATGGCCACGCCCAGTTCGACCTGAAGTGCAATCAGCGAGCAACGCGGATCGTCGGCCACCGCGCTGTCGATCTCGATCCCGCGGTTCATCGGTCCCGGGTGCATCACGACCGCATCGGGTGCGGCGCTCCGGAGCCGCTCGCGGGTCAGCCCATAGTGCGCGAGATATTCGCCCGGCGCGTCGCCCAGCTCATTTTCGAGCCGCTCGCGCTGGACCCGCAGCATCATGATCACGTCAGCGCCGGCGATCGCTTCGTCGATGCTGCCCGAGCCGTGATAGTCGGCCGGGAGCAGGGCAGGCGGCCCGGCAAGCCGCACCTCGGCGCCGAGTCGGGGAAGCAATTTGGCGTTGGACCGGGCAACCCGGCTGTGGCGGATGTCGCCGCAGATCGCGACCTTGAGGTCTTCGATCTGGCCGAAGTGGGTGCGGATGGTCAGCGCGTCGAGCAGCGCTTGGGTCGGATGCTCGTTGGTGCCGTCGCCGGCGTTGATCACCGGGCAGTCCATGATCAGCGCCATCACCTGGGCGGCGCCATTGTCGTGATGGCGCACGACTAGCGCATCGGGCCGCATCGCGTTCAGGGTTCGCGCGGTGTCGTCGAGCGTCTCGCCCTTCTTGGCCGATGACTGTTCGACCGGCAGCGTCACCACCTGCGCTCCGAGGCGCAGCGCGGCGAGCGAGAAGGACATCAATGTCCGGGTCGAATTCTCGAAGAACAGATTGACCACGATCCGGCCTTCGAGCGGGGCGTGGACATCGCGCCCGGCCCGCTGCAGCTCGGCCCAGCGCAGTCCCTCGTCGAGCAGGGTTTCAACCTGCGCATCGGTCAGCGAGTCGATTGAAAGTAAGTCCACGAGGCGACGGCTTATTCCGGCCCGGCTACATTGACCAGCGCATCGATCGCGCCCTGGAGGATGTGGGCGGCCGCAAGCTTGTCGATCGCTATTGCGCGCTTGGCCCGGCTGACGTCGGCGGCAACCATCGCCCGCTCGACCGCGGTGGTCGACCAGCGTTCGTCCCACAGCAGCAGCGGAAGCCCGAGCGGCAACAGGTTGCGGGCGAAGGCCCGGACCGATTGGGTGCGGGGTGAATCGCTCCCGTCCATGTTGAGCGGCAGCCCGACCACCAGACCGACGATATGTTCGCGTTTCGCAAACGCCGCCAGCGCGGCGAGGTCGGCGGTGAACTTGGTCCGCTTGATGGTCTCGCACGGGCCGGCGAAATGCCATTGCGCATCGCAAATGGCGAGGCCGATAGTCTTGGTTCCTACGTCGAGCCCGCCAAGCTTGCCGCCGCCTTGCAGCGCCGCCGCGAAGTCCGCCGCGGAATGGACGATCAGGGCCGCCACGCCGCCACCCGCCGTGCCGCATCGGCGCGGATCGCGCCCCAGAACAGCGCATAGTCGTAAACGTGGTAATTATTGCCGGGCAGCACGAACGGGCCGAGCGCCGGGATCGCGCCGTCGAGGATCAGCAGTCCATTGTCGCAATGCGCGCCGACCTGGCCCGCGGCGAGCGTGGCCGAGGCCAGGTCCGCGCTCGGCACCAGAGTGCCCGGATTGGCCTCGGGCCGAGCAGCGCCATCGCGTGTGCCGGTCAGCGGATTGACGCACAGGATGTCGCCGCGCTGGCGCGTGCCGCCGGCCAGCCCGGCCGAGCCTTGGTAGGCGTCGGTGACCAGTTCGGGGTTGGCCGGCGCGGCGAAGCTCAACCATGACAGCAGGCAGCTGGCCTGGTCGGGCGCGGTGCACACCGGCAGGCCGAGCGCGGGGACATCTGCGGCGACGCTGAGCGGCCAGCCGACGACATAAGCGGCGGCGATCCGCTTCTGCAGCGGCGTGCCCGCGACGCGCTCCTTCAACAATCGCATCAGGTGCAGCGCGCCCTGGCTGTGGCCGGCAAGGATGATCGGCTGGTTGGGCGGCACTTGCTTGACGAACGCGTCGAACGCCGCGCGGACATCGCCATAGGCTAGGTCGAGCGCCGCGGTGGCGTCCTGATCCTTGAGCAGAAACGCGCCGAACGCGGCCTGGCGATAGCGCGGCGCCCACACTCGCCCGGCGGACGTCAGCGCGCTCGCCTGGCTCTGGACGAACAGCCCGGCGCGGTAATCGCTGTCGCGGTTGCCGCTCAGCGGTGCATTCCAGTGATCACGCTCGAGATAAGTGGTCGGGTGGATGTAAAAGATCGCCGCGGGCGCGTCTGCGGTCGCGGCAAATCCATCGGGCAGCCAGCGCGATGGGTCGTCGGCCATTGCCGGGCGCGCGAGCCACGAGACGTCGCTGGCATAATCCGGGCCGCTGTCGACTGGCGGCGCGGTGAAATGGCCGGTCGGCGTCGCGCTTCGGATCAGCACCTTGTCGCCGAACTGGAAGATCGCCACCGCGCCGGCGACGACCAGCAGGGTCAGCAGGAAGACCACGAACAGGAAGCGGCGGGCACACATTGTCGCGGCCCTATTGGGGTGCGGCGCCTTGGGCAACAGAGGAAGCGGCGGCAAGGCGGTTGAAGGCCTCGCGCCCGGCTGCTAGCCGCGCCACCATGTCCGTCAACGCCGACCAGGTGCGCCACGTCGCCAAGCTCGCCCGCATTGCCATGAGCGATGCCGAGATCGCTGCGCTGGTGCCCGAACTGAACGCTATCATCGGCTGGGTCGACCAGCTGTCCGAGGTCGATACCGACGGCGTCGAGCCGCTGACCGCGGTGATCGACCAGAAATTGCGGCTGCGCGACGACGCCGTGACCGACGGCGATTGCCGCGACGCTGTGCTGGCCAATGCGCCGGATGCCGAGCACGGCTTCTTCGCGGTGCCCAAGGTGATCGAATAGTGTCGCTGACCAGCAAGACGATTGCCGAGCTCCGCGACGGCATGAGCGGCGGCAAGTTCAGTGCGCGCGAAGTGGCCGAGGCGTTCAATGCCGCCGTCGCGGGCGCTCGAGCGCTCAATGCCTTTACTGTCGAAACTCCTGAAGACGCACTCGCCGCGGCCGACGCTGCGGACGCGGGGCGCAGCAAGGGCGACCTTGGAGCGCTCGCCGGAATCCCGCTCGGCATCAAGGACCTGTTCGCGACCAAGGGCGTCGCGACCACCGCCGGCAGCAACATCCTCAAGGGCTTCAAGCCGCCTTATGAATCGACCGTCAGCGGCAGTCTCCGCCGCGCCGGGGCGGGGATGCTGGGCAAGTTGAACATGGACGAGTTCGCCATGGGCTCATCGAACGAAACCAGCGCTTACGGCCCGGTGATTTCGCCATGGAAGCGCAATGACGGCGGCAATGCCGCGCTGACCCCGGGCGGCTCGTCTGGCGGTTCGGCGGCGGCGGTCGCGGCCGGAATTGTTCCAGGCGCCACCGGTACCGACACCGGCGGCTCGATCCGCCAGCCGGCGGCGTTCACCGGCATCGCCGGCATCAAGCCGACCTACGGCCGCTGCTCGCGCTGGGGGATCGTGTCGTTCGCTTCGTCGCTCGACCAGGCCGGGGCGATGGCGCGGACGGTGCGTGACTGCGCCATCCTGCTCGAGGCGATGTGCGGCTTCGACCCCAAGGATTCGACCTCGCTCGATATTCCGGTGCCTCAGTGGGAAGCCGGTCTGTCGAGCGACATGACGGGCAAGAGGGTCGGAATCCCGAGGGAATATCGGATCGACGGTGTCCCCGCCGAGATCAACGCGCTGTGGGAGCGCGGCATTAAATGGCTCAAGGATGCCGGGGCCGAGATCGTCGAGATTAGCCTGCCGCACACCAAATATGCGCTTCCGACTTATTACATCATCGCGCCGGCCGAGGCCTCGTCCAACCTCGCCCGCTATGACGGCGTCCGCTACGGCCTGCGCGAGATCGGCGAGGCGGGGCAGGGCACCGCGCTCGACGGCATGTACGCCGCGACCCGCGCCGCCGGCTTCGGCGCCGAGGTCAAGCGCCGCATCATGATCGGCACCTATGTGCTGTCGGCGGGCTTCTACGACGCTTACTTCAACAAGGCGCAGAAGGTCCGCACGCTGATCAAGCGCGATTTCGCGTAGGCGTTCGAGCAGTGCGACGTGATCCTGACCCCGACCGCGCCGTCGGCGGCGTTCGGCATCGGCGAGAAGATGAGCGACCCGCTGGCGATGTATCTCAACGACGTTTTCGCGGTGCCCGCCAGCCTCGCCGGGCTGCCCGCGATGTCGGTCCCCGGCGGCCTCGACGGGCAGGG
>JBDTRT010000022.1:0-2874 GCA_039931595.1 Sphingomicrobium sp.
TCGCGATCGATCCCGAGCGGGCGCTGCGGGTCGGCGCGGCGATCGAGGCGATCCATGTCTACTCGCTGATCCACGACGATTTGCCGTGCATGGACAATGACGATTTGCGGCGCGGCAAGCCGACCGTCCACAAGGCGTTTGGCGAAGCCGAAGCCGTGCTCGCCGGCGACAGCCTCCACGCGCTTGCGTTCGAGATCCTTGCCCATCCCGCGACCCACGAGGACCCGCACGTCCGCTCCGACCTGGTGTTCGAGCTGGCCCGCGCGGCCGGGCCGTCGGGCATGGCCGGCGGGCAGATGATGGACCTGGTGGCCGAAGGGCAGGAGCTCGACTTGCCGGCGATCACCCGGCTGCAGCAATTGAAAACCGGCGCGCTGATCGAATATTCGGTCGAGGCGGCGTGCATCATGGCGCGGGTCGCCGAGCCGGCGCGGACGCCCTATCGCGGCTATGCACGCAACATCGGGCTGGCGTTCCAGATTGCCGACGATCTGATCGACCACAGCGGCGACGAAGCCGCCGCCGGCAAGCGCACCGGCAAGGACGCCCACGCCGGCAAGGCGACCTTCGTCTCCTTGCTCGGCGAAGAGCGGGCGCGGCAACAGGCCCAACTGCTGGTCGAGCAGGCGGTCGAACATCTTGGCGATCACGGCCACGAAGCCGACCTGCTGCGCGCCATCGCCCGCTTCGCAATAGAACGGAACCATTGACCATGGCTGCGCACCGCGTCGGGGTTTACCCCGGAACCTTCGACCCGATCACTCTGGGCCATCTCGATATCGTCCGCCGCGGGGCACATCTGGTCGACAAATTGGTGATCGGGGTGACGACCAACCCGTCGAAGGAGCCGATGTTCTCGATCGCCGAGCGGCTCGTCATGGTCCGGCGCGAGGTCGCCGACATCGCCGGCGACATTTCGGTGGTCGAATTCGATTCGCTGCTGATGGACTTTGCGGTGCGCGAGGGCGCGTTACTGATCCTGCGCGGCCTGCGGGCGGTGTCCGACTTCGAATATGAGTATCAGATGGCCGGCATGAACCAGCAATTGAACGACAAGATCGAGACCGTCTTCCTGATGGCCGACGTGTCGCTGCAGCCGATCGCGTCGCGGCTGGTCAAGGAAATCGCGCGCTATGGCGGGGCGATCGAAAAATTCGTGCCGCCGGCGGTTGCGGTCGATGTCGCCAACCATCTCGCGAGCCGCCGAAAGGGCTAGCGCGGGGTGGCGCACCGCGCTAGTTGCGGCGGCGTTTCGGGGAGTGGAGGTTTGATGCTTAAAGCGTTGATGACATTGCCGTTTGCGGCTCTTGCGATGGCCTTTGCAACGCCCTTGGCGGCAGCTCCCGAAGACGCTGCCATCCCAACTCCGGCAGCGGTGCCGGCGAGCATCCTGCCGCCGGCCGCGGTGACCGCCAATCCGTCCAACCGGCTGACGCTGGTGCTGTCGAACGGCGGAACGGTCGTGATCCAGCTTCGGCCCGATGCCGCACCGGCCCACGTCGAGCGCATCCAGACGCTGGTCCGCCGCGGTTTCTACAACGGCCTGGCGTTCCACCGCGTCGTGCCCGGCTTCATGGCCCAGGGCGGCGACCCCCAGGGGACCGGTGGCGGCGGCTCCGAATTGCCCGACCTCAAGGCCGAGTTCACCACCATCCCCTACATGCGCGGGATCGTCGCTGCAGCGCGGACCGAAGATCCCAATTCGGCCAACAGCCAGTTCTTCATCATGTTCTCGCCCAACATCGCGCTGTGGGGCAAATACACCGTGTTCGGGCGGGTGATCTCGGGCATGGACGCGGTCGACCGGATCGCGGTCGGCGAACCGCCGGCCGATCCGACCAAGATCCTCTCGGCGACGCTGGGCGATGCGCCCGGCCAGGCACCGGTGACGGCGGTCGCGCCGGCGCCGGCCGCCCTTCCCGAGCTCCCGCCGGTGGCGCCGGCCGGCGGCTGATGCGCGTCGACCTTTTCGATTTCGAGCTTCCCACTGATAGAATAGCCTTACGCCCGGCGAGGCCGCGCGATTCGGCGCGGCTGTTGGAGGTCGCGGGCGCGGCGATCTCCGACCATGGCGTGCTCGACCTGCCGGGGTTGTTGCGGGCCGGCGACGTGCTGCTGTTCAACGACACCAAGGTCATTCCGGCGCAGCTCGAGGGGCGGCGCGGCGAGGCCAAGATCGGCGCTACGCTGCACAAGCGTGAGGGGCCGCGGACGTGGTGGTCGTTCGTGCGCAACGCGCGGCGGCTGCACGTCGGCGACAAGGTCGATTTCGGCGACGGGGTAGCGGCCTCTGCGGTCCAGCGCGGCGACGACGGCGCGTTCCTGCTCCAGTTCCACGGCGACGAGCCGGTCGAGCAACTGGTCCAGCGCGCCGGGACCATGCCGCTGCCGCCGTACATCGCCTCGCGCCGGCCGGCGGACGAGGCTGACCGCGCCGATTACCAGACGATGTTCGCGCGCGAGGAAGGGGCGGTCGCGGCGCCGACCGCGGCGCTCCATTTCACGCCGCGCTTGCTCGAGGCGCTGGCCGAGCGCGGCATCGCCAGCGAGACGCTGACGCTGCATGTCGGCGCGGGGACCTTTTTGCCGGTCAAGGCCGACACCGTCGCCGAGCACCGGATGCACGCCGAATGGGGCCGGATCGACGCGACGACGGCCACTCGGCTCAATGCCGTGCGGGCGCGGGGCGGGCGGCTGATCGCGGTCGGCACGACCTCGCTGCGGCTGGTTGAAAGCGCGGCCGGGGCGGATGGCCAGATCGGCCCGTTCGAGGGCGATACCGCGATCTTCATCACCCCGGGCTATCGCTTCAAGGCGGTCGATGGTCTGATCACCAACTTCCATCTGCCGCGATCGACCCTGTTCATGCTGGTC
>JBDTRT010000023.1:0-3513 GCA_039931595.1 Sphingomicrobium sp.
CCTCGATCCCGAGGCGCTTCGACAGCGAGCCGGCGGCGACGTTGCGCACGACCACCTCGATCGGCACGATCTCGACCTGGCGGATGAGCTGCTCGCGCATGTTGAGGCGGCGGATGAAATGGGTCGGCACGCCGATCGCCTTCAAGGCGGTGAAAATGTGCTCGGATATGCGGTTGTTGAGCACACCCTTGCCGGCAATGGTGCCGCGCTTCTGGGCGTTGAACGCGGTCGCGTCGTCCTTGAAATATTGGATCAGCGTTCCGGGCTCCGGACCCTCGTAGAGGATCTTGGCTTTACCTTCGTAGATCTGGCGGCGGCGGACCATATTGTTGCGCTTCACTCCGGCGGACGGTGGGAGCGCGGGCTATAGGCGAGCCGTCGCCGAGCCGCAATTATCCGCGGTAATTAGCTGTCTAGCGCCTGCTGCCTCCGTGGGGATGAGGGATTCATTCAAAAAAGGAAGGCGAGGAGCGCGGTGCGTGCTTGGGCCGCGCTCCTCACCAGCTGGTCACCACGGCGTCAGCCGCGCTGGGTGGTGGTTGAATGGCCGCTCCAAGGCGCGCTCCATTCGATCCGGTGAAGCACGGCCAGGCTCTTGCCGATGGTGCTCCCGAGATGATGGAAAGCGCGGTCGAGGCCGGCGTTGAGTTCGGCTCGGCCGGCTTGGTAGGTGCGGTCGAAATTCTGGTCGATCATGTTGAAAATCCTTTCATCACCGACGTTTCGGGGGCGTCTCAGAGCGCCAGCGGATATTCGTCGAACTGGTCGTTGGCTGGCCGGAGCGCGCGCTCGACGACGGCGAGGCGCAATTCCTGGCTGAGATCGCCCCACGCCCGATAAACCGTTGAGGAACGGGGCGACTGCGATCCAGCAGCGGTTACAGCGGGGCCGTTCTCAACGAACAGCTCGCGGTTTAGTCCATAAGCCATGTCCACCTTTTCCTTTCCTCAGGTTGGGCCGCCGGCGGGGGTTGGGGAGGGGAAGAAAACTCTCCGCCGGCGGTGAACAATGATGTAAGTCCGGGGCGCTCGTTGCGCCAATCAAACGCTCGACAGGGTCGATAAGTCAGGCTTATAGGTGACGGCGAAATTGGGATTGGCCAAGGCGATCGAGAGGTCCAGTGCGACAGCTTCCCCCGATGCCCGCGGTGCGCGCCTTCGAAGCGGCCGCGCGAACCGAGAACTTCACCGCGGCGGCGGCCGAACTCGGGCTGACCCAGGCGGCGATATCCTATCAGGTCAAGGCGCTTGAAGAACGGCTTGGGGCGGCCCTGTTCGTCCGCGAGAAAGGCCGCGCGCGGCTGACCCCGCTCGGCCAGCGGCTGCTGCCGATCCTGAGCCAGGCGTTCGATTCGATCGAAGGAGCGTTCGCCAGCCAGAGAGCGGAAGACGAATCGCTGCTGACGGTCACTACTACCCACACCTTCGCCAATACCTGGCTGGCGTGGCGGCTCGGCGGCTTCCAGATGGAGCATGCCGACCTCGCGGTACGGATGACGACCAGCAACGACCCCATCGACCTGCGCTCGGGCGAGGCGGATGTCGCCATCCGCGCCGGCCTTGGCGACTGGCCCGGGCTCGAAATGCACAAGCTGATGGAATCCAATTTCACGCCGATGGCGAGCCCCGAATGCATCGCCAAGTTCGAGCGCGACCTCGGCCGCAAGCTCGAGCCGGCCGACTTGCCCAATTTGCCGCTGATAGGGCCGCAGGACGAATGGTGGACGCGCTGGTTTCGCGACGCTGGAGTACCGCTCGACAGCCACCGGCCGCGCGGCGGAATCCGCCTCGATAGCCAGGCCAATGAGGGCCATGCGGCGATGGGCGGGCAGGGCTTTGCCTTGCTGACGCCGCTGCTGTGGCATGGCGACGTCGCCAGCGGCCGGCTGGTTCAGCCGTTCACGCTGACCTCGACCGCGGGCTATGCCTATTGGCTGGTCTATCCGCCCGAACGGCGCATGGTGCCCAAGGTCAAGCGCTTCCGCGAGTGGCTGCTGCAGTCGATGCGCGAGGCCGAGGAAGGCCAGTGGCGCCAGGTCTATGCCTAGCCCATGCCAGCCCGCGTTCGGAATCATTCGCCTGGAACGCGATGATGGGGCACTGATGAACGCCATGCTGACGGTATTCGGCGCTGCGTTTGACGAGGTCGAAACCTATGGTGCGGCGCGCCCGGGCGCCGATTATCTCACGGACCTGCTCGCCAGCGGCGCGTTCATCGCGCTGGCTGCAATAGCCGGCGGGTCGGCCGACCGGCCCGACGCGGTCGTCGGCGGCCTCGCCGCTTACGAGCTGCGCAAGTTCGAACGCGAGCGTAGCGAAATCTACATTTACGACCTGGCGGTGGTGGCCGATTGGCGCCGCCGGGGAATCGCAACCGCGCTGATCGAGGAACTGAAGGCGGTCGCGGCGGCGCGCGGTGCCTATGTCATCTTCGTCCAGGCCGATCGCGGCGACGACCCGGCGATCGCGCTCTATTCCCGGCTCGGCGTGCGCGAGGACGTGCTCCATTTTGACATTCCGGTCCTGTGACGGCGGTTCAGCAGGGCGCAAAAAAATACGCGCGACCGTTTCCGGTCGCGCGTATGCCGCCCCTCAAGGTCAGGCGTTAGTAACCCCGTCGCTGGGCCACGTTGCGCTTGATGTCGATGTTGGACACGTAGCCGCGGAAATCGACCCGGCAGGTGAAGCGCAGGTCGGCCTGCGCGGCAGAAGCGTAGCCCTGGTTGCCGTAGCCCTGGTTCTGGTAGCGCGGGTCGTAACCCTGGCCGTAGTAGCCGCCACGGTAGCCCATTCCGGAATCGATCACGCCCGATACCTTGAGGCCGTTTGAGCGGCGCTCGACGCTGGTGATGCCGACGACGCGCGCAGTGCCCGCACCGTTATAGCCATAACCATGGTTGGCATTGCGCGGGTCGTTGTAGTTCTGCGGATATTGGCCGTAGCGGTTCGACCGGTAGTCGCGGCTGACGCGAGCTTCGGTGGCACGGGCGCACTGGTCGACGGCGACCCGGTCATTGCCGTGGCCGTAGACGCCGTAGCGACCGCCGCCGAGGATCGAATTGATTACTGCGCCGACACTATTGTTGTTGGTGTAGCCCGGGTTGTAGCCGCCATAGGGAACAGACTGGGCCGCGACAGGAGCCGCTGCGCCCACAGCCATTGCGAGACCGGCTGCACTGGTCAAAATCTTTCCAAAGCTCGTCATAATGAAATCCTCGAAGATTGCCGAAAAAAGTCGACATATGCTTAGAAGAACGTGCCTATCGCCCAATAGATGCATCAAAGGTGAATGACGTACCACTATCGGACAATAGTAGTTTGACTTTACAACGTGAACGGATCGAAAGTTTTGCGTCGAATTACTTGCGATCGCTCTACAGACTGGCGCCCGATTGGCGGCGGCCTTTTGGAATTTGGGCGCTGCATCCGGCTATGAAACATCGTCTACCGTGGACCGTTGTGCGGGGATGACTGACAAGAAAATCCATCACCAGCCGAGTGCGGTGACCGCCCA